>CAVEMP010000035.1:0-12108 GCA_963616835.1 uncultured Oscillospiraceae bacterium | reverse complement strand
CCTTATCGAGCTTCTTAAGCTTCACGACGTCATCGAAGGTCACGAGCTTGGTGATAGGGTTCTTGACCGAGAAGGGAAACCCCTTGGACACAAGAAACTCCGCGAACTTTGGGTCCTCGGTGCCAAGTTGGTGCATGGTCTTTGTCGAGTCAATCATTGTTTTGCCTTTCGAGAATCCATCGATTCTTTTACTTGTTGGTTTTGATGCGGACGTTCTTGCCGTCTACCTCAATCACGCCCTCATCCTTGAGCTCCATACCCTCGCCACCTCCTGACTTGCTTGGTCCCTTCTCTATAAGTTTGCCTAGTCAAACTCTCGAATGGGGTTGCCATGGCAACCTTGGTTAACTTATCCGCAAAAGCTCAACAACTCGCTGGTTTCTTCGTTTCGCTCTACCTCTTGCTACAAAAATGCGGGTCGGGCGCTGGAATATTGCGCCCGACCCGGCATTTTGTAGCAAACGGGCGTCAAACTTGCGCCCGACCTAGTTTTTTGTAGCGAGAAGCCCTTCTCAGCGCGCCCGACCCGTTGTTTTGTAGCGGCGAGAAGGGCTCGGCGACAAAAGCCACGGCTGCGCTTTCGCGCCCCTCCTCAACGCCAGTGCTGTTGAGCCATCTATTGCGCTCGCAAAACTAAAACGTCATTTTTCCTGCTGATCACGATTGTGGGGATGAGATACCCAAGAACCATCGTGACAACTCCCAGCACCAACAGACAAGCCACGTGCCACGGTTCGAGAACCATAAGGTTAAAGCCAATGCTTGCCGTTGTCGACGAATTGATCGGCATGCTCAACAGCGTGGCCATTCCCAAGCCAACGGCCGCTTCCAATATGAGCGTCAAGAACACCGTGCCACGAGTTGCGCCAAGAACCCTCATAACGCTTGTCTCACGCCAGCGATCGCGCGAGCTAAAGAAAGTGATGGCACCGATATTCAGCGTCGTCACGATACCCATCAGCAGCAAAATCACAAGCGAGAGAAGGCTTACAACCTTAACTATGCCCATCGAGATATTGGTAACGGTGTCCACCAAGTCATAGTAGTCGATGTGCTTTGAAGAATCGCCCGCGGCGCTAACCGAGTCGTTATAGCTGCTTATGAGCTTGTTTAACGTGATTCTGTCTTCATAGGTCGACGTATAGAACCGAATCGCTGCGGGCGTGCTGAAGTCAGAATACCCAAGGGTTTTCATGTTGAGGGAATAGGTGTTCTGCGTTGTGGTCGCCATCTTCACGATCAAGTCCAAGAACTTTTTCGTTGAAGGATCCATTTGAATCGAACCCTCGGCCGCCTCGCTTTCGCCCGTGTCCTCCCACACTTCGCCTTCGGCCGTCTCGTCGAATGCAAACAGGCTGTTTAGCTCGTCATATGTGCTTGACAGGTCAAATTCCTTGAAGAAGTCGTTGAGGGCTGTATCTATCCCAAGCAAAGTAAACGCGTCCTCGCTTGGAAGCACAAGGACAAGCTCGTTGTATTTCTCCGGCCATCTTCCTTGCAAAACGTCGTATTGCGAAGTGTAGTTCTGCGTCTTTGCGTCCAAACGCGCCATGGTTGTGAAACCGGCGGGCGACGTGAAGCTAGCCGTATACGAGCTAGAAAGGTCCGTTACGGCGGACGTACTTAAAGCAACGGTTCCTGCGCTGGTATCGGCTGCGAACACCTGCGGCGTTATGCCGTACTCGTAGTCGATAAGATCGGTGCAGCTCGAGAACTTCTCCTTATTACCTTCGATGTAGGACTTGAAAGACGCTAGGTCGTTGTTCTTTGCCGAGCGAACGGCTTTTGTTATCAGCTCCGACGTCGACAACTGCGTGGAACCGTCGCCGTTAAACGTATCCGCGAGTTCCGTTGTATCAAAAGCAAGCGTGCCAACCTGAAGCGGTTGCTGAGACAAGCTATCGCGGCTGTCGGTGTCGAGATATGCCGTAATTCCATTAGAAATCGCCAAGACAAAAGCTAGGGCAACGATTCCGAGCATTACCGACAAGCCCAAAACAAAACTTCTTCCGCTTCTGTTACGCAAGCTAACGCGGACAAAAGAGAGCTTGGACGACAGGCGCACAACCACCGCGCGTGGTTTTGAAACCCAAGCGCTGCCGGCATCGAGGTGCGCAGCAATCGACATGGCGCTCGTGTAGTCGATAATGCCATCTTTGATGTTGATGACGTCAGCGTCAAGAAGCCTGGCAAAGGAAGCATCCCGCGTAGCGACCACAACCAATGAGCCGACAGACAAGCTCTTGATTTCTTGGATTAGGTTCTCTCGTTCGTTTTCTGTCAAGCCAACTTCGGGCTCATCGAGAAGCACGACTTTCGCGCCCTTGCACATTGCGCGGGCAAGGGAGAACTGCCGTAGCTGGTGTTTTGAGAGCTGCTCGGGAAGACAATTTTTGTACTCGCCTAATCCCGCATGCCTAAGAACGGAGTTTGCCTTTTGAGCAGCCTCGCGTTTGGAAATGCCCGACAAGTTGAGCGCGGCCAGCAGATTCTCAAGCAGAGAGGCATGAGCAACAAGCTCGTCTTTTTGGAAAGCAAACCCAACATCGCGCGCAACAAAGCCGCATCGTTGCCAATCGTTAAACTTCGAGGCATCTGCGCCCTCAATCTGGATTGTTCCCTTGTCGGGCAAAACCAGGCAAGCGAGTATGTTTAAGAGGATTGATTTTCCAGAGCCGGAATCGCCAACAACGGCAAAGAGAGCCCCGTGCTTGGCAGATCAAGATCCACCCGTTTAAGCGCAGTTCTGCTCACGCCCTTTTTCTTGTACGACTTCTCAATACCGCAAAGTTTATACATTGCGAGACCTTAGTTGAAATGGTTTATTCGTTTTGTCGCGGGCTTTGTTTTGAGAGCCCACGCCCTTAAGTATGGCCGCCAAAACCGCCTTTAACCTCGAATAATACCACTCGCTTAGTTGGAGGTGTGACGCTGCCAGGCGTCGCCGCCCTCGTCGGTGCCGTAGCTCACGTAGTAGCCGGCCATGTCGTAGAACAGGCAGTCCTTGCTCGCCGCCTTGAAGTTCTTGGCAATGCGGCGGTCGCCGGTGATGCCGGTGCGCACGCCCACGCTGGAACCCTCGGCCAGGTTACCGGTGATGTAGGCCTTGGCGGTGGCGCCCGCGTTCTCGCGCAGCATCACGTCGTCGGCGTTGCCGGAGTTCTTGCCGCGGGTGTTGCCCTTCACAATGCACTTGCCGCTCATCTTCAAGTCGTAGCTGTGCCACACAAACACGCCGCCGCCCTCGTAGTTGCCGCCGCTGTCCACGCTGCAGGCGTTGCCTGTGATGGTACAGCTATCGATGAGGTTGTCGCTGTTGCAGTCGTAGATGCCGCCGCCCTCGTACTTGCACGTGTTGCCGGTGATGGTGCAGTTGCGCACGGTGGTCCAACGCTGGTCCAGCTCAAGGCCGCCGCCGTCGTAGGCCGAGTAGTTTTCGGCAATGGTCAAGTTCTCGATCAGGCCCTCGTTCTCGCCGGACCTCGAGTCGACGTGTATGCCGCCGCCCGACTGGCTACCCTTGGTGGTTGCCCTGTTGGAGCCCTGGGCCTGATTGCCGGTTATCTTGCCCGTGCCGTCGGAGGACTTGATTGTGAAGAACGAAACGTTGCAGTAGACCCCGCCGCCGCCCTCGGTGGCCGTGTTGCCGTCGATCGACGAGCCGTTCTTCAGGTCGATGACGGCGTTCGTGCCATCAATGTAGATGCCGCCGCCCTGCTCGGCCTTGTTGCCGCTGATCTTCGAGTTGTCGAGCGTGACCTTCGCGCCTTCGCCGTTGATGTAGACGCCGCCGCCGTAATTTTTGGAGGTGTTGTTGGCAATCTGGGAGTTCTTCAGGTCGATGGTGCAGTTCTTCTCGGCGTAGATGGCCCCTCCACAGGCGTGCGTGCCGGGGTTCGCGTTAGGGGTGCTCGCCTCATTGTCCTTAAGCGTCATGTTGTCGAGCGTGAGGTGGCTCCCCGCCTCCATCTGGATAGCAGCGCCGTACTGCTTATAGCAGCCGTACAACACGCCAGCCGCAAATTGCTTCCCCGCAGAGTTGGACCCGGCCTCCGGGTCGCAGGACGTAAGGGTCAGGCTCGAGTTCTCGTTCAGGCGAAAGATACCGCCGGAGGCGTGCATGAGGGCATGGCCGTTGAGGTTGACGGTGACCTTCTGCCCGGCGGGAATCTGGAACCTCGCCTTCTTGGATTCCGAATATGCATCGTCGCACGTCAGCACGACGACCTTGCCTTCGCCGCACCCGGCATTGATGCCCTCTTGCACATCGTCGTAATACGCCTTTTCTCCCGAGGAATCCTGCACATAGCACTTTCTGCCCCAGAGCGCATGCGCCCGCGCGGGGAAAGCCAATGTGCAAGCCAGCACCGCGAGCGCGCAGGCCAGCACCGCGAGCGCTTTAAGCTGAGAAGACCGGTTCTCCATGGGGACCATCCTTAGAACAGCGTCATTCGATTGCCTGATCCCACTCTATCGCAGCGGCTCTTAAGCAAGCCCCACGTTCGCTGAACATCGTGTCCCAATAGGGATGTCGCGGGCTTCTCGCCATACCCTACCTGCAAATTTGGGGCTTGTCTAATACTTTGGCATCAGACAAGCCTCAAATTATGCAGGCGAGAAGGACCACGCGTGCGGACGATCGACGACGCGAAATTTGCATGCCCTTTGGTGGAACAATGCAGGGTAATCGGGCGCTCGCGGAGCGCCCGTCGTTAAAGGAGGACACAATGCACGGACACGGACCTGGACCTGGCGGCCCCGGCGGCTTTGGCGGACCTGGCGGCCCGGGAGGCCCGGGTGGCTTTGGACGTCCCGGCGGCTTTGGCGGGCCGCGGCGGCCGTGGGGACCTCCGCCTCCCCCGCCGCCTGGCGGCAGAGGGTGCGGCTGTGGCGGTTGCCTGATGCCGTTTGCCCTGGTAATCGCACTTGTCGTGGTGGCGATGGCGGCGTTATAGGACCCCAGCCACGCACATCAGGATAGCCAGCCCGCAGACCGGGCGCGTCCCTAGCGGCGCGCCCGGTTTTTTGCTGGGCGACCGCCACGCACAGCCACCGTAGCGCGGCACATCTCGTCAAAGGCTGCGGCGCATCCCTCGGAGGTGGCCGCAAACGGCGCGGCGCACTCCAGGTCGATGCCCAGGCGGCCCGCCTCGGCGGCCACATCGATGTTGGCGCCCAAGAACATAAACTCCCAACCGCGCTCACGCGCCGCCTCGATCATGTGCTTGACCTGCGGGTAGGTGTAGCGCTTGCTCGCATTCTCAAGCCCGTCGGTCGTGATGCAAAACAGGGTATGCGCGGGGCGGTACTCATTTGGCAGAATCTGCTGCACGCGCTCGTGGTAGCGGATGGCCCCACCCACCGCGTCGAGCAACGCGGTGCAGCCGCTGGGCACGTAATCCTTCTTAGTCAAAGGTTCTACCTGGTCAATGGGCACGCGGTCGTGCAGGATCTCCACGCGGTGGTCAAAAAGCACCGTCGAGACCAGCGCCTCGCCAGGCGCCTCGAGGTTTTGCTTGAGCAAACTGTTATAGCCGCCGATAGTGTCGGACTCCAAATCGGTCATCGAACCGCTTTTGTCCAGAATAAATACCAGCTCGGTCAGGTCGTTCTTCATGGTGAGCCTCCTTAGGCCTCAGGCGACGCGCACCCTTGCGCGTCGCCTGAGGCCTAAGGTAGTGCCAGGGCCGCCGCGGCAGGTAAACCGTCAAGTGACATTTGCGGCGCAGGCGGGACAGCAGCGGCCTTCTCGCCTACAGCGAGCCCAAAAGCGGCTGGTCAAAGGCAAAGAGCATGGCGTTGAGCTCGTAGATGTCGTAGCGGCCGCGTTCGATGAAGTACGTCACGATGACGTCGAACTTGCTCGAGGACGACAGCGTAAGGCCCGCGCGTGCCAGCAAATCCTGCGTCTGGGACAAGGTGAGCTCAAGGGCCACGGCAAGCGCCACGGCCGTCTGCTTGGTAGGCCGGTAGCCTGCGTCTTTGCGGACCTTGGCAAAGAGCTGGCGCGAGAGGTTGGCACGGTGGTAGACCTGCGCATCCGTAAGTCCCGAGGCATCGATCAGGGCGAGAAGCGCCTGCGAGAACGACGCGTCCAGGTTGGCGAGAAGGTCACTCAACTCGTTGCGGTCTATAGAGGCGGGCGCAGGAACGGCGGCCGGCGCCGGTGCACAGACCCGCGGGGCGGCCTCCAAGCAAAAGCTCGCCGTCGATGCGGCAAGGTCGGCCGCACGGTCGCGCCGGGGCAGCGAGTCGACGTACTTCTCGTCTATAAAAGATTGAACCTCATCGACCAGGCCCAAGGACGCCGCGAAGGCCGCGCGGTCAAAGACCACCAGGTAGACGGCCATCTCACTACCGTTAACCACCGCAGCATCGGTGGCGAGAAATGCCCGGATCTCGTCGCAGGCAACACGCAGGGCCTCGGCCAGCGGGTACCCAAAGATTCCTGCCGAGATAAGCGGCAAGGCGACGCCCTGCGCCCCCAGCCGCGCCGACTCGCCCAGCGCCGAGCGATACGCCCCGCGAAGCAGGGCCTCCTCGCCGTGCGCGCCGTCGATGTAGCGCGGCCCCACGGCATGCACGATCCAGCGAGCCTGCGCGTTAAAGCCCGGGGTCCAAACGGCCGAGCCCGTGGGGCAAGGCGCGACCTTGCGACAGGCCTCCTGCAGCTGCCGCGCACCGGCCGCCGCAAAGATCGCACCGCACACGCCACCGCCTGCGACCAGGCCTTCGTTTGCCGCGTTGACAATGACATCGGTCTGCATGCGCGCGATGTCGTTTCTCACGATAGAAAACGGCACGGCCTCTCCCCTCTTTTAGGTTACGAGGTCATTTTCCCCCAACCGGATACGCGCGCAACCGCCAACTGGCCTTTTGCAAAATCGCGTTGCGGTTGGGGGAAGTTTTTTCGCGACCTTAGTCCCACCCGACCGCGTAGAACCTCCCCTGCCCCGCCGGGTCGCGGCTTAGGGTCTCGGCGTTAAGAAGCGTGCCGCGCCAGCCGCGGTCGGGGTAGCGGGCATCGTCCAGGTCAAGGATGGTGTGGCCAAAGGCGTTGACCACGTGGCAGCCGCCCTCAAGCACGCGCTCGCGCTCGAACACGGGCGCGTAGCCCTTGTGCACGTGGCCATGGACCATGTAATCGGGACTCCAACGCCCTATGGCCTCGCTAAAGCAAACGAAGCCCTGGTGAGGCAGATCATCCAGGTCTCCCACCCCACGCGCCGGCGCATGCGTGAGCAAGATGTCGACGCCGCCCGCAAGCCGCACCTTGGGCTCAAGGCGCCGCACGCGCCGCGCCATCTCTTGCTCGTTGTACATGTTGTGACCGTTGCGGTAGCGCATCGAGCCGCCCAGCCCCGCGATACGAAGCCCCTGCCACACGTAAACGCTATCCTCGATGCACACGCAGCCTCCCGGCGCGCGCCTCTCGTAGGCGTCGTCGTGGTTGCCACGCACATAGAGCAGCGGCTTATTGGTCACCGTCACAAGAAACTCCAGGTAGTCGGCACAAAGGTCTCCCGCCGAGAGAATCAGGTCGACATCGGCAAAACGCTGCTCGTCGTAATAGTCCCAAAGGCAGCGTTCCTCGACGTCCGCTATGGCAAGGATCCTCATTTCCTAAGCACACCCGCAACCTTCGCCGCCGCAAGCGCCCGCTCGCTGATCTCCCAATCGGCCGGAAGCGACCCCTCAACGTTTTGTGCAAGCCAGGTCATGCCCACGATCGCAGAACTTGACAGCGCCGGGAAGCCGGCCAGCTGGATCGTCGCGTCCTGACTGCGCAGCTCTCCCTCAAAAGGATGGATCGCGCCCGACACGACGCCGTTTCGAAGAAGCGAGACGAGCTTCTTGGACGTGTAGGGCAAATCAGTCGCGAGTCTCACGTCGATGACGCCCGAGCTTAGGCCGTACCAATAGCTCACCGCGCGATCTGCGGCATCTACATGCGCCGCATTTGCCGCGGCGGCCGGCACATCCCACGACCCGTGGAGAAGACCGCGCACAATCAGCTCGTAGTAGCGACCCCAGTGCCAGATGGGCGCGGCCACGTCGTGCAGGCAACCGTCGTCAAGCAGGTGCAGGCCATAGGCGTCCGCGGCGGCCCAGGGCTTGGCCACGTCAGATCCGCTCATCACGTCGGTCCCCTGCGCCCTCATCGTGCTTAAGAGGTCATCGTCTTCGCCGCGCGACCAGCTAAGCACCACGCGCGCGGCGGGGTCCACAAGAGACGCCCCAATGGCGAAGGCGTTTATCTCGGCAATCGTTCCATAGATGGGGTAATAGGCGCGGTAGCCCACGCGGTGGGTGCTGGACATGCTGGCCGCCAGCGCCCCAAGCAAGAACTTGGCCTCGAACATCTTGCCGTAGTAGGAGCGCACAAGCGGGTGCGGCATGCCAACCGAGCAGTTGAGAAACCGCACGTCCGGGTAGCGCACGGCGGCCTTCACGCTGAGGTCCATAAGCAACGACGAGGTGGTAAAGACCACGTCTGCGCCTGCCCTGGTCGCAGAGTCCACGGCGTCCATGAAGTCGTCCTCGCTGTCGCGGCCCTCAAAGACAAGGGTCCGCACGATGCCGCCAAAGTACTCCTCAAGGTGCTGACGGCCCAGGTCATGGGCATAGGCCCAGCCCGAGTCGCTCACAAGGCGGTCGTGGATAAACGCGACGCGCAAAGGCCGGCGCTCGGTATAGGTGGTCTTGCCCATAAAGAATTTAAGCACCCCCGAGGCAGGGGCGGGCGTGGGCGCCTCTTCACCGGGATCTGGCGCCTCGACCAGATCGGCCTTCTCGCCATCTGGCCTGCCTTCCATGACAAGCTCGCGCCAAATGCGCCCCAGGCGGTCGATGACGATGGAAGACGGCACGTCCAAGATGCGGTCCTGCGTATAGACGCCCAGGTAAACAAGCATGGCGTCGGCGGGTGTTATGTCCAGGTGGGCGCCGCCGGCACGCGCATAGGCGCTGGCAAAGAAAAGATAGCTCTGGCGAAGGTAGTCCACTGCCTCGTCGGGCCAGGGCGCCGTAAGGTCACGCCCAAAGGCCGCTGCCAGCCTGCGATAGGACCCCTCGCGCGAAAACTCGATGTCGTAGATGGGGCACGCGCGCCAAAACTCGCAGAACTCGCCGTACAGGCGCCGCTCGACGCCCTCCCAGCGGCTGGGGTACAGGCGCGTGACCTCGGCCGTCACTGTGTGTGCTCCCAGGTACTTAAGAACGCTCACGCGCTTGTTGCCCTCTTGCACATAGAAGCGGTGCATGAACTCGGTCACGCGAATGGGGTCGCGATAGCCCTCCTCTACCTGGATGTCATAGAGGCGAGACCACTTGATGGCAAACTCGGTGTCGGGCTCAAGCAGCGGCATGAAGGTGCGCGAGAAGGCCTTCTCGCGGCCGCGGGTAACGGTGCCCACGACCATGTCGAGCGGGATCTCAAACGTGCCGCACGACTCGCGGCTTGCGGTCTGACCCTCCAGCACGATGCCGTCAAGGTCGGTGAGAAAGGGGTGGCGGCCCTCGGACATGGCGCGACGGGCGTCCTGCTCGCCGCGCTTGAGGGCCTTGCGGTATGCGTCGGCCATACTCGTGCTCCGTAATTAATCGATAAGGGCTGAGTCACCAGAGACGCGGGCCGCCATGGGGAGAAGTGCAAACACGGGAAGAGACTTTGCGGGGGAACGCAAAGCGCAAGTAGGACATCACGGCCCGCATCCCTGGAAACTCACGGGAAAACACGGGCGCGCCCGGGAAGAGGAGGCGCGCCCGGTAACAACTAACAGGCAGTACCCATCGTCACGCTCACGTGCGCGGTCGTGCCGGCAGGCGCCACGGGCAAGACCTGGCCGTCGATCTTCTTGCCGTCTACCTCCACGCAGGCGACGCCCTTCTGGACATGCCGCGGGTTCTTGACGTCGATGACGTAGGTGGCTCCGCGGTAGGCGCGGGTAAGCGAGAAACCCTCCCACTCGTGCGGGATGCAGGGGTCAACCTTGATGCCGTCAAGGGTGGGCTTGACGCCCAGGATGTACTGCGAGACGTTCACAAAAGTCCAGGCGGCGGTGCCGGTAAGCCAGGAGTTCTTGCCCTGGCCAAAGTTCACCGCGTCGCGCCCGGCGACCATCTGCGAGTACACATAGGGCTCGGTGGCGTGACGGGCCGCCTTGTCCTGCAGGTAGGCGGGGCAGATCTTGCGGTAGACCTCAAAGGCGCGGTCGCCATGGCCCAGCTGCGTCTCGGCGATGGAGACCCAGGGGTTGTTGTGGCAGAAGATGCCGCCGTTCTCCTTGTAGCCGGGCGGGTAGCTCGAGACCTCGCCCAGCTCCTTGTGGTACTCGGAGTAGGCCGGCTGGAAGATCATCACGCCGTACTCGGTGTCCAGGTACTTCTCGACACTTGCCAAGGCGCGCTCGGCCTTGCCGTCGTGAAGGCCAATACCCGCCATGGGGGCAAAACCCTGCGGCTCGATGTAGATGCGGCCCTCCTCGCACTCGGCCGAACCCACCTTGTTGCCGGCGGCGTCATAGGCGCGCACGAACCACTCGCCGTCCCAGCCGTCGCGTGCAACGGCGGCCACCATGCGGCTGCAGGCGGCCAGTGCCCGGGCAGCCTCGGTGTCGTTGCCGCGACGGGCCATGATGTCGGCGTACTCGTGGGAGTACTTGACAAACATCGCGGCGATAAAGACCGACTCGGCCACGGGGCCCTCGGAAGGACCGGTGGTCTGGAAGCTCTCGCCCGGCTCCTCGCTAAAGCAGTTGAGGTTAAGGCAGTCGTTCCAATCGGCGCGGCCAATGAGCGGCAGGCCGTGGGGGCCAAGGTTCGCCAGCGTGTAGTCCAGCGAGCGCGTAAGGTGCTCGACCAAGGGGCACGCAAGGGACTCGTCGTTGTCAAAGGGCACGCGCTCTTCAAGGATCGAGTAGTCGCCCGTCTCGCGAAGGTAGGCGGAGACACCGGCGATCAGCCACAGCGGGTCGTCGTTGAAGCCGCTGCCAATATCGGAGTTGCCCTTCTTGGTAAGCGGCTGGTACTGGTGGTAGGCGCTGCCGTCGGGGCGCTGGGTGGCCGCGATGTCCAGGATGCGCTGGCGCGCGGCCGCGGGCACCAGGTGCACGAAGCCAAGAAGGTCCTGGTTAGAGTCGCGAAAGCCCATGCCACGACCAACGCCGCTCTCGTAGTAGCTGGCCGAGCGGCTCATGTTGAACGTCACCATGCACTGGTACTGGTTCCATACGTTGACCATGCGGTCCACGCGCGCGTCCGGCGTCTTTGCCGTGTAGGTGGAGAGAAGACCGTCCCAGTAGGCAGCCAGCTCGGCCACGGCGGCGTCTACCTGCTCGTCGTTGGCGTAGCGGGCGGCCAGCGCCTGGGCGCCCGCGCGGTTGACCACACCCTTGGACTCCCACTTTTGGTCACGGGGGTTCTCGGTGTAGCCAAGCACAAACGCGGCCGTCCAGGTCTGGCCGGGGGCAAGCTCGACGTCCAGCTGATGGGCGGCGATTGGGCTCCAGCCAGAGGCCACGGAGTTCGTACAAGCGCCGCTTGTCACGGCCTCGGGCGCGTCCGGCCCCTGGTAGGCGCCCAGGAACGAAGCGCGGTCGGTGTCGAAGCCCGCGACCTCGCGGTTCACGGTAAAGAAGGCAAAGTGGTCGCGGCGCTCGCGGTACTCGGTCTTGTGGATCAGCGTCGAGCCGTGGACCTCGACCTCGCCGGTGCTTAAGTTGCGCTGGAAGTTGCGGTCGTCGTCATCGGCGTTCCACAGGCACCACTCAACATACGAGAAGACCTGCAGCTTCTTGGCAACGTCGCCTTGGTTGGTAAGCGTCAGGCGCATGACGTGGCAAGGGTCGTTTACGGGCACGAAGTTCAAGACCTCGGCGGCAATACCGTTCTTCTTGCCAAAGAGCTTGGTGTAGCCCATACCGTGGCGGCACTCGTAGGCGTCAAGCGGCGTGCGAGTGGGCTGCCAGCCGGGGTTCCAAACGGTGTCGCCGTCCTTGATATAGAGGTAGCGGCCGTTGTTGTCTGCCGGGACGTTGTTGTAGCGGTAGCGGGTGATGCGGCGCAGCTTGGCGTCGCGGTAGAAGCTGTAGCCGCCGCCGGTGTTGG
>CAVEMP010000034.1:6525-17829 GCA_963616835.1 uncultured Oscillospiraceae bacterium | reverse complement strand
CGTCGACGTGCAGGATGCAGCGCTCGCCGCGCACCACGCTGGCGTCGTGGATCTGAAACAAGACAGCGGCGCTTACCGCAGGGGAGGTTTGGGTCATTAGCTGGTCTTTCTCTTGCATGTCTAAAACTCGTCGTCCGGCCTGGTAAGAAGGTCGCCGTAGCGGGATACCAGGCCGTCTTCCAGTGCGCAGAACGCCGGCAGATAAACGTTGATGATAGCGTCAACAGGACCTCGCGCTTCGTCGGCGTCGTAGATATGGGTGATGGTGTTGCGGTGACGTAGCATCAAAAGCCAAGTTTTCTCGTCTAAAAAGTCGTAGTACTTATACGCGACTTTGAGGATGTCTCGCGGCGAGCCTGTGGCTACTGTCGAGTCGCCCTCCCAGGCAAGGAGTTTCCTTAGGAGCTTCCAGCCTAGCTCGAACTGCAAAGCGAACTTGTTGATGATTCCGCTTTGCACATAGTCGTTGGAAAGGTCCTGCTTAGGAGCCTGTTTTAAGACATTAAGTGCGTTGTGGTAATTATCAAACTTTTTCATACAAAACAATCCCGTCGCGGGCAATTTCATGACGAAGATCAGGCGTGAGAGGGGCGTCGAGATTCACGACATCGATGCATAAAAGCGAGTCTAAATTGTTCTGCAAATCATCGTAGAGTGCATCAAAGTTTAAACCTGCTGCGACGGCAACGTCGATGTCGCTCTTAGGCAGCGCGTCTCCGCGGGCGCGCGAGCCAAACAGGACGACCTTCGTTGCCCCGTGTTCGCGCGCGATCCGCACAATCTCGCTATATGCCCTGTCGCAGCTGCCCATTTAGCCTCCCGTCCTTAAACTCGAGTATAGGATAGCGCGGGTGTTGGGTGCGAACTTCCCCCAACCGGGGTGCCGAGAAGGGCAATCCTGGGCAAACGTAAAATTGCATTCCGGTTGGGGGAAGTTTTCCTGGAACCCCTTGAGTATCCCTGGTGAATTTGCCGCAAGGGGGCCTTTCTAAAGATTCCTGGTGAACGTGAACCTTTAGAATATTGAGGTTAAGTTTTCAATCCATGAAAGGGGACTGGATGAGAAGGTCGCAGATAGCCGCAGCTCTCGTGAGCTGCGCCGTTGCGTCTTGCCTGCTTGCCGCGCCCGCCCGCGCGGTTACGGCTGCCGCGGGCCAGCAAGCCTCGCAAGAGACCACGATTGTCGCGAAGGAGGGGTCGTCTGATAGCGCCGCCGCGCCGTCCGATGGCGAGAAGGTCGACGAGGCTGATTCTGCCGCCAACGCGAGTGACGCCCAGAAGGATTCCTCCGAAGCCGTCGACGAGTCCAATAAAAGCCAGGTAGACGGCGAGAAGGCCGCCGGCGACGCAGACGCCGGCGACGCGGGCGCCAGCTCCGCCGCCGCGAGCCCCAGCGCCGCCCCCGACAACGACGTCGACGCCCAGGGCGACCCCACCGGGGCCGCGACCCTCTCGGTCCAGGCGCACGGCCAGGACTACGGCTGGCAGGCGGCCGTAGCGTCGGGCCAGGTGGCCGGCACGACCGGCCTGGGCAAGCGCCTCGAGGCCCTTAGGGTCTCGGTCGGCGGCGTCTCGGGCACGGTCCAGCTGCAGGCCCACGTCTCCGACCAGGGCTGGGACAGCGGCTGGTCGGACGGACAGGCCGGCACCACCGGGATGTCGCGCGCCCTCGAGGCCGTGCGCATCCGCCTGACCGGCGACGTCGCGGCCAGCTACGACATCTACTACCGCGTCCACGCCGCCAATGTGGGCTGGCTGGGCTGGGCCAAGAACGGCGACGCCGCCGGCACCCAGGGGTACGGCCACGCCATCGAGGCCGTCGAGGTTCTTCTCGTCCCCAAGGGCGAGGCGGGCCCCGCCACCGGCGACGCGTTTAAGGCCAGGGCCGCGACCTCGATCAGCGTCGCGGCCAACGTCGCCGGCCGCGGCTGGCAGGCGGGCGTGACCGCTGGCAAGACCGCCGGCACCACCGGCCAGTCCCGGGCCCTCGCCGGCCTGTCCATGAACGTCGACCAGGCCACCTGGGTCGGCGGCTCCGTCCAGTACCGCGTCTCCACGTCCCTCTCGGGCCTCTCCGGCTGGGCCGACGCCGGCGCGCGCCTGAGCTCGGTCACCGGCAACGCGGCGGTCCAGACCATGCAGGTCCGCCTCACCGGCGACATGGCCGAGGCCTACGACGTCTACTACCGCGTGCACGCCGGCGGCGTCGGCTGGATGGCCTGGGCCAAGAACGGCGAGGAGGCCGGCTGCGACGCCGTGGCCAACCGCGCCGAGGCCGTGCAGGTCGTCCTGGTGGCCAAGGGCGGCCAGGCGCCCAGCTCAAAGGACGCGGCGGCCGTCAACGCCTATCTCCCCAACGCCGCGGCCCGTCTGCAGGGCCAGGCACACGTCGCCGAGAAGGGCTGGCTCGACGCCGCCGCGGCCGACGCGGGCGGCGACCTGACCCTGGGCACCACCGGCCAGTCCCTCGACCTCGAGGCCCTGGCCTGCGCCGTCATGGGCGACGGCCTTGACGGCTCGGCCGTCCAGGTCCAGGCCCACGTCGCCGAGCTCGGCTGGCAGGACGCCACCACCGGCGTCGCCGGCACCACCGGCCGCGGCCTGCCCGTCCAGGCGCTCAAGATCGCGCTCACCGGCGCCGCCGCCGAGGCCTACGACGTCTACTACCAGGTCCACGTCTCCAACATCGGCTGGCTGGGCTGGGCCAAGAACGGCGAGCAGGCCGGCACCACGGGCCTCTCGCGCAACGCCGAGGCCGTGCGCATCCGCCTGGTGCCCAAGGGCCAGTCGGGACCCAGCTCCAGCGAGCCCGCGGCCCTTTATGCTCCCAACGTGACCTACACCGCGCACGTCCAGGATATCGGCTGGCAGGGCGACGTTACCAACGGCGCGCTGGCCGGCACCACGGGCCGCTCCCTGCGCATGGAGGCCTTCAAGGTCTCTGCCGAGTTTGGCGTCGAGGGCTCGATTAGCTACCAGGCCCACGTCCAGGACATCGGCTGGCAGACGGCCGTGGGCGACGGCGGCGTGGCAGGCACCCTGGGCCAGTCCAAGCGCGTCGAGGCCGTCAAGATCAGCCTCACCGGCCAGCTGGCCAAGTACTACGACGTGTGGTACCGCGTCTACGTGCAGGATTACGGTTGGATGGGCTGGGCCTGCAACGGCGCGGCGGCCGGTACCAGTAAGGTCAGCCTGCGCATCGAGGGCATCCAGGTTCGCATCGTTGCCAAGGGCGCGGGTGCCCCCGGCAGCACGGCCAACGCCTACACCGAGGTCGCCAAAGGCTACCAGACCCCCGGCAGCTACCCCAAGCTCACCTACAAGCAGGTGACCCTGCCCAGCTACGCCACCGGTTACTGGACCTATGTGCACCCGTATACCCTGCCCAGCGGGGCCAGCCGTTCTCAGTGCATCGAGACCATGATCAGCGTGGCCTACGAGTACATGGCCGCCGGCACCCCGTGGGTCGACAACCACTGCTCGCGCCCCGGTGACCAGATCGATTGCTCGGGCCTGATCATGGAGGGCCTGTACGCGTGCGGCATGAGCCTGGACGGCGTGGCGGGCGGCGACTTTAACCCGTACACTAAGTTCTATTACAACCACCACTTTGCCAACACGTGGCGCACCAATAACACCTTCCAGCCCGTGAGCTTTGCCGAGCGCGAGCGCGGCGACATCATCTACTGGGCAGGTCATGTGGCCATTTACCTGGGCAACAACCAGATCATCGACGCGTACCCCAACCAGGGAGTGAGCGTCAAGAGTGTCTACTCGCGCGGAGAGATCTTGGGCGTGGCAAGGCCGTTCCCTAAGGTAGGCTAGGCGCGGAGAAGAACGCGGCGAGAGGACCTTTTGTCTCAGCGTCAACGCAACGTCACGAGGGCAGCCAGCCGGGCCGGTTTGCTGCCCTCTTTTGATGCACGGCAGTTGAGGGTTTTATGGGGAAGCCGCATCGGGGGGGGATGGTTCATTGCGGGTAAGGGCTGCTTAAAGTAACCTGTACCTATGTCTGCGAAGATTGGGAAAGGAGCGTTTCGTGGTCTTGCAAGTGCCGCTTGCGTCGTGTCAAGCCGCGGCTATGCCTTCCCAAGCTGTTCTGGCGGTGCGTTAGTTATGTCCGCCGAGAAGACCCCCGCCAGAGCCGGCGCCGGCTCTGGTGCCGCGGCCGCCGAGATCGTCGACGGCAACGTCGTCGCCCAGGCTGCCCCGGCGTTTACGGTGATCGAAGGGGGCGCCGCGGGTCGCGCCAAGCACAACCCCGTGAGCCTTACCAACGATGAGGCCAGCGGCATGGGCAGCTGGCAGCCCGATCCCGCGGCCCAGGCATCTGTCGAGCGCCTGTGCGCCGGGCGTTTTGGTTACGTTGCGCTTAAGCGCCTCTTTGACATCCTCTTTAGCCTATTGGTGCTTGTGGGCTTGAGCTGGCTATTTGTTCTTGTGGCCGTTGCGATTAAAGTCGACGACCCTGCGGGCCCGGCTTTCTTCAAGCAGGAGCGCGTGGGTCGTGACGGTAAGCTTTTTAGGATGTGGAAGTTCCGCAGCATGTGCGCCGACGCCGAGGACCGTCTCGCCGAGCTACAGTCCCAAAATGAGAAGGACGGCCCCGTCTTCAAGATGGCCGACGACCCGCGCATCACCCGCGTGGGCCGCTGGATTCGCATGACGTCCATCGACGAACTGCCGCAGTTCTTCAATGTTTTATCCGGCCGCATGAGCGTCGTGGGCCCCAGACCCGCATTGCCCAAAGAGGTGGCCACCTATACCCCCAGGCAGAAGCAGCGTTTGCTGGTCAAGCCTGGTATGACCTGCTACTGGCAGACCCGCCGCAACCGCGACACCATCAGCTTTGCCAAGTGGGTCGAGCTGGATCTGCTCTACATCAAGAAATGCTCGGTCTGGACCGACCTTAAGCTCGTGATCCAAACCATCGGCGTCGTCCTTACGGCCCAGGGGAGCTGAGGTATGAGTACCCCAGCAAACCCCGATTGGTAGATCGCGATTGCCGCGCATAAGCCGTACCGTATGCCGCTTAAAATCTGGTTGCGCGGGAGGTAGCCTGCCGCTCTGACGACGTCGGGCTTGTCTGTTGTCTGGTCATTGGCAGAAACCATAGAGAGACGAGCAGAGAAGAGCCGACGGTATGTGACGTTAAACGTGCCATCACGTCGGGGAGCATGGTTAACCTTGCGGCTTGGCGAGTCGTGGGTGGCTATGTCGAGCGGCTCTTTGTTGACTGGGTCGACAACGAGTTTGCCGACAACCTAAGGTCCCACGGCTTTAGGCTGGTCAAGACGTCCCATACGAACATCCTGCATGAGATGGGGGCCAGGAATATGCCTGGAGCGCCCCGAACAGCGACGACGTGGGCAAGAAGCGTGTCAATAAGGGCTACTATCGCCTGAACTACCCTGTTTGGCGTTGGCGCGACCGCGCCAGGTCGCAGGCCATCACAATCCAAAAATACGGCTGGGGCCGCATAGGCTGGGGAGAGCGGTACTACTTTCTGCGGGCCACCCTCGCGAGGATCCTGCTCTTAGAGAGCAACAAGCTTGAGTGTCTTAGGGCTGTGGTTGACGGCTATAAGAGCGGCCGTCGGGCGGTGTAAATTGCAGGCCAGGGCCGCTTGAGGTAGTCTATATAGGTTAATGAAATTGGGGAAGGAATCGTTTCGTGGGTTTAGGAAGTGCCGATCGCGCCGCGCCGTCCATCAGCGTCGTTGTCCCCACGCTTAACGCGCAAGGGCAGATCGGGCCGCTGCTCACCTTGGTCGAGTCACAGACCGTGAGTCTGCAAGAGATTCTTGTGGTGGATTCGTCTTCGGAGGACGGGACGGCCGCCGAGGTCGCCGGGCACCCCGCGGTCGACCTCCTGGTCATCGACCGCAAGGACTTCAACCACGGCACTACCCGTGACATGGCCCTGCGCCGCACGACGGGCGACTTCGTGTGTTTCCTCACGCAGGACGCTGTCCCGGCGGGCGAGCGCTGCCTCGAGAAGCTCGTGGCCCCGATGCTGGCCGACCCCGATATCGCCCTGGTGTGCGGCCGGCAGCTCCCAAAGGCCGGCGCGCGCCGCTTCGAGCAGTTGGTGCGCGGGTTCAACTATCCTGCTGCGCCCTCGGTGCGCGGGAAGGGCGACCTTGCCCGCCACGGCATCAAGACGTTCTTTGTCTCGGACGCCTGCTCGTGCTACCGGCGCGAGGCCTACCTGGCTTGCGGCGGCTTCGATGCCGTTGAGGCCAGCGAGGACATGCTTATGGCGGCTCGCTTCGTCGCGGCCGGCCTCAAGGTAGCCTACGAGCCCGCGGCCGAGGTCTACCACTCCCACAACCTGACTCCCTCGCAGCAGTACGAGCGCAACCGCGCCGTCGGCCGCTTCTTGGAAGAGCACGCCGACGACCTGATGCATGCAAGCGAGATAGGCGAGGGCGGCAGGCTCTCGCGCGCTGTCTTATCTCAGCTGCTTCGCGAGGGTCGAGTGGGAGAGTGTTGCGCGTTTGGCGTGGACTGCGCCGCCAGGTTTCTGGGTAACAGAAAAGGCCGCCGCGAGGCGCGCAAGGACGCGGGAGGCAAGTAGCGCATGAAGGACGCCGAGCCTCTCATCGACATTTTGATGGCCACCTACAACGGTGAGCGTTTTATTGGCGAGCAGATCGAGTCCATCCGGGGCCAGACCTGCGCCGTCTGGCGTCTGCTTGTCTCGGACGACTGCTCGACCGACACGACGCTGGATGTCCTGCGCCGCTACGCCGCCGCCGACGGGCGCATCCAGGTCGTTTCGCAGGGCGTTAGGCACGGCGGCGCAAAGGCCAATTTCTTCTCCCTTATGGAGAAGTCCGCCGCCCCCTACGTCATGTTCTGCGACCAAGACGACGTGTGGCTCCCAAGAAAAGTCGAGAAGACCCTTGCGGCCATGCGCAAAATCGAAGGGTCTGCCAGCGGCGATGCACCTCTTCTGGTCTTTACCGATATGAAGGTGGTCGACGGCCAGCTCAACGTCATTGCAGAGTCGTTTGAGAAATTCTCGTCTATCGAGCCCGCCAGGACTTCCTTCCCACATGTGTTGGCCCAGTCCCTTGGGGCCGGTTGTACCATGATGGTCAACGCCGCTGCCCGCGATTTGGCGCTCAAGGTCCAGAATCTGGACGACGTGATTATGCACGACTGGTGGCTGACCTTGCTTGCGTCGGCTTTTGGCCGTATTGGCTATCTAAACGAACCGACTTCTCTGTACAGGCGGCACGGGTTCAACGAAATCGGCGCGCTTGAGTACTCGCCCGTAAAGAGGGCCTCGCACTTCGATGTGATGGAGAGGGGCGTCGCGTCTACCGTCTCGCAGGCCCGGACTTTTTTGCGCTGCTACGGTGGCGCCCTTAGCGCCGAACAGTTCAAGCGCATCAAAGAGTTCGTTACAAGCGGAGAAACCAAGGGTGTTCCCGCGGTCCTTCATCTAGCCGCAAGCGGCTGCTGGAAGAAGGGCCTTCGAAAGCTGGGGCAGATTCTCGTTGCGGCATCGGGTGGTGGGGCATGATTAAGGCAATTCAAGCCAATGAAGCGGTTTCCAATGGCTTGTTCTTTCAACTGGGGCTTACGTGCTATGTGATTCAAGCCCTCTCAAAGATCACTTATTTTGGAACAGATGTTGTCAATCTAAGCTTTTTCTCTGCTCCTGCGGGCCTGTTCTGCCTGCTTCAGGAAGTGGCCGTCAACAGGAGGACGAGGGACTCCTATATGGCTCTCGCTTCTTTCGCGTTGCTCACGGTGATTCAGCATGCCGTCGGCGGCAGGAACCTTCTCGCATTGTTCGCTCTGGTGTTCACTGCCCGCGGTGTATCAATCAAGCGTGTGCTTTGGACCACGCTTGCCTTGCTCGGCACCTCTCTTGTCGTGACGGTATTTTTGGCAAAGCTTGGAATCATTGCAAACGTGTGTATTAGTAGGGGGGCCGGAACTCCGCTGCGTTACGGCCTCGGTTTCGTCGGGTGTACCTACTCGTCCTATTTCGTATTTGTGATGGCATCCATATACGCGCTTCTAAAAAGGGAGAAGGCGCGGCTCTCTGTGTTGGCGCTGTTATTCGTCGGCGATCTTTGGATTTATTACCAAACGGATACTCGCAATGGGTTTTTCCTGACTCTCTTTGTTCTTGCTGCGTTGTGCGTCTCGAAGCTCTTGAGCCACAGGGGCATTGAACTCAATTTTCCTCAGAACCGCGCGGTGATCGTAATGTTTTCCTCGGTATTTATCCTTGCGTTTCTTGTTTCGACCGCCCTTGTGCTGCTCTATCAATTTGGAGGAGGATGGATTGAGGCTGTCGACAGATTCATGAGTTTCCGTCTTCGCTACGGCTCTGAGGCCCTTCACGATTACGGTCTGTCTTTATTTGGCGCTGCGGTTAATTGGGACCAGGTTGACTATATCGTAGATATCTCGTATCTGAGGGTTTCTTTAGAGTACGGGGTCATCACGGCGCTGGCCATAGTGGCTCTTCTCACCTTCACGACCTGGAGCTTTGTTTCGCGCGGCGAGGCACTGCCTTCGCTGATATGCGTCTTCTTCGCGGCATTTTATTCGTTCGATCCCGTAATGGTCACGGCTTTTCTCAACCCCCTTATTTTTGTCGGGGCGCACTTTGCTTCTTCTCGCCTGTTGTGTCGCAAAACAGAGGCCTCTAATTTATGGGATGAGCTTTGCGAGAATCCTTCCAGGGACTAGCGAGTGAACAAGAAGCTGATACTTCAAAACATGGGTGTGGCGTTTTTGGCTCAGGGTGTGAGCATGGCCCTATCGGTGATCCAGACGCTTATCGTGCCCAAGCTGCTCGGGGTTGAGCAGTACGGGTACTGGCAGCTCTACATCTTCTATGTGAGCTACGTCGGCTTCTTTCACCTGGGACTTTCTTCTGGCGTCTACCTAACGACGGGCGGGCAGACACGCGACCAGATGGACAAGGCCGCCATTAAGAGCCTGATGATCTTTGGGATTACGTACCAGACCGTGATGGCCGTGGTAATCGTGGCTCTGTCGAGCTATTTGCAGTCCGGCGCCGAGCGCACCTTTGTCGTCTTGATGACCGCCATCTACCTGGTGCTCCAGAACTTCGCTACGTTCATGATGAACGAGCTGCAGTGCATGAACGAGACAAAGAAGTCGTCCTTCTCGACCATCGTCGAACGTCTGGCGTTCCTGGCGCCGCTGCTCGTCTTGCTTGTGCTAAAGGTCGATTCCTTCTACCCTTATGTCTTTGCGTACACTGCCTCGACGATGGTGCAACTCGTCTACTGCGCCTGGAACCTGCGGGACTTCTGGGCCGCGGAGTGGCTGGGGCTGAGACGAGCCGCCGCCTTGGGCTGGTCAAGCATCAAGATCGGCTTCCCGATGATGCTTGCCAACGTGATGAGCATGCTCATTCTTGGCATCGGCCGGTTCTTCATCGACGCGCAATGGGGCATCGAGACCTTCGGGCGCCTTTCGTTGGCTTTGTCGCTGGTGAACTTCTTCCTGGCGTTTGTGAGCCAGGCATCCATGGTCCTGTTCCCCTCTCTTAGGCAGGCCTCCGAGCACGAGATGCGCAGTTTTTACCAGGCTGCGCGCGATGCGATGGGCCTGCTGTTCCCGGCGATTTACCTGCTGTATTTTCCTATGGTGTGGGTGCTCGCGCTTTGGCTGCCGGACTACGCCAGCACGTCCGTGTACCTGATATTCCTGCTGCCCATCTGCGTGTTTGACAGCAAGTTCGACATCACCGGGGTGACGTACTTCAACGTCTTGCGCCGCGAGCGGGTAATGCTGCTGGTCAACGTCGTGGCGGCGTGCGCGAGTCTTGTCTTGACGCTTGTCTCGGTGTATCTGATTGGGTCGGTCTTTGCTGTCATTGCCGCGATGACGCTGACCGTCGTGGCCAGGGGCTTGTGGGCCGAGGTGTACATGAACCGGCTGGTGGGCGTACCCGCCAACGCCGTGGGCGTGGCCGAGCTGGCCCTTACTGTGGAGTTCATGCTGCTTGCCTCTGCGTTGCCCGCGTCGCCGGCGTTTTTGATTTACGCGGCCAGCTACGGTGTGTTCTTGTTCGCGTTCAGGCGCGAGTTTGGCGGCACCATAGGCAAGCTGAGGTCGTAGGACCGCGGCGCATTACCGATTTTACTTGTGTTGTACCGAGAAAGGATGGACGATCGATGGTCCAGATGCAGGCGAGCGCCCCGCATGTAGAGGGCGAGCTTTCTTCAAGGGAGATTCAGCTTGAGTCGTTGAAGATTCTCAAGGCCATCGATGCTGTGTGTCGCCGCGAGGGTATCAGGTACTGGTTGGCCTACGGCTCCTTGATCGGCGCGGTGCGCCACCAGGGCTTCATTCCCTGGGACGACGACCTGGACATCTACATGCCGCGTCCCGATTACGAGCGCTTTTTGGCCTGCTTCGATGGGCACGCGCCCGAGCTTGCCCCTTACGTGGCGATTAAGCCCGAGGTCGGGCTGAGACGGCCGTTTCTCATCACACGCGTCTCCAACCCCGAGTTCAAAATGGTGGGGGAGTACGGCGATGAGGTGGACGAGCTTGGGACCTTCGTTGACATCTATCCCCTGGACGGCCTGGCTAATAGCAGTGAAGAGGCGCGGCGGCGAGAGCGGGCGGCCCACAAGCTCGCGCTTAAGTACGTGCAGGCGAATAACTTCGATTGCTATAACCGTGGCAACGGGGTGCTCAAGCGTTTTGCCAAGCGCGTCCAGAGCGTTTTGGTGGGCAGGCCCGAGAAGTACCAGGAGCAGTTGAATGAGCTTTGCCGCGAGTACGCGTTTGACGACAGCAAGCTCTGTTATGTCCTGGCCTGGGTCGCGACGTCGGAGTTTTTTATCTACGAGCGCAGCTGGTTTGACGAGACGGTGCGCATGAAGTTCGAAGACATGGAGGCTCCTGTGCCTGTTGGCTATGATGAGCTCCTTACCTGCGAATACGGTGATTACATGCAGCTCCCCCCTAAGGAGAAGCGCGTGGGCCACCACTTTTACGCGATCGTCAGACGCCAGCTCAACTAGTCTAAGGGAGCAGGGCTTGCCCGCGGCCCGCGCCCTCACCGGGCCTCGGGCCGCTAGCGCCCCTTCCTCTTGACCACGTACGCGGGGTCGATGCGCTGCAGGTCCTCGAAGTCGTCTATCTCGATGATGTCTTTGTGGCTGCAGGGGCGCACGTGGACGCAGTAGTTCTCCCGTTTGCGCAAGAGCGCCACATCGTCCCAGAAAATCTGCTTGCCATCTTCCTGCTCAAACACCGCGGGAATGTCGCTTGCCAGCTTGCGGCCGTCTTC
>CAVEMP010000034.1:0-6260 GCA_963616835.1 uncultured Oscillospiraceae bacterium | reverse complement strand
GGGTTGTCGATAAAGCGAATGCCGGGGTATTTGGACAAAAGCTGGTCGAACTCCTCGGCAAGGTAGCCGCGCACAACGTAAATCTCGGATATTCCGGTCGCCATCACGGCATCTATCAGCCGGTCAATGATGCGCACGCCGTGCACGCGCGCAAGGGGCTTGGGCGTGTTGACGGTGACGGGCAAAAGCCTGCTGCCAAAGCCAGCAGCAAGAAGAACGGCGCGCTTGGCGCGGTACGGCTCTAGGGCGTACACGCCGCGTGGGGTTATCTGGCCGTCCTCTACAAGGCCGGCCTCTTCAAGCCATGACCAGGTCTTCTCGTCTGCTTTGGCCGCTTGCGTGGACGTGGCGGCGTGCTCGAACTTGGCCTCGAGGCTCACCAGGACGTTGAAGGCCTCTTGGCTAAGTGGCGGCACGTCGTCTGCCCGTTTGGCCAGCATCTTGAGAGCCTTTGCCGAGAATCGCTTGGCCGAGCGATACCAAACGTAGGACCACTCGCCCGCCGGCGCCCCTTCCAGCTCTTTGTACATGGACCAGATATACCAGTACCAGCCAATCATGGCCGCGCTGGCAATAAGGTGGAAGCGTTCTTTTGGGCTTGGCGTGTGGCCAAGGTACAACGGCATGATCTGCTCGGCGGATTCTGGCGAATAGTAGTTGCTTTGCGAGACAAAATTGCCAAAATCGTTGGCGTAATCGCCCATGGCGGCGTATTCCCAGTCGATAAGGGACATGTCGTCGCCGCAGACCAAGAAGTTGGGGGCATAGAAGTCGTTGTGGCACAGCACGGGCTTTCCGGCGCCGGCCCTAAGGGGCCCCACAAGGCGGTCCATCTGGGCAGAGAGCTCGTCGAAGCCCGCGGGAAAGGCCCAGCCGCCTTCGCGCAGGTAGCCGATGATTTTTTGGGCCTCGTCGTAGGCGTCAAAGGTGTAGGGCGTCTGGGAGCCGCTTTCGTGAAGCCTGCGCGCCATGACAAGGGCCTTTTTTACCTGGGCGGCGTCTGAGTAGTCAAGCTCGCGGCAGCCGGGCAAAAACTTCGAGATCTTCCAGCCTTGCTGGGGGTTTGCGTGCACAAACGTCTTGTCTAGTCCCAGATCGGCCGCGGCCTTTAAGGCGCATGCCTCGGCGGCGCGGTTGATGAGTTTGTTGGTGCCGGCGCCGGGGTGGCGGTAGACGTAGCCCGTGCCCTTGGCCTTAAAGTAGAACGATAGATTGGTAAGGCCCTGCTTGAGCGGAGTGATGTCGCCTATGTCGTTGCGCGTGCAGCCCAGGGTGTCGCAGATGTTGTCCAGGACGTCGGCACTGACGTTTTGGATGAACAGCGGGTCAAAATCACGAACCTCGTCAAGCGAGTCGAACTCGTGGATGATGCCTTTCTCAAAGGGACGGGCTACCATGGGCAGCTCGGCCGCATGATCAAAGAAGATGTCTTCCCACATCTTGCCCTTGGTTTCATCCAGGTTGTACTCATCCTCTAGAATCGCCAGATACCGAGCCGAGAAACCCCTGTCCCAATACGCGTGGCCCACCATGGCCCAACCTGCCGGGCCGCCAACCCTGGCCGAGACGATGCGCTGGTCCTTACCCTTTGTTTGCACGTAAAACTCGTCGGTCGTTGCCCTGGTCCAAGCGATGTCGGCATAGGCGCAGTATTCGAACTTGTTAAAGGGGTTCTCGCAAAAATAGGCGTCCGAAACACAGATGTAGGAGTTGTCAAGAATCTCTCGCGCGGCCCAAATCGACGAGTGGTTGTTGCGTTCCATGTACTGGGGGCTGGATATTAGTTGCACCCCAAACTTGTCCTCAAGGTAGAAATACTCTTCTTTTTTGTAGCCCACCACCAGCGCAATCTGGTTGATGCCGGCCTCTTGCAGCTGCTTGATCTGGCGCTCGATGAGCACTTCTCCGCGCACGCAAAGGGCGCCCTTGGGGCGGTCGTACGAGATGGGGGCAAGCCTGCCGGAAAGGCCTGCGGCAAGAATCACGGCGTTTTTGACCCGGTAGGGCTCGAGGGCCTTTAAGCCAAGGTTCGTCACCATAAACCCATTGATACGTTCGGCGGCGAGAAGGGCGTTGTAGACCTCGTTGACAAGGCCAAGCGACAGCCCCGAGCGCTCTGCTATCTGGCGCTGGCTTGAGCAGGCCCCGTCAAGCAGGGTCGTCATGACGCTAAACTCGTTTCGAGAAAGGGGCATTTTTGTTCCTTTTGTTGGCCGGGCGAGCTGGGGGTTCTTCTCGTCGGGGGATTGTTGTGTTCAATATAGAGCAAACTCTTGGGATTTTGAACATCAAGGGGGGCTATAGTGTGCACGGCTGCCTGTTTGATTGCAGGTGGGCGCTGCGCGAGTTTTGGTTTAGACAAGATTGCATGATGCCTGGAGGCAAAGGGATGAAAAAGTTGCTGCTGCTTGGAGCCCCGGTGTTCCAGAAGCCGGTCGTGGAGCGGGCAAAGTCCATGGGGCTTTATGTGGGCGTGGCCGACATTAGGCCCGATGCCCCTGCGGCCGTCCTTGCCGACGAGTTTTTTCAAGAGTCGATCCGCGACTACGACGCGATGCTTAAGGTTGCCAGGCGTTTTGGCCCCGACGCCATCGCCTGCGGCACGTGCGACACGCCGGTGGTCACCGCGGCCAGGCTTTGCGAGGAGCTTGGGCTGCCGGGCCTCTCGGTCCAGACGGCGCTTAACGCGACCGATAAAGTTCGCATGATCGAGTGCTTTGCCCAAGAGGGCGTTGCCCACCCGGCCTTTGTTGTTGTGAGGAAGGGCGAGCTTGAGGGCTTCGAGCCACAGATTCCTTATCCGCTTATCGTCAAGCCCACCGATAACGCCGGCGGAAGGGGCGTCAACCTCGTGCGGTCGCGCGAAGAGCTGGCCTGCGCCCTGGCCACGGCATCTGCGGCCGGCATCTGCGGCGACGTTCTTGTCGAGGAGCGCATGACCGGGCCCGAGGTGAGCGTTGAGGTCATCGTGGCCGATGGCGTGCCGCATGTGCTGCAGGTAACCGACAAGCTTACCTCGGGCGCGCCGCATTTCTTTGAGGTTGGTCACTGTCAGCCAACAAGCCTGGGCGCCGTGGAGCGCGAGGCTATCTCGAGTTTGGCCTGCGCGGCCGTGCTTGCGGTGGGGCTGGTGAACAGCGCGGCCCACGTCGAGATCAAGCTGACGCCCGAGGGCCCCAAGATGGTCGAGCTTGGCGCGCGCCTGGGCGCGGAGTGGATCACCTCGTACCTTATTGGGGGCTCCGTCACCGGCATCGATATGACCGAGTGCATGATCAGGCTTGCCCTTGGAGAGAAGCTGGCGGATTGGGACTATCGCGACACCGGCGAGTACTTTGCCTCGAGGTTCATGCCGTCGCGCGAGGGCGTGTTCCTGGGTTTGGACGGTCTGGACGCCGCCGCGTCGGCGCCGGGCGTGATTTGCGTGGAGAATCACGGCTTTGTGGGCGAGCGTTACGGCGAGGCCGTGGACAACTGCGGTCGCTTTGCCTCGGTTGTGGCGCGCGGGGCGTCGAAGGAGGAGGCGCTTGCCAACTGCGACCGAGCCCTGGGGCTGATTCACGCCCGGGTGGGGGAGTAGCGGCGCCGTGGCCACCATTAAAACAAGCAAGGCTGACGTCATTTGGAACTATGCGGGCACGCTTGTCCTGATGTCGAGCGGCTTTGTGCTCCTGCCCCTGCTCATGCGTTACCTATCGAGCGAAGAGCTCGGGCTTTGGTACGTTTACCTGGCGGTTTCGAATTTCGCTCAGATGTTCGAGTTTGGCTTCAACCCCACGTTCGCGCGCAACATCGTCTACGTCGTGAGCGGCGCCAGGCGCCTGTCCGTCAAGGGATTCGACGCGGCTTGCGTCGAGGAGGGCATTGACTGGCATCTTCTCAACACGGTCATCAAGGCGTCCAAGGTCGTCTACGCGCTCATCGCCCTTGTGGTCACCGTCCTTCTCGCCACGCTCGGCTCCGCCTACGTGGCCTTCGTGACCCAGGGGATGGACCCGGCGGTTGTCTGGGGCTCATGGCCCCTCTTCTGCGTCGCTGTCTTCCTCAATCTCTACTTCCTGTGGTCGACGACCGTCTTAAGGGGTTACGGAGACATCGCCGGCGAGAAGAAAGCGTTGGTGGCGTCCAAAGTGGCCCAGCTTGCCGTGAGCGTGGCGCTGCTGGTCGCCGGCCTTGGCCTTTTTGGCGCTGCGGTAGGTTACCTGGTGAACAGCGTGCTCTTTCGCGTTCTGGCCGTGCTGGCCCTTAGAAAGCACAGGGACATCGAGGAGGGGAGAAGGTCGGACACCCTGCCCATCGAGGCCTCAGCGATCAAGGACGTCTTCCAAACCATTTTCCACGTTGCCTGGCGCGACGGCTTTGTGCAGCTCGCCCTCTACGCCTCGACGCAGGCCATGAGCATCCTAAGCTCGCTGTTCCTGGGCCTATCCGAGACGGGCACCTACTCGGTTCTCCTGCAGTTTGCCAACGCCGTTGCCAGCTTTGCCGTCGCCTACCCAAACTCGTTTTTTCCTGCCGCGCAGTCGGCCTATGCGGAGGGCGACACAAAAGCCCAGCGCGGCTACGTCTGTACCGGAATCGTTGGGTATTGGGCGCTGCATATCCTTGGCGCCGTTGGCGTGTGCGTGGTGTTTTTGCCCCTCCTGCCCCTGATTAAGCCGGGCCTCACGGTCGATTTCCCGCTTTTCGTCGCGATGTCGCTCTATCTTGCCCTTCTCAACCAGCACTCCATTTTTTGCTGCTACATCGTGGGCATGAACGAGATTCCCTACCTGTGGGGCTATACCGCGGCGGCCGTGGCGGGCACGGGCCTCGCCTGGCTTCTGTGCGCCGTCTTGGGCACGGGCGCCATGGGGATCGTCCTTGGCCAGGCAATCTCGCAGCTGGCCTACAACAACTGGAAGTGGCCGACCTATCTTTGCGAGAAGCTCGGCTTCACGTATCGCGAGTGCCTGCGCGACGGCGTCGCCGCCTGGAAAGAAAGGCTCACCGGCCGGCTTCGCGGGTAGAGCGCAGGTCCCCCATCTGGTTCAACGGCGTGAGGTCGGTCGCGTCTTTTACAAGGACGTAAAGGGCAAACAGCCTGCGCTTCATAAGAAACGCCTTTAGGCGCCACGGCCCTGAGGCGATGGCTCCTATGTCCAGTCTCTTCAAAGAGTCGGCGAGAAGGGCATCGTCGCCTGCGTCGCGCAGGCACCTGACCTTCTCCCAAAAGCCGAGCTTATGCTGGCCAGAAAACGCCATGAACTGAAACGCGGTGCACGCCTCGGCAAGGACTTTGAAATAGAAAGCCTGCTGGTTCTCTTCTCTGTCGTAGATACATTCTTTAATCATCGACATGGCGTCCATCATCGTGCGAAAGGCGTCGGCGTGATAGGAATGAGAGGCCGAGGCGGGGTTTTGGACGTAGAAGTACGAGAGCGCCTCTACCAGCAAATACGTTTTGGCGCGTCGCAGCAGGAAGTGGTTGAACACCTGGTCTTCGCTTAGGCTGCTGCCTACGGGGTACTCAAGCCCGCGCAGGCAGTTCGTCTTGATGAGCTTGCAGGGCCAGCCTGCGACGTAGCGGGCGTAGGCCTTGCCCATGGGGGTGTTGGCATACAGGAATCCCAGCTGGAGCCTCCACAGGTCGGGCTCGTCAAGTACGGTGACCTTGGGATTCTCTGCGGGAGATTGCTCGCTTGGCACGGCGTCGACGACCGCTACCTGCCCGGCGACGACGTCGGCATCGTTTGCGACCGCGGCCGCCAGGGCCGTTTTTAGCCAACCCTTCGCGATGGCGTCGTCGGCGTCGGCAAACGTGACGTAGGCGCCGGTGGCCCTTCTTAGCCCCAAGTTGCGCGCGGCACTGACCCCGGTGTTCGCCTGGTGGAAGGCGCGGACGCGCGAATCTAGTCGGGCGGCCCTGTCGAGAAAACCGGCCACGTCCCGCGTGCTGCCGTCATCGACCAGGATGAGCTCGAGCTTGTTGTGGGACTGCGTCAGGACCGATTTGATGCAGGCGCCAAGCAACGGGAGGGGTGTGTTGTAAACCGGGACAACGACGCTAATGAGAATATCGTCCGTGTCCATTACGCCCTCCTTCACGTCTCGCATCGCCGGATTGATTCTAACGGGTCTTGGGCGCTGGCGGTTCGCAATATCTTGCGTAACGCAATATGTTGCGAAATTTTGTGCCACCAGGCACCGCCTGAGTTCAAAACGGGAACGATTGCCGGGTAACCCAGGCGTACGGCGTTGAACATTATGTAGAATAAGGT
>CAVEMP010000033.1:0-7076 GCA_963616835.1 uncultured Oscillospiraceae bacterium | reverse complement strand
GCCTCTACGGCGTGCAGGCCCTTCTCGTGGCGCTCGATGAGCTGGGGGAGAAACGAGAAGATTGAAGAGAGCTGCTCGGCCGGGGTCTCGTTGGATTTGTTGTCCTTGGGCTGGTTTTTGAGTGACGCAAGATCAGAGAGGCCGCCTACGCGGATCATGAACCACTCGTTGAGATTTGACTCAAAGATCTCGCAGAACTTCAGGCGCTCGAAGAGAGGGACCTTCTCGTCAAAAGCTTCGTCAAGTACGCGGTCATCAAAGCGCAGCCAGCTCAGCTCGCGGTTTTGCGTATAGGAGTAGTCGTGGGATTCTTTGTCTTTCTTTTTGGGCTTAGGCTCGCTGCTTTGGGCCTTGGACTCCAGCTTTGCCGCCTTTTCTTTGTCCTTTTCCTTATCCTTTGTCTTTGATGCCTTATCTTTAGCCATATTGGTCACCTCTTATATAAAACGTTTGCCGTTTTGCGCCGGTTTGCTTTGAATATGTAAATGATAGCAGCCTGCCTAACGCGCTACGGGTCCTTTGGGTTAAGGTTGTGTCAAGAACGATGGACTTGCGCGGCAGGGTTTGCCCGCCACGCCGGAAGGACACGCATATGTCTTGTGGTCTTCATATACGCTCCGAGATAGGCCCCTTGAAAAAGGTGATGCTGCACCGTCCCGGAGACGAGCTGTTGAACCTCTCGCCCGATAACCTGGCGCCGCTGCTCTTTGACGACATTCCTTTTTTGCAGGTGGCTCAGGCCGAGCACGACGCTTTTGCGCAGATGCTGCGCGATGAGGGCGTCGAGGTCGTCTACCTGGACCAGCTGGTGGCAGAGGCCCTGCGCGCCTGCCCGGATGCCCGTCATGAGCTGGTGGGCCGTTGGCTCATGGAGTGCGGGGTCTGTGGCAGGGGAGTGCTCGAGGCCTTAGATGAGCTTCTCGCCGGTATCCAGGAGCCCGTGGCGCTGGTCGACAAGCTCATCGAGGGCGTGCGCGCAGACGAGCTTAACCTGGCACCTAAGAAGGGCCTCTCTCTTGCCGACATCATGATGACTCGCGGCAACATGGACGATCCGCTGGTGGTCGACCCCATTCCCAACACGTACTTCACGCGCGATACCTTCTCGGTTATTGGGCAGGGTGTCTCACTTAACAGCATGTGGTCGGCCACGCGCCGTCGCGAGCCGTTGTTTGGGCAGATCTTTTTCAAGTACCATCCTGACTACGCGGGCACCCCTATCTGGCACGAGTCGGAGTCTCCCTTCTCGGTTGAGGGCGGCGACATTCTTGTGCTGGGGCCGCATGTCGTGGGTATCGGCATCTCTGAGCGCACGTCTGCCGCGGGCATAGACGTGCTTGGCCGACGCCTTTTGTGGGGCGACCCGTCTTCTGGCATCGACAGCGTTCTTGCGTTCTCCATTCCGCACAAGCGCTCGTTTATGCACCTGGACACCGTGTTTACCCAGGTAGACGTTGATATGTTCACCGTGCACCCGGGAATTCTGGGCTCGCTTAAGGTCTTTGAGCTCACGCGCGGCGCCGTGGACGGCGAGGTTTCTATCCGCTGTCTTGAGAACCTGTCTCTTGACCAGGTCTTGGCCGGTGCATTGGGCCTGTCTGGCGTGCGTCTTATCAAGTGCGGCGGAGAAGACCCCATCGCCAGCGCGCGTGAGCAGTGGAACGACGGCTCCAACACGCTGGCCGTGCGCCCCGGCACCGTCTTTGTCTATCAAAGAAACGCCGTCACCAACGAGATTCTGTACAAAGAGGGCCTCACCCTTCTTGAGATTCCGTCTGCCGAGCTTTCGCGCGGTCGCGGCGGCCCGCACTGCATGAGCATGGCGTTTATCCGCGAGGACCTTTAGTTTACAATGTGTCAGTCGCCTTTTACCTGTTGTAAGGAGTACTTATGAGCGTTGACCTTTCTGGTAGGAGCTTCCTCAAGCTCTTGGACTTTACCCCCGAGGAAATTCAGTACCTCATCGACCTTTCTGCCGATCTCAAGGACAAGAAGCGTCGCCACGAGCCGCACCGCTACCTTGAGGGCAGAAACGTCGCCCTTATCTTCGAGAAAACCTCCACGCGCACCCGCTGCTCCTTTGAGGTGGGCGCAGCCGACCTTGGCATGCACGCCGTCTATCTGGACCCCAGTGGCTCGCAGATTGGCAAGAAGGAGTCCATGGCCGATACTGCTCGCGTCTTGGGCCGCATGTTTGATGGCATCGAGTACCGTGGCTTTGAGCAGGCTCGCGTTGAGGAGCTGGCCGACTACGCCGGCGTTCCCGTGTGGAACGGCCTTACCAATGAGTTCCACCCCACGCAGATGATCGCCGACATGCTTACTGTCCAAGAGGAGTTTGGCCGAGACCTTCATGGTCGCAAGCTTACCTTCATGGGCGACGCTGGCAACAACGTTGGCAACTCCCTTATGGTCGTGTGCGCCAAGCTAGGTATGGACTTTTGCGCCTGCGGTCCCAAAGAGCAGATGCCCTGCGACGAGCTGGTTGAGCAATGTCGCGCTATCGCGGCCCAGACGGGCTCTACCATCACGTTGACCGAGGACGTTGCCGAGGGCGCTGGCGGCGCCTCTGTCATCTATACCGACATCTGGGTTTCCATGGGCGAGCCCTACGAGCTGTGGGGCAAGCGCATTGAGCTTCTCTCCAAGTACCAGGTCAACGCTGCCGCCATGGAGCTTGCAGCCGACGACTGCATCTTCATGCACTGCCTGCCCAGCTTCCACGATCGCAAGACCACCATTGGCGAGGACGTTTTCCAGAAGTTTGGCCTGCCCGAGCTCGAGGTTACCGATGATGTCTTTGAGTCCGACCGCAGCCGCGCCTTCGAAGAAGCCGAGAACCGCCTCCACTCCATCAAGGCCGTCATGTACGCCACCCTAAAAAACACCTGGGATTAATCCTTTTTTAATTTAATTATTTATCTAACTTACGATAAGTACTACCCACACAAAATAGGAGAAGGCCCCAACCCGGACCTTCTCCTAATTTGTTGACCGTGCACGAAACGCCCTATAACGCCCCAAGAGCCCTTCCGTGTTTGTCTCCACGTGCAGTTCCGCATGAGCCGAAGGCCACTTAATGTGGCCTTCGTGCGAATCAGGACTGTCTGGTATGGAGACAAACACGGAAGGGCCCGATGACTCACAGGTTCACTTTCGCGAAAGCTCGCGAACGCTCGTGAGCTTTCGCGAATCCTTGCGCCCAGTCCGCCCTAGTACACCATCCCCATAGCCTCACGCACCTCGCACAGCGTCTCGTGTGCGATCACATTGGCTCTCTTGTTGCCGTCGGCAATGACATCCTTGATGTAGTCCATATCTTGCAGCAGCTCTTCTCGCCGCTCGCGAATCTCGGCAAAGCGGGTGTTCACGGCCTCGGTGACGACCTTCTTAAGCTGGCCGCCTCCGCCCATGCCAATCTCGTCGGCAAGCTCTTTGGGGTCGCGGCCGCTACAGATGCTCGCGGTGGTGAGAAGGGCCGAGACCTGGGGGCGGTTCTCGGGGTCAAAGGTGATGTTTCGCTCGGAGTCGGTCTGAGCCTTCTTGATGAGCTTGGCGGTCTCCTCTGCCGTCATGCTGATCGAGATGGCGTTGCCATAGGACTTGCTCATCTTGCGGCCATCCAAGCCGGGGAGCAACGGCGTCGAGGTCAAAAGGCCCGTGACCTCGGGGAAGACCTTGCCGTAACGGTTGTTAAAGCGGCGGGCGATCTTGTTGGTGACCTCGATGTGGGGCAACTGGTCGCGGCCCACGGGCACGATGTTGCCCTTGCAGAACAAAATGTCGCAGGCCTGGTGCACCGGGTAGGTAAGCAGAAGGCCGGTGAGCTCGTGGCCCGAGGCCTCCTGCTCGGCCTTGACGGTGGGGTTGCGCTCCATCTCGGCCTCGGTGATCAGCGAGAGGAACGGCAACATAAGCTGGTTTTCCTCGGGCACGGCCGAGTGGGTGAAGATCATGGTCTTGGCGGGGTCGATGCCGCAGGCCAGGTAGTCGACGACCATGTTATAGACGTTGTCCTGGATGTTCTTTGTGGTGTCGCGATCGGTGATGACCTGGTAATCGGCAATGATGATGTTGGTCTTGACGCCCATCTCTTGCAGACGAACGCGGTCGACCAGCGTACCAAAGTAGTGGCCCAGATGCAGGCGGCCGGTGGGGCGGTCGCCAGTGAGCATGGTGTAGTTTTGTGGATTGACCAAAAGGTCTGCGTGGACCTCGTTGCTGCGCGCCAGCGCGGCCTCGTAGCTGCCCTCGTTAGCCATGAAAAACTCCTTATGAAGGGGATAGTTAGTTACACAAGTTTCTATCTTAGAGCAATTGCGCGCCCTCAACAAAGCAACTTGGGCAACACCTGCTAGAATGTTGGCCGAAAAATAACAATGACAGGAGAACCGCAGATGCCCAGCACCCAGGGGACCGATATGGATAAAGCTACGCTACGCTCGCATCACATGGAGCTTAGGGATAGCCTTGACCTGTCTAGCCGAGAAGAGCTTGACCAAAAGATTTTCTTGCATCTTTCTAAGGTTGAGGTATTTTCAAACGCAGGCCTGGTACTGACCTATGTTTCTTATCGCTCTGAGGTTGATACGCACGCGATCATCGATACTCTTTTGAAAGAAGGGCGACGCGTGGCTGTGCCGCGCTGTGACAAGAAAAAGCACACGATGTCATTTTTTGAGCTATCTTCTTTCGACGACTTGGAGCCGGGTGCCCATAACATCCTTGAGCCAAATAAGTCGCTGGTAAAGGCCGTGACTGTGCCAGATATGGTAGGGAGTGCCTGCCTGGTACCCGGCCTTATCTTTGACACGCGCGGCCGTCGTATTGGCTACGGCGGCGGCTACTACGATCGCTTTCTGGCGTTTTACCCCGGCGAGAAGATCGGCCTGGCCCGTAACAGCCAGATTTGCGGTAACGGCCTTCCGCAAGAAGAGACCGACATCCCCCTGGATTACGTTGTGACCGAGACCGGTGCCTGGAGCTGCAGGTAATTTAAATCCCCGGTGTCTTGTGACGCCGGGGATTATTTGATACTTGATGCAGATTATCGTTAGAGCCCGATGTGAGCGGCAAGGTCAAGAATCGCCTTGCGGTATCCCTGGATACCCATGCCTGTCACAGTCTCGAAGCAAGCCTGGCGAATGTAGGAGACCTGCCTAAAGTCCTCTCGCTCCTCGACCTTAGAGATGTGCACCTCAACCACGGGTAGGCCAACGGCCTTGGCTGCGTCAAGAATGGCGATGGAGGTGTGGGTGTAGGCGCCGGGGTTAATCACGATGCCGTCGTAGGTCTGATAGGCCGCCTGGATTGCGTCGACAAGATCGCCCTCGTGGTTGGACTGCACGCAGTCGCACTTGGCAAAGCCTGCCTCGCGCGCGCTTTCGTGGCACAGGGTAAGTAGAGCATCGAAATTCTCGGTGCCGTAGACAGTGGGCTCGCGAATGCCCAGCATGTTGATGTTGGGGCCGTTGATGACCAGGACACTCGCGGCCGCGGCGTCCGCCTGGGGTTCGACGTCAGTCTCACAACCGTTCTCGGCATCCTGCTCATCTTCATCGTTGTCGAGAAGACCCAGAAGGCTTTTGACGCTCTCGAAGTCATCGGGATCAGTTTCGGCTGCCGCGACCTGCGCGTTTTGCTTAGCCGTGGCGGCACGCAACGGATTTTTGCTGATGTTGACCGTGATGGAGGGGTCAACATCCTTCTGCACGGCATCAATCGAGTCAGACTCCGAGTCGATGCCAGTAAGATCAACCAGCGCGTCGTGGACGCTCTCGGCGCGACCCGGGCCAAAGACAACCTCGAAGCCGTTTGCTCCGCGCTTGACAATGCCAAGAACGCCGCTTGTGGCGCTGAGCTGCTCGGCGTCTACCAGCGACGGGTTATCGGTCAAGATGCGCAAGCGCGTCATGCATAGGTCATTTGCCGTGACATTGGCCTTGCCGCCAACCGCGGCCAATAGGTCATTTGCTATTTGAATCGACTTGTTCACGTCGTTCCCTCTTCCAAAAAAGCAGCGAGTGTCTCACTCATTGATTTCAACCTTTATGAGTTTCGCATCGCTTCGTTAAAAGCGGGTCACGCCAAAGAAAACCCTACAACTTACTCCGCGAACGGTCGAACTTTTGGCCTAAGCGATTAAGGCTGCGTCAATTGGCTGTAGATAAGCTCTGCATCGCCCGTGGCCGAGCCGGTACAGGTGATGGTAATGTCGGCCCATTGACGGTAGATGGGCATGCGTTCCTCGGCAAGTTTGGCGACGCCTTGCGACTGCGACATGGGGCGTCCCTCGCTACTCAGCTCGCCTAGGGGCCTGTCGACCATCACGATGTGCGAGTTTTGATGGAGAAGGGCGTAGTTCTCTTCTCGCGTCACCACGCCGCCGCCGCAGGCGATGACCATGCCGGATTTTGCAGCGTATGCGCCTGTGACCTGGGTTTCAATCGCGCGAAAGGCGTCTTCACCCGACTCGCGGATAATATCGGCCGCGCTCTTGCCGCACTCGGTCGCGATCGCGTCGTCGATGTCAATAAAAGGGCGTCCCATCATACGGGCCAGACGTTTTCCGCAGCTGGTCTTGCCTGCGCCGGGCATGCCGATAAGCACCACGTTTTGGGTGGAGAGAAGAACATCGGCCAAGATCTTCTCCAATACGGCGTCATCGATTGCCTTGTCCTGGAAAAGCTCGCTTGCGAACTTGGCCTGGGTCACGAGCATGGGCAGGCCCGACTCGTAGGGGAGGCCCAGCTTCTCGGCATCAAGGCAGATCTTGGTGCGCGTGGGGTTGTACACGATGTCCAGAACGCCTAGAAGGTCGTGAAGCGCGGCCAGCGTCTCAAAGGTAAGGGGAGAGGCGGGGCAGTTGGGGTACATGCCCACGGGCGTGGTGTCGACCACCAGCACGGCGTCGGCGTGAAGATCAAGCAGGTTATCGTAGTTGCTCGCGCCGCTGCGAGAGATCACCTGAGCCGCGGCGCCGGCCTCTTCAAGGGCGGCCACGATGGCCTTAGAAGCGCCACCGCTGCCAAGTACCAGGGCTTTCTTGCCACACAAAAGCTCGCGGGCGGTTTTGG
>CAVEMP010000032.1:0-2555 GCA_963616835.1 uncultured Oscillospiraceae bacterium | reverse complement strand
GTCGAGAACTTGAAGCCCTTGGTGTAGTCGAACTTCTCGACGGCGCGGATAAGGCCCAGGTTGCCCTCTTGGATCAGGTCCAAGAACAGCATGCCACGGCCCACGTAACGCTTGGCGATAGAGACAACCAGGCGCAGGTTGGCCGAGATAAGCTGCTGCTTGGCGTCCAGGCCCACGGCCTCGATGCGCATAAGGCGACGCTGCTCGGCGCGGGTGAGCTCGATCTCGCCGGCCTCGTGGGCCTCGAGCTTCTCGGTAGCCTCGGCGCCGGCCTCGATCTTCATGGCCAGGTGGACCTCCTCAGATGCGGTGAGAAGGTCGACCTTGCCGATCTCCTTAAGATACATGCGCACGGGGTCGCCGGTGAGCATGACGGTGGAGGTGTCGGCGCGACGGGCGCGGGCACGGCTGGAGCGCTTGGGCTTGGACGCCTTGGCCTTGGGCACAGAGCGCAAGGCCTCCTTAACGGCCTTGGCCTCGTTAGCAGACTCGTCGTCCTCGTCATCGTCAGAGAACTCGTCGTCATCACCGGGCAAGATGTCGTCGTCATCGTCATCGGCAAAGTCGTCCTCGACGTTGACGCCCACGGCCGCAAAGGCGGCGGTGTCCACCGGCTCGTCCGAGCCCACGATGTCGACGCCCTTGGCGCGCACGGCGTCATAGAGGTCCGAGAGTTCGTCCCCGTCGACGTCGATGTCCTTCAGCGCAAGCTGAATCTCGTCCTCGGTGATGTTGCCCTCTTTGGCGGAAACTGCGATAGAGTCGACTGCGGCGACAAGCTCGTCCGACAGCTTGACCTCGCTCTTGGTCTTCTTAGATGCCACGAATATCCCTTCGACGCATGAACTTCGATATTTTACCCAAAAAATCTAACTTTCGGAAGAGCGTGACAACTTCAACACGAGCGCGTTGATCTTCTTTTGCAGTTGGGTAGCCTGCGCAAAGAGCTCGTTGGTGGCCTCGGGCGAGGGCTGGGGCCGCTTAAGCTTGCCCCTAATGTCTCTGACCTGGCGTTTTGCAGAGTATAGGTCCAAGGTGTCGAGAAGAACCTCGACCTTTTGCTCGTCGGTCATGCCCGTCTCGGCCATGACCTTACTGCCCGAGATGATGCGCGGCGCCGCGGGCTCGACGGCGGTGGCGGCGGCCACGACCTGGGCGCAAGTGGCATCTTGGGGCGTGGCGAGCATGGCCCAGCAGATGGCCTCGTGGCGCTCGTCGACCCACGAGATGTCGGCCAGGCGGTCGCCATAGGGCTTAACATCGGCGGGCTTAGCAGCCATGAACGAGAGAAGCTCGACCTCGGTCGCGTATTGCAGGCGATCGTCGTCCGAGAGAAGATTGAGGGACGAAGAAGACCGGTCGTGCGCAGGCGCTGCGGGCGCCGGGCCCGTCTCGCCGTAGCCGTAATCGGGCACGCAACCCTCATAGTCATCGTAGCTGGGGACGTAGTCGTCGTAGCTGGGGACGTCGTCGGACTGGTATTCGGGCTGGCGGCCGGCACGAGGCGCACTGCTCCCCTGCTTGCGCGCAGGCTCGTCGTCCTTCTCGACAGGCGCCGCCTTGATCGCGGCCTTAACGTCGTCGACGTCAAAGCCAAGCACGTCAGAGAGCCTGGTTGCGTACTCATCCAAAACCAGCGAGTGCTTGAGCGGCGCCAGCACGCGGGCCATGTCTTCCAGGGCCTTGACGCGACGGCCGGGCGTGCCCAGGTCGAGGTTGCCCAGCCGCTTGTCAAAGACGAAGTCCATCAGGGGGCCGGCGCCCTCAAGGTAGGGGCGCATGGCCTCGGGCCCGTTTGCGGCGAGAAACTCCATGGGGTCCTGGTTGTTGGGAAGCACGACGCACAAAAGCGCGCACGAGGTCTTGTCGATGAACTGCACTGCACGCTCGGCGGCACGCTGACCTGCGGCGTCACCGTCGAACATGCAGATAATCTTAGAGACGCGTTGCCGCTCCATCAGCTTGATGTGGTCAAGCCTAAACGCCGTGCCAAGGGCCGCGACCGCGTTGGCGTAGCCCGCCTGGTGCATGGCGATGACGTCTGTGTAGCCCTCGCACACGACGGCCACGCCGGTCGCGGCCATGGTCTCTTTGGCGCGGTCATACGCAAACAGGTGCTTGCCCTTGTTAAAGACGCTGGTATCACGCGTGTTTATGTACTTGGCCGTATCTTTCTTGGGGCCAATGACGCGGCCGCCAAAGGCGATGGTACGGCCCATCTCGTCGTGGATGGGAAACATCACGCGGTCGTAGAAGCGGTCGGCGGTTCGGCCGCTGCGGTCTACGGCCACGTCGCCCGCGATCATCTCGGCATACGTGAAGCCCTTCTGGCGAAGGTGGGCCACAAGAGAGCCGCGGCCAGGCGCAAAGCCCAGGCCCCAGTCGCGGCAGACGGCGCCGCCAAAACCGCGCGAAGACAGGTAGGCGCGGGCGGCGTCGGGTCCTTCTCCCCGGCCGCGCATGAGCATCGTGGAGTAGAAGGCCTGGGTCTCGCTTAGGCATTCGACCAGGCGGCTCTTTTTGGGGCCGCGTTGGCCGCCGCGCTCTTCGTTGAG
>CAVEMP010000031.1:0-3237 GCA_963616835.1 uncultured Oscillospiraceae bacterium | reverse complement strand
CACGCCATGCGCGACTCGTGCGCGATTATCCGCGACTACGTGGAGAAGAGCATGGAAGAGAACGCGGTCGAGTAGGGCCTTGCTTTTACGTTTGGGGGTTGTCGAAAGCCGCCCTTTGCGTTCCGACAACCCCGCAAACGTAAAGGCGCGGCCGCGTTAGACCGGCGTTACCCTCTGGCAGACGGCCAACGCATGTTGCTTTTCTCGGTATATACTCGTCTGACCGGGTCACGGTGGCCCGCGCAGACGATTGGAGATAACCGTGATCAACATCGACCACGTGAGCAAGTCCTACGACGGCGGCAAGACCTTCTCGGTGGAAGACCTTTCACTTGAGGTCCGCGACGGCGAGATTTTTGGTATCTTGGGTCCCAACGGCGCGGGCAAGTCGACGACCCTCAACATGCTGGTAGGCACGCTTGCCCCTACCAAGGGCACCGTCAAAATCGACGGTATTGACGTGACGCAAAACCCTGTCGAGGCCAAGCGCCGTCTGTGCTACGTCTCGGATACGCCCGACCACCTGCTGCGCCTTCGCGGCCGCGAGTACCTGCGCTTTATTGCTGACATCTACGGTGTTCCCGCCGACGTTCGAGCCTCTCGCATCGCCGAGCTGGCCGAGGGCTACGGCATGGCCGCCGAGCTGGACAACCAGATCAAGTCCTACTCGCACGGCATGCGCCAGAAGATGATGATCATGGGCGCGCTTTTGCCCAATCCCGACCTCTGGATTTTGGACGAGCCCATGACCGGCCTGGACCCTCAGGCGGCGTGGCTTCTTAAGAAGTCCATGCGTAGGCATGCCGACGAGGGTAAGACCGTGCTGTTCTCCACCCACGTTTTGGATGTTGCCGAGAAGGTCGTTGACCGCGTGGGGATTATTGCCCACGGCAAGCTTTTGTTTGTTGGCACCGTCGACGAGATGCGCGAGCACTTTCGCAACAACAGCTCGCTTGAGGAGATGTTCCTCGAGCTTACGGGCGAGAATTCCCCACTTGCCGGCGTCGGCGCGGTCACGGAGGGGATGTAGCGTGGGCGGGTTTGACTGGACGCAGTTTCGTGCCCTCTTGGGCGCCATCCGCAAAGGCGAAGAGAGCGACGACGATATCCTGGGCCTGGTCGGCGAGAGCGGTAGCAGCAGGGCAACCAAACTCGCGGGCATGATCGCCTCGTTCGTCGTAATCGCGGGCCTGTTGTTTGTTGCCGGTCTGGTCATGGGGCAGGCCGGGGTATCGGTGCTTGCCGGCTTTGACATTGTGGTTGTGGCCCTAGTGCTTCTGTCGATTACGATGGGCTTCTACACGGCTGTGAGCAGCCTGTTTCTTGTTAGTGACCTGGCTTTTTACGTAGCATTGCCGGTCTCGGGCCAGACCATCATGTGGGCAAAGCTCGCCGGCTATTTTTCCAACGCGGTCCTTATGGACGCCGCGATTCTTCCGCTTGGCCTGGGGCTTCTTTTGGGGCGCGGAGAAGGGCCGCTGACCTGGGCGCTTATGATTGCGGCCTTTATCTTTTGCGCGCTGGCAGTCAATGTGGCCATGGTTCTTCTCATCTTGCCGCTCATGCGTTTCTCTAAACTTGCTGTTGACAAGGACCGTTTTTCGCGCGCGCTAGGCGCCGTGATTACCTTGCTGGTTGTAGGCATTTCGGTGGCCTTCTCGATTGCCAAGCAGTCCGGCGATGGCATTGACATGGGCGGCGTCGCTTCGCTGACCCAGAGCGCCACGTCGGCGCCCGCAGTCATGGCGCTGCTTACTATCCTATGTCCGCCGTTTGCCCTAGGCGGGATTGCCTTTGGTCAGACGGGTGCGTTGGCATTCGTGGGCCTTGCGGGCATGCTCGCGCTTTTGGCCGTCTATGCCGGGCTTCTTAACTGGTGCGCTGGCAAATGGTACTTCGAGGCCGTGCGCGGATTGGCCGGTGGCGCGGGCGTGCGCTCGAACAAGCGCTACGGCGCTGCCGAGCTGGGTTCCAGGGTGGCAAGCCGCAGCCAGTTTAAGGCCTTTGTTGCTGTTGACGTGGCCTCGCTTATCCGCGTGCCGTACTTCTTCAACCAGTTTGTGCTGTCGCAGTGGCTCGTGCCCATTATCTTGGTGGCCGTGCTGGGCTTTAGCCTCTTTAGAAACAGCGACCTCACCTCGTTTGACCAGGTGCGCGAGCTTGCGGCCGCCTGCCAGCTTGATAGCAAGATGGGTATTATGCCGCTGGTTGTCACTGTTCTACTGGCTGTCTTCACCGGAATCCAGTCCTATGCCTGTGGCCAGGCCGTGGCCCGCGACGGTCAGGACTTTTTCTACTTTCGTACCATGCCTGTTGACCTGCGCGCCTATGCCAAGGCTAAGTTCGCAGCCAACGAGCTTGTGGGCCGTGCGCCGGTGGCCGTCATTTTGCTGATTGGCTTGCTGGTTATAGGCCTGCCAATCTCCACGACGTTTGTCTGCATCGTGATCTTTGTGCTGGCGGTGGCTTGCGCCGATCTGGCAAGTTTGGCTGTTGGCATGCGTTCGCCTAAGCTCGATTGGGAAAGCGAGTCCGAGCTGGCCAAGGGCAACGAGGCTTTTGGCGCGATCATCGCTTGCATTGCCGTCACGGTTCTGGTGATGGTGCTGCCGGCCTTGTGCTTTATCGCACCCTTGCTTCTTGAGATCGAGGTGGGCGCTTGGAGCTCGGTGGCGGCAATTATCGTTTGCGCGATTGAGCTGGCTGGCGTGGCCGCGCTGGTCTTTGGGCCCTGCGTACGCCGGCTTGCCACAATCGAGCCGTAGGCAAGAGGAACAACGGCTTGCCTGGATTGTGCCTTGGGAGCCTGCCTTGGGAGCCTACTCGACAACTATTTTGTCTACCCCGGGCCGTTTGGCTTGTGTGACGCTGGCTTATACTGTGTGCAAAGGTTGGGCGTATAGATGCAGAGGGGTAAACATCATGGAAGGCCGTGACAAAATCAAGCCGCTGAGCGACCAGGATATGGATGGCGTACTCGGCGGCGCCGTAGGCCTTGGCGGCTGGGGTACTAAGGATTATACGAAGACCGCCTCTTTGGCGGATTTTGACTTGGCGCCAGGATCGTCAGAAGCTCTTCTGGGTGTTGCCTCCCAAAACGTAAGCAAGGATGCCGGCTCTACTGTTTAAGACATAGGGAGCCGCGAGTGAATCGCTGTCCGCGCCCATTTTTGGTGCGCATTCTAAAGGAGAAACCCACGTGAAGCGTGTTTTGATCATCGCGACGGGCGGCACCAT
>CAVEMP010000030.1:0-2930 GCA_963616835.1 uncultured Oscillospiraceae bacterium | reverse complement strand
ATTTTGTTCCGACAAGCCCAAATTCATAAAGCGAGAAGACCTTTAGCTTCCGACAACGCCCAAAACGTAAAAGACGGGGCTCCCGGATTTTCCGATAACTCCCCAAGCGCAAAGGTCTTCTCGCCGGCGAATAATGTTCCCCCGGTTTTGTACGATACTTTAGGAACATTCTGCATGCCCTTTACGCCAAATGACCTTGAGCTTACGGCTTTGTTGCATACTAAAACCGCTGTGGATTTTGCCGAAAGGAGCAAGCTTTGATTTACACCATGACGCTGAACCCTGCCCTCGACTATGTTATGCACCCCCTTACCTTGGACATGGGCTTCACCAACCGCTCTTCTTCTGAGGAGATCTACTGCGGCGGAAACGGCATCAACATCTCCACGCTCTTGAACGAGCTCAACGTCGTGAACGTCGCCATGGGCATCGCGGGCGGCTTCACCGGCGATTACCTGTTGCAGACCCTGCAGGATAACGGCGTGGCCAGCAACTTCGTGCGCCTTGACCACGGCAACACTCGCATCAACGTCAAGCTCAACGGCATCGTCATGACGATGTGCAACGGCATGGGCCCCAAGATCCCGGCCAAGAAGGTCGACGAGCTTCTTGAGCGCATGGACGTCGTTCGCTCCGGCGACACCCTGGTCCTTACCGGCTCGATCCCCAACTCCTTGCCCGAGGACCTCTACACCCAAATCATGGAGAAGCTCGACGGCCGCGGCATCCAGTTTGTCGTCGACGCCCCCGGTCAGCTCCTCATGGAGTCCTTGAAGGCCCGCCCCTTCCTCATTAAGCCCAACAACCACGAGGTTGGCCGCATCTACGGCGTCAACATCGAGTCTCCCGAGGAGTGCATGCCCTACGCGCACAAGCTCCAGGAAGAGGGCGCGCGCAACGTCATCATCTCTTGCGGTGGTCACGGCTCGCTTCTTCTTGACGAGAACGGCGTCGAGCACATCGTTCCCACCGCCAAGGTCAAGCTGGTCAACGCCACCGGCGCCGGCGACTCCATGGTCGCGGGCTTCCTTGCCTGCGTGACTCAGGGCGAGGATTACGAGACCGCCCTCATCTTTGCCTCCGCTTGCGGCACCGCCACGGCGGCCAGCAAGGGCATCGCCAGGCGCTCCACCATCGACCGCGTGGTCACCGCCCTTTACAAGAAGATGGGCCGTGCCATGCCCGGCACGATCGCTCGCGATATCCAGGCCAACAAGGACAAGGCCGAAAAAGCCGCTGCGGATGCCGATGTCTTGGTAGACTAGCGCACCTAAATCGCTACAATTAACCCGTACTACCCGTGATGCGCCCAGAGATGGGCGCATTGCGTGCTGTATTGGGAAGGGGCCGCGATAGAGCGGCCATGCACTAGGGGGCAAGAATATGTACGAAGGTGTTAACGCATCCGACGGCATCGGTATCGGTGTCGCCCGTGTGGCTGTGGAGCCCGACCTGTCCTTCACGCCGCACGCTCCGGCCGACGCTAAGGCCGAGGAGGAGCGCTACCAGGCTGCCGTTGCCAAGTTCATCGAGCAGACCAACGCGCAGATTGACCGCATGACCAAGACCGTTGGCCCCGAGGCCGCGGCCATCATGGGCGCCCACATCGAGTTTGCCGAGGACGAGGGCATCCGCGAGATGGTCAACGGCTCCATCGAGAGCGGCATGTGCGCCGAGCAGGCCGTCTCCGAGGCCTACGACATGTACTACAACATGTTCGCCAATATGGAGGACGAGCTCTTCCGCGAGCGCGCCGCCGACGTCGCCGACGTCAAGACCGGTCTTCTCGCCGACCTTCTGGGCCAGGAGCTTGTGGACCTGTCCACCCTGCCCGAGAACTCCGTCGTCGTTGTGCGCGAGCTCACCCCGTCCATGACGGCCGACATCGACAAAGAGAACGTCGCCGCTATCGTGACCGAGACCGGCGGCCGCACCTCTCACTCCGCGATCATCGCCCGCGCGCTCGAGATCCCCGCTGTTCTCTCTGTTGCCGATGCCACGACCAACATCAAGACCGGCGACATGGTCATCGTCGACGGCACCTTGGGCAAGGTTATCTCTGCTCCTTCCGATCACGACCTTGAGCACTACCGCACCAAGGCCAAGCAGTACGCCGAGGAGAAAGTCGCTCTTGAGGCCTACCGCGGCAAGGAGACCGTGACCGCAGACGGCGAGAAGAAGCTTCTTGTCGCCAACATCGGCAACCCCGACGACGCCAACGTTGCCGCCGAGCACGACTGTGAGGGCGTGGGCCTGTTCCGCTCTGAGTTCCTGTTCATGGATGCCAAGGAGCTCCCCACCGAGGACGAGCAGTTTGCCGCTTACCAGAAGGTCGCCCTTCGCATGAAGGACCAGCCCGTCATCATCCGCACCCTGGATGTGGGCGGCGACAAGGAGATCCCGTATCTCGACCTGGTCAAGGAAGAGAACCCCTTCCTGGGTTACCGCGCCGTTCGTTATTGCCTGGCCAACCCCGATCAGTACAAGGTTCAGCTCACCGCCCTTCTGCGCGCCTCTGCCTTTGGCGACATCAAGATCATGGTGCCGCTGGTTACCAACCTCGACGAGATCCGTCAGGTCAAGGACCTGGTCAAGGAGTGCATGGCCGAGCTGGACGCCCGTGGCGTGTCCTACAACAAGGACATTGAGGTGGGCACCATGATCGAGACCCCCGCCGCCTCCCTCATCGCCGACGACCTGGCCGCCGAGTGCGACTTCTTCTCGATTGGCACCAACGACCTTATTGGCTACACCATGTGCGCCGACCGCGGCAACGACAAGGTGGGTTACCTCTACGAGGTCTATCAGCCTGCCGTCCTGCGCTCCCTTAAGCGCATCATCGAGGAGGGCAACAAGGCCGGTATCATGGTCGGCATGTGCGGCGAGGCCGCGGCCGATCCGCTGCTCATCCCCGTGCTGATCTCCTTTGG
>CAVEMP010000029.1:0-7064 GCA_963616835.1 uncultured Oscillospiraceae bacterium | reverse complement strand
TGGTGCCGTCCAGGACAATGGCCAGCTCGCCGGAGTTCTCGGCAAGCTCGCCGGTAACGTCGGCGAAGGTCTGGGAGCCCTCGTCGTCGAAGGAGAGGCTCAAAACGTAGCTGCCCTCGGTAGAGGTGGACTCGGTCACCGTAGCAGCCGTGATGTGGGAGCCGTCCATGAAGGAGGTATAGGTGCCGTCCTCAAGTTTGACGTTCTCGGTACCGGCATTGAGCTTGGCCAGGGCCTCGGCGTCAGCGATGTCGTCGCCGCGCACGAACTCGATGTTGCCAGACTGCGAGAGGGACTCGATGGTAGAGGCGTTGTCCTCGGCAGAACCGGGGAGCTTAACGGTGATGTTGGAGCCGTCGACGCCCACGGTGGCGTAGCTGACACCCAGGGCAGAAAGGCGCGAACGCAGGATGGAAGCGGCGTTGTTTATCTGGCTGTCGCTAGGCGTCTCGCCGTCGGCGGTGGCGGTAAAGGTCGCGCTGGTGCCGCCGGTGAAGTCAACGCCGCGCGAGATGTGGCCCGGCACCAAAGCGAACGTGACGGCAGCGGCAACGATCAATACAGCCGCGACTCCCATGCAGGCGCGGGCGCGACGCACCACCAAAGTTGCGGGACGACGGCGCTTGGTCGCGCCCTTCTCGACTGCCTTATCGTCTTTTTTGCTGGTAGAAGCACTAGTATCGTGCGTTTCTTCACGCCAACGGTCAACGCCGGTCTTCTGGACGGCGTCCTTCTTTTTCTTTGCCATGTAAAACCCCTGGTCTCACGAGAGTGTTCAAGAGTTTTGATTATATGCCCCAGGCCCCACAAGACCAAAAGTTTTATACAGAGCTTAATCTTGAGGCCCCAGATTTGCAGCAGGCTAGAGGAACGAGACGGGGCGCGGCTGATCGCGGGCTTTTTGCCTACCAGTCCTTGGCGGCGGGAGAGGCCATCCACTCGTCGACGAAATCGGCGTAGGTGCCGTCGATGATCGCGGCACGGGCTCGGCGCATGAGGTCGAGCAGGTAGTAGATGTTGTGCTGCGACACCAAGATCGAGCCCAGCATCTCTTTTTGGCGGGCCAGGTGGTTGAGGTAGCCGCGGGTGTAGCCCGCGCGGCAGGTGGGGCAGCCGCACGCCGGGTCAAGAACGCTGTGGTCGTGGATGAAGCGGGCGTGCTTGAGGTTCAAGCGGCCCTCGCTGGAGAAGGCCGTGCCAGTGCGGGCTGTGCGGGTGGGCAGTACGCAGTCAAACATGTCGATGCCGCAGGCCACGCCGCGCACCAGCGTGGTGGGGTTGCCCACGCCCATAAGGTAGCGGGGCTTGTGGCGCGGCATGTACTCGGCGCACAGGGGCTCCAGGCTCTGGAACATGGTGTCGTGGTCCTCTCCCACCGAGTAGCCGCCAATGCCGTAGCCCGGGAAGTCGCCCGCCTCTTCAAGGTGACGGATGCTGCGGGCGCGCAGGTCAAGGTGCATGCCGCCCTGGACGATGCCAAAGAGAGCCTGGTCGGGGCGGGTGTGGGCGGCATAGCAACGATCGGCCCACATGCTCGAGAGCTCGACCGAGCGCTCGACCTTGCTGCGCGGCGCGGGGTAGCCCACGCACTGGTCGAGCTGCATCACGATGTCGGCGCCCAGCTGCTGGGCGATCTCCATGTTCTTCTCTGGGGACCACTCGACCCAGCTGCCGTCGTAGTCAACCGCACGAAAGCGCACGCCGTCGTTGGAGAGCTTGAAGAACTCCTCGTGCGAGAAGACCTGGAAGCCGCCCGAATCGGTAAGGATCGGGCCGCCCCAACGCATGAACTCGTGGACGCCGCCAAACTCCTCGACCGTCTGCGCGCCGGGCCGCTGCGAGAGGTGGTAGGTGTTGTTGAGAAGGATCTTGGTGCCCATGTCCTCCAAGGTCTGGGGCAAGATGCCCTTGACCGTGGACTTGGTGCCAACCGGCATGAAGATGGGCGTGGGGATGTCGCCGTGCGGGGTGTGCAGGACACCGGCGCGGGCCTGGGTCTTGGGGTCGACGGCCACGATGTCGTAGGTGAACCACTTCTCCTGCGGCACGGGCTGGGCGGGCTGGCCCGGCATGCGGGCTGCGGCCGCGGCGGCGGGCGCTGCGGCTGCGGCGGGTGCCTCGGCGGCGTTCATGTCTTTGACCTGGGGGGTGTTCTCCTCACAAGCGCACATCTGGCGCGTCCTTTCTTCTTGCTTGCCACTCTCGCTTCATACAAAACCCGGCCCGGAGCCATTCGACCCCGAGCCGGTTACAAGGCCTTATGAAGGCAGTGATTTACTCGCCGAAGCCGCTGTCGACCAGGGCGACCAGGGCGTCGAGAGCCTGCTGCTCGTCAGCGCCGTCGCAAGCGATCTCGACCTTGGTGCCGGTGCCCAGACCAGCAGCAAGGATCATCATGATGGACTTAGCGTTGACGGGAGCAGAGTCCTTGTCGACGTTCTTGATGGTGACGTTGCTCTGGTACTTCTTGGCCTCGGTCACGAAGACAGAAGCGGGACGAGCGTGAAGACCGGTAGCGTTGATGATGCTTGTCTGCTTAGAAACCATTGCGGACTCCCTTTCCAGATTACAAACACACGGGGTTAATCCCGTAAACATTTATGTATGGTACCAAAACCCGGCAGAAGTATTCACGAATAACTTGAAGCGTGCCAAAGTTTAGGGGGACGAGGCGTTTTTCGCGGTCGGCGGCGAGAAGCGCGCGGTGGGCCGGGCGGCGCGGTGGGGCGGCCGCAAGCTTCCTCTCCCCTACTGACCGCAGGCCTGCAGCAGCACCAAGACGATCGCGACCAACACGACAACGGCCACGGCCAGAAGGGCGTAGCGCTGGACGCGGGTCTTGTGGCGAAGGTCCTTCTCGGCACCTTCTAGCTGGGAGACCTTGGTCTCTGCGACGTCAAGAGCTTCGCGCTGCTTGTCCACGCTGGCACGCAGGGACTCGGTGTCCTGGGGGTTGGCGTAGACGTCGTTGGCTTCGTCCAAAAGGGCCTGAGCGTTGTCGTGGGCCTCGGCGGCCTCGTCGTAATCAGCCTTGGCGTTTAGGATGTCGCGGTCGTGTTGCTCCATGGCGTCGGCCAGGGCCTTCTCGGCCGTCTGGGACTCTTCACGCATGCGGTCGTACTCGGCTTTCTTCTCGTCGTGCTCGGCCTTGGCCTCGTCGCACTCGCGCTGGGCGCTTTCCATGGACTGCTGCTGGGTCCACAGGTGGGTCTGGGCGTTGTCCATGCCGGCCTGCGACGAGCTGCCCGCGCGCGTGACCTCGGCCTTGGCGTTCTCGACGTGGGCCAGCTCGGCGACGACCTCGGACTGCATCGATGCGATGGCGTCGGGCGAGCCGTTATTGCTTTGCAGCTTGGCGAGCTCGGCCTGAGCCTTGCGCAGGCGGTTTTGTGCCGAGTCGAGCGAGCGGTTTGCGCTGGCCACGCTCTGCTCGCGCTTGTCCGAGGCGTCCTTGACGCGGGCTTCGGCCGACTTCACGGCGCGGCGGGCCTCGGCCATGGTGCGGTTGGCGTTGTCCAGGCGCTCCTTAGCGCCATCAGCCAGGCGCTTGTAGGGGCGAATCTCTTGCTCGTGCTCTTTCTTCATGGTGTCAAGACGGGTCTTGAGCTCGCCTTTCTCGGTGGTGAGGCGGTCGATCTTGGCCTGAGCCTCGTGCATCGAGGCGGTTGCCTTGGCGAGATTTTGGGTCTCTTGCTCGACAATCTGCGAATAATTGGTGGCCACCTCGTCGCGGCGGTTAAGAGCGACCTCTTTGGTTTCGAGGTCCAGGCGAATCTCGCGGGCGTGGGCACGGGCGTCTGAGCTGAGCTTCGAGGCGCTGCGCACGTCGCGCATAGCGAAGAAGCCGTCGCGCAGGGTGTCGGCCGCGCCGATAGCGGCGCCGCGGGCCACGCCGGCAGCGTTGGCGGCGATGTCTTGAGCCGAAGGGGCTTTCTCGGCAACGGAGGCGGCGTTAGCGACGGCAGGGTCGACTTCATCAGCGGCGTCGACCTCGTTGCCGTCGTCGTCCAGGAGGACGGCCTGGGCCTCGACGACGTCGGGCTCCTCGGTGGACTGCGGGGCCTCGGCAGGCGCAGCCACGGACTTCTCGAGAGCCTCATCAGCCACCTCGACCTGGGGCTTCTCGTCAAATACGTCCTGAATTTCCTGGTTCATTTGAGCTCCTTTTTACAGGGCGGAGTATTTAAAGGTAAATCCAGTTTATCCCGGCGCGCCGCGCCCGCGACGCCGCGCCGCCAAAAGCCCCAAATATGCCGTACATGGCGCGGGAGATCTAATTCGCAAGATAAAAGTACGAAAGACGGGCGCACTCACGAGTCTTGACGGGCAAGACGACCCGACGGGTGAAGAAAACCCCAGTTGGCTCGATGCCAAGACTGGGGTCTTTCCGCTAACTCGACGGAGTGCGCCCGTCTTTCGTCATTTTTGTTTGCAAGCGACCCGCGCGAGGCCGCCCCCTACTGCTTGACGGCGGCCAAGGCCACGGCGATGGAGCCAGGACCAGAGTGCGAGGTGATGACGTTACCCGTCTCGAACCAGTAGACGTTCTTGAAGCCCAGGTCATAGGCGTGATTTTGCACAGCTTGCTGCACAGAGTCGGGCAAACCGGGGGAACGCACAAGGAATACCTGCTCGCGGTCAAAATCGCCCTTTAAGGCGAGGAGGTCCATCAAGCCCAGGGCCGCGCCGCTCATCGCGCCGCGGAACTTCTTGGTGGCCACAAGCTTGCCGTCCACGATCTCGATCACCGGCTTGATACGCAGCAACGTGGCACCCAGGAAGGCAACGTTGGAAAGTCGGCCGCCCGCGCGCAGGTAGCCCAAGTCACCGGGGATAAAGCCGCAGCGCATGCGCGAAGAAAGGTCGGCCGCAAAGTCGCGCAGCTCTCCGACGGAGATATCGGGGTTGGCGGCCAGGTGCTTGGCCGTGCTCACCACAACGAAGCCCTGCCCAATCGTGACCTGCCGGGTATCGAGGGCAACCACGTAGTCGCGACCTTGAGCCGCCGTCCGTGCCGACTCAAAAGAACAGGTAGTCACTGCCGAGTACGCCAAGTACAAGATCTTGGCCTGGGGATGATCCTCGTGAACGCAGTCGAAGGCCGCCTCAAAGTCGCCCGGGGCGCAGCCGCTGGTCTTAGGCAAAACGCCCAGCTGGCGACACTCCTCAAGCATCTCGGCAGCGGGAATCTGGCCGTCGTCGATGGTCTTGGCGCCAATGCTCACGTGCATGGGGACGATCACGATGCCAAGCTCGGCCGCCACGTTCGCAGAGATGTCGCTACCAGACTCGGCCATGATGATGATCTTCTTGGACATCGCTTCCGCCGCCTTTCATGCCCGCATACCCGCAGGACAACACGTATTTTTAATACAATTCAAAATTATCGAACCACTAAGCCGCAGCTAGGCGGCTACGCGCCATTATATTGATCCATGCCGATTCAAATATTGAGAAGACCCATATGCACAGCCGCGCCACAAATAGAACGCGTACCCTTAAAGCCGCATAGCGCCCAATATCTCCCGAGTGATATCTTGGTGAAATTGGCACCTTGAAGAGGGGATTTAACTTGACTACCGGCGGTTTTGCTTCGTGGCCTAAGGTTCGCGCTTTGATCTTGGCCGCTTTCCTGTTCCTCGTGTTCGCACCCGCCTCGCAAGCATGGGCCAGCACCGCAACGGCGCGCCCGTCCACCAACGGCGCCCTTGCGGTCGAAAGCGGCAAGCTCGTCGACGCGCAAAACAACCAGGTGCAACTCCGCGGCGTTAGCACCCACGGCCTGCAGTGGTTTGGCCAGTACGCAAACGAGCCGCTCTTCAAGCAGCTCTCTAGCGAGTGGGACGCCAACCTGGTGCGCCTGGCCCTCTATTCAAACGACTACTGCAACGCAAGCACCCAAGACGCCCAAGCCACCATGGATACGCTGCGCAAAGGCATCGACGAAGCCGTGGCTAGCGATATGTATGTGCTGGTAGACTGGCATATCTTGGAAGACAGCGACCCGAACCAGCACGTCGACAAGGCCATCGAGTTCTTTGGCCGGATCTCGGCCGCATACGCGCAAAGCTCCAACGTCATCTACGAGATTTGCAACGAGCCCAACGGCTCGACCACCTGGCCGCTCATCCGCGCATACGCAGAAAAAGTCATCCCCGTCATCCGCGCAAACGACCCGGACGCCGTCATCATCGTGGGCACGCCCATCAGCGACCAGGACCTCCTGGCCGCCGCACACGACCCCCTGACTCTATACGACAACATAATGTATGCCTGTCACTTCTACGCCTCGACCCACAAAGAAGAACTGCGTAGCGTTCTTGACCAGGTTCTGCAAGAAGGGCTGCCGGTCTTTGTCACCGAATGCGGCCTGTCTGCCGCGGACGGAACGGGCACAGTCGACTATGCCTCGGCGGCCGAGTGGTTTAGCTACCTTAATGAACACAAGGTCAGCTATACCGTTTGGAGCCTCTCAAACAAGGCCGAGACCTCCTCGCTCATCGATTCCAACAGCAGCGCCACCGAGCACTTGAGCGACGACGATCTAACCCCGGTAGGCACGTGGGTACGCTCTTTACTGCAGGGAGAAGACCCGGCGGTCATCGCCGTTCCCGCCACGACCAAAAGCAGCAACTCCACAAAAGCTGACGATGCCTGGAAGCGCGCCACAGCCGGTCTCGACCTTGCCCCCGAGATGTCGTGGCGCTGGTTTGCCCTGGGCTCCCTTGGACTGATCGCGCTCTCGCTGTTGGTGGGCGTAGCTATGCGCCGCCGCCCCAAGAAGGGCCGCACCTACGAGGACCTGCTTCTCCTGGGAGAAGACCCCCGCCCCAGCAAGGTCAACCCCAAGCGCGCGGCCGCCTGCCAGGTAACCATCCTGGCCAGCACGTTCTTCACCTTGGTCTACCTGTGCTGGCGCACGTTCTTCTCGGTACCAGTTAAATGGGGTTGGCTGGCGATGACCTGCAACATCGCGCTGCTACTAGTAGAGGTCCTGGGCTTTGTCGAATCCCTGGTGCACTTTCGCGACGTGGCGGGCATGCGCTCCCACCCGCTGCCGGCCT
>CAVEMP010000028.1:8458-13292 GCA_963616835.1 uncultured Oscillospiraceae bacterium | reverse complement strand
ACCAGGCACAGGTTGTCCAGGCCCTTGTTGCCGGCAAACATCGCGGCCTCCCAGACCTGGCCCTCCTCGATCTCGCCGTCGCCCAGGATAGCGTAGGTGCGGTACGGCATGTCCCAGTGCTTGGCGGCCAGCGCCATGCCCACGGCCGCGCTCACGCCCTGGCCCAGCGAGCCGGTGGACATGTCGACGCCGGGGGTGTCATTCATGTTGGGGTGGCCCTGCAGGCGGCTGCCCACGTGGCGCAGGGTCTCAAGCTCCTCGACGGGGAAGAAGCCGCGGTTTGCCAGCACCGCATAGAGCAGCGGAGCGGCGTGGCCCTTGGACATGACCAGGCGGTCACGATTGGCGTCCTTGGGGTTTTGCGGGTCGACGTTCATGTCCTCAAAGTAGAGGTAGGTGAGGATATCGGCGGCAGAAAGAGAACCACCCGGGTGGCCCGCCTTGGCCGCGTGGACACCGCGGACGATGCCCTTGCGCACCTCGTTGGCAATCCGGCGAAGCTCTTCGTCAGTCATGTTGCCTCCAAAAGTTTGCGAGTATAAATGCGTTACGAATATACCCCAAAACAGCGCGGCGACCCCAGGGTGCCGCAGATAGGGAGCGACGAGCCCGACGACGCGTACTTGGGTACGCTAGGAGGGTCGGAGCCCCTAGATGCGGTGCCCTGGGGCCGCGGAGGGTGTTACGAGAACGGCTTAACGGGATCGCTACTGAGCCGCGACGACCTTCGCCCAGTCAGCATCGAAGCTGGCCATACCCTGGTCGGTGAGGGGGTGCTTGAGGCACTTCTTGAGGGCGCCAAAGGGCACGGTGGCAATGTCGGCACCCATAAGGGCAGCCTGCGTCACGTGGTTGGGGGTGCGAACCGAGGCAGTGATGATCTCGACCTGGTCGTCGACGTTCTTGCCGGTCCAGTCGTAGTTCTCGATGCAGGTCACGACGTTGGCCAGCTCGGAAATGCCGTCCTCGCCAATGTCATCAAAGCGGCCGACGAAGGGGCTCACGTAGCGGGCGCCGGCGTTGGCGGCCAAAAGTGCCTGCGGGGCCGAGAAGATGAGCGTCATGTTAATGCGAACGCCCTCAGAAGCCAGCTGGTGGGTAGCGGCCAGGGACTCGGCGCAGATGGGGAGCTTAACAACGATGTTGGGGGCAAGGCTCGCCAGGTGACGGCCCTCCTCGATCATGCCCTCGACGGTCTTGGCCTGGGACTCGGCAGAGACGGGCAGATCGCCGCACATCTCGGCGATCTTGACCATGTGGGCCTCGAAGTCGGCGAGCTTGCCGCCAGTGCGGGCATACAGGCTCGGGTTGGTAGTCACGCCGGCCAGGCAACCCCAGCTCAGCGCCTCCTTGATCTCGTCAAGGTCGGCGGTGTCGATGAAAAACTTCATGCTTTCCTCCTCCAGTTGCGGGTTTAGTGCTCTTGCCTTTTCTCCCTAGCGGGCGACACTGCGCACGCATCTTTACCGATGACAATACCACCGTGCAGAGTCCGCCGCGCCAAGTACTCCGCCGGAATCTGTTTTTTGCGGCAAACGGTTGAAAAAGGGCCGTTTACCTGGGAACTCTCCAAACTATTTGATGGTTTTGGACGTTTTAACCTAACCAGAGTTCGCCGCTGTTTTGAGGTGCGCCGCCACCCCGACCGGCCTCAAAGAAACCCCGAGCGACCTTTTCCACTTTAAAGTCGAGTTTGCCAAGTAGCCGCGTTTGTCCAACTGGGCAAACGCGGCTAAAACCAGCTCGGCTACTCGCCCATCCTAGTTTTAAAGCGGAAAAGGTCTCGCGGGCGATTCCAAAAGGCTCGCGGCATCAAAAAAGCCCCCGCAGGGTCGCGACGACGACGCCTGCGGGGGCAAATTCGAACGATGTGCGCGGTTGCTTACTTAGCGGCGGCCATCTCGGCGCGGGTCTCGTCGATGATCTTGCGAACCTGGGCGGCGTTTGCAGCAATCTCGTCCGCAGAGCCCTTGGTCAAAAGGCTGCCCATGCCGTAGCACTCGGCGCCGGACTTGACCCAGGTGGCCAGGTTGTCCAGGTTGATGCCGCCAGAAATCATGAGGGGCATCCAGGGCGTCGGGGTCTTGAACAGGCCCACGAGCTGAGTACCGTAGGTGTTCGAGATCGGGAAGCACTTGATAAACGCAGAGCCAATAGACAACGCGTGGTTGGCCTCGGTCATCGTGGTGCAGCCAGGGGCGTAGGGAATCTGGTACAGGTTGCAGATCTGGGCGACCTCGTCGCTCATCATGTTGGCCACGATGAACTCCGCGCCGCTCATGATGGCCAGGCGAGCGGTCGTGGCCTCCATGACGGTGCCGGCACCAACGCAGATCTGGTCGCCAAACTTCGCCTTGATACCGGCAATGACCTCGCCCGCGTTGGGCAGGGTGTAGCTGATCTCCATAGCGTGCACGCCGCCGCGGATCAGGCCCTCGGCGATCTCGCAGCCGCGCTCGACGGTGGGGACGCGCACGACGGCAAACGCGCCGGTCTCGTACAAAGCCTTGGTAACACTTGCCTTCTGAAGAATCATTTTGTCTCCGTCTCCCATTGAAGAACTTAAAGGTTGGCGCGCGGCACAAACGCGCGACGCGGCCTAGTTGTGGGCAATCCCGTAGTGGTCGAGCATGGCGATGCACTTCTCGTCGATGCCCTCGCCCACCTCGGTCACGGGGTAGCGAGCAGGACCAACCTCGTAGCCGGCCAGCTCGAGCGAGCGCTTGAGGGTCTGCGGGGTGGAGCCCAGGTGCAAGACATCGCGGATCGGCTCAATCTCGGCCTGCAGGCGCTCGGCCTCGGCAGCGTCGCCGGCATCCAGGGCCTTCCACAAATCGCAAACAACCTTGGTGATGAGGTTGGCGGTACCGGCCACGGCGCCCGCGGCACCCATAGCGTGAGCAGCAGAAATCTTGCCGTCAGAGCCCACCAGCACATCCACGTCGTTGCCCTTGGCGGCATCGATGTAGCCCTGGAGGTTGTCCATGTTGCCAGAGGAGTCCTTGACGCCCTTGACGTTGTCGATCTTGGCGACCTCGGCCACGACCTCGGGCGAGATGTTCTTGCCGGTGCACTTGGGGATGTTGTAGAGCATCACGGGGATGTTGACGCTCTCGGCGACCATGGTGAAGTAGTTCTTAAGCTGGTCGTCAGAGATGCCCATGAAGTAGGGGTTGATGACCGAGAGGGCGTCGGCGCCAATGGCCTCGGCCTGCTTGGACATCTCGATGGCCTCGGCGGTGGAGCAAGCACCGGTACCCACGTAGACGGGCACGCGACCGGCGACCTTCTCGATCACAAACTTAGAGAAGGCGATCTTCTCCTCGGCCGAGCAAACAAAGAACTCGCCGTTGGAGCCAAAGGTAAAGATGCCGTTGGCGCCCTCGGCAATGAGCTTCTCGACGAGCTTCTCGCCGGCGTCGTAGTTGATGGACTGCTTGTCGTCACGGTTGAACGGGGTGACGATCGGGACAATAACGCCCTGGAACTTGGACATGCTGGGTCTCCTTGGTTAACGTGCCGCGCGGCGGCTTAGCTGGCGAGAAGGGCTACTTGGCGTCGCGGATGGAAGCGCCCAGAGCTCCGCCGGGGTGCCACTTGACGTACTGGTTAGGCTCCAGGCCGTACTCGTTCTGCAGCAGGATAGAGAGGCACTGCAGCTCCATGATCTCGGCGATGATCGAGGCGCGCGGGGGCTTGTTCATGGAGTCGCCCTCCTGCTCGACGCCGGCAATAAGCGCGACCTCGGCCTCGTTGGCAAGCCAGCTGTTGGGGTTGCCGGTAAGCGCGATGATGTGAACGCCCACGCCCTTGAGGCAGGTGACGGTGGCCTTGAGCTCGTTGGTCTCGCCGGAGTTAGAGATGGCAATCACCACGTCGCCGGGCTTGGTCTGGCCGGCCGAGCCGTGGACGCACTCGGTGCCGTGAAGCTCGTAGGTGGGGGTGCCGGTGGACGAGAAGAGCGAAGCGGCGTAGCCCGAGACGTGGCCCGGCTTGCCAATGCCGGTCACGTGCAGGCGGCCGCCCTTGGCCTCAGCGTCAAGAATGAGCTGCTTGGCGGCGGTCAGAGCCTCGAAATCGATGCCCTCCACGTACTTGTCGATCGACTCGTGCATGATTCCCAGGAACTCTTGGACCTGTTCTTTATCAGTTGTCATTATGTCTCCTATCTTTCTGGGGCCCGCTTGCCTACAGGCCCTCCGATAACCAATGGTCGCGCGATTCTACTTGCGCTCGTTCACGCGGTGGTCGTGCATGGCCTGCGCAATGTCTTTCTGCAGGTCGTCAAGGGTGTCCTTCATAAACGGACGGTTGATGTCGACCAGGTAGAATCCGCTGGGGTGCTTAACCCAATCGCCCGCAAACAGCAGGCGCAGCGAGTTGCCCTGGCGGATCAGTTTGTAGTTCTTGATCTCTTTGTACGGCACGACCAGGGCCTTCTTAGGCTCGGCCTTCTCGTAAATAAAGACATGACGCCGAGCAAAATCGACCACGTGGACGCCGGTCGCAAAGCGGTTGAAGCGCTTGCCCATGCCCTTGCACACAAACCAAACCACAGTGAGAAGGGCCAGAATAACCAGCAGCAGCGCCACGTTACCCGTGAGGTTAGCCGCTGCCCAGGCACCCAACGCCGCAAAGAGCAAGATGATGGACAAGGCGAGAAGACCCACGCCCTGCAAGATCAAGCGACGGCGGTCCTCAACAACCTCAAGCTCAATGTCTTCCTCGGGAAGCTCGGGGTCGGAGACCTTCTCGCCAACGCCAAGCATGTCGCCCAAAACGTTGTCCGAGACGGCCTTGGCGGTGCCGGCCACGCCGAGCTTCTCGCCGCCCT
>CAVEMP010000028.1:0-8399 GCA_963616835.1 uncultured Oscillospiraceae bacterium | reverse complement strand
TTCTTGGACATCAAACACCTCGGGTATCCAGGGCTTTATTGGCCTGGGACTTGATCTTTTGGTACTGCGCGGTGGCCGTAGCAAACGTGTCACGCAGCAAATGCGCATCGATTGCCGAGACCATCAGGTTTATGCTTCCCGCATACCTGGCGAGAAGCGCATTGCCGCCGATGATTCCAAAACCCTTGTGGGCGGCCAAGCACGCATCGTGCACCGCGTCGATAAGCACAAGCTCCTCGGCGCAGCCCACCTCGTCGGGGCGACCCATCGAGATGGCCAGGTCACAGGGGCCGATCACCACAGCGTCCAGCCCGTCGACGGCCAGGATCTCCATGATGTTAGAGACGCCCTCGACGGTCTCGACCTGCGCGATGGCAAGCGTGGAGACATTGGCTTTTGTCATGTTCTGCTCGTGGTTGCCCGAGGGGCCATAAGCAGTGTGCGCACCGCCCGAGTAGCTGCGTTTGCCGCACGGGGGATACTTTGCCCACTCGACCAGCTGCCTTGCCTGTGCAGCGGTCTCTACCATGGGCACCATGACTCCGGTTGCGCCCAGATCAAGCACGCGCGAGATGTCGGCGCGCGCAAGCTGGGGCGCACGGACCAACGAGGGCAGCCCAATGGAATTGCCCAAAAGCATGAGTGTGCTTAGACGGGTGTAATCAATGTCACCATGTTCGCCGTCGAAAAAGAGGAAGTCGAAGCCGGCCGCCTTGGCCATCAGCACGCTGGGCGCATTGTCGAGCACCTGAACAAACAGGCCGCCCAACTGCACATCCGCAATGCTGGCCGCATCCATCGATCTTCTCCCCTCCATCAAACATGAAACAAATTTCGAACCTTGAGACTCGAGCCTAAGAGTAAGGGCGCCCGTGGGCTTGCTTCCACGAGCGCCCTTTAGCCTTAGACCTTAGAGCTGAGTAGGTAGTGCAATCCCGTACCTAGGGCTTAGGCAAAGATGCTGCCGATACCGTAGATGATGGAGCCGACAATGTTGTAGTCGACGTTCGGGAAGGAAGCGCCAGCGATGCCGAGGCCCTCGAAAGCGGGGTAAAGAACCAGAGGACCAGCGCACAGGAAGATGCCGACGATGAAGGAGCCCAGAAGGGCGCCACGCCAGCCGCCGTATGCGTAACCGCAGACGCCGCAGGTGCCGCCAGAGAAGAAGCAGATGCCGGCAGCGGGGATCATGATGGTCTCGGAGCCCAGGGCAACCATGGCAGCCATAGCGACGAGGCCGCCGAGGAAGGAGCCGATGAAGCCGATGATGACGGCGTTAGGAGCGAAGGGGAAGATAGCCGGGCAGTCGACTGCGGGCTTGGCATCGGGGATGAGCTTCTCGGAGATGCCGACGAACGCAGCGGTGATCTCGGCGATGAACTGACGGACGCCGTAGATCAGGACGGACATGCCAGCGGCGAACTTCAGGCCAGCGAGGAACGGCCAGATCCACCAAATGTCGTTGCCGAAGGAAGCCTTGATGGCCTTGCCGCCGACCTCGGTGTCAAAGTTGCCGGTGACGAAGCAGGCGATGGTCACGATGTAGAACAGGACGATCATGAACAGCGCGACAGAGAAGACGAAGTCCTTGAAGAGCTTCAGGAAAGCGGGGAGCTCCTTCTCGTCCTTCTCCTGGTTGGCCTCAGCCTCGTTCTTCTTGGCAAAGAGCTTGCCGCAGTAGCCAGAGAAGGCGTAGCCGATGCAGTTGAAGTGGCCGATGGAGATGTTGTCGGCACCAACGAGCTTCACGACGAAGGGCTGGCACAGAGAAGGAAGCGCAGCGCCGCAGAGGCCCAGGATAACGCCGCCGAGGATGACGGTCACGAAGACCGGGGCACCAAGGGCGATGAAGACGAGAGCCAGGACGCAGGCAAAGTAAAGGAAGTGCTGACCGGTGAGGAAGACGGCCTTGAACGGGGTGATCTTAGCGAACACCAGGTTCATGATGAAGCCGAGGACCATGACCATGGCGACCTCGGTGCCGTAGGTGTTGAGCGCCAGTGCGGTGGCGACCTCAACCTGGGTCACGACGCCCTTGACCTGGAAAGCGGTCGAGAACATGTTGGAGAAAATGGTGACCTGAGCGCTCATGGCGTCAGAGCCGATGTTGAAGATCATGAAGCCGATGATGGTCTTCACAGTACCAGAGAAGACGTCCACAGCGGACTTCTTCTGCAGCAGGAGGCCGACAAGAGCGATGACGCCCATGATGACGGCGGTGTCCCTAAGCTGCATGAGAATAGCATTGAGCATGCGATTCTCCTTTCAGCGTGACTAGAAGTTGATCCGGACCTACTCAGACAGGAATCAAATTAGTGCGCGAGAAGCGCAATCGGGGCCTGCGTGAGGCCCCGGGATGCGAGTTGCGCGAGTCTTACTCGGCGTGCTCGGCGAGCCAAGCGGAGAGCTTCTCCTTCATCTCGGCCTTGTCGACGATGTTGGTGATACCCACGGCAGAGGGAACGCGGGGATCGGCGTTGAGCTCGTCGGTGAGGTCGCTCATGGTGATGACCAGGTCGCCGTTGAAACCAATCAGGGAGTCAAGGTTACCGTGCTCGGTCTCGATGTTGTAGCCGTTCTCCTTGATGACCTGGTCGATCTTGATCTTGAGCATCATCGAGGAGCCCATGCCGGCGCGGCAGCAAACCAGAGCGTGATAAGTCTTAGCCATTCTAATTACCTTCCTTCCTTAGCGTGGACCAATTCCACGACATCCTTAGGCGTAGCAGCGCTCTCGAGCTGGGCGAAGAAATCGGGGTCGCTCAGCAGCTCGACCAGAGACTGAAGGGCAGACAGGTGGCTGCCGTTGTCCTTGGCAGAGAGCGGGAACAAGAACTTGACCGGGTCGTTGTCGGCAGAGCCAAACTCGACGGGGTCCTTGAGGGTCACGATGCCCACGGCGGACTCAAGCGCGCCGGACTCGGGGCGAGCGTGGGGCAGGGCCACGTGCTCGGTGATGACGATGTAGGGACCAAGCTCGTTGACACCCTTGATGATGTCGTCGACGTAGCCCAGGGTCACCTTGTTGTTGTCCACCAGGGGCTGTGCTGCCTTCCTGATGGCGTCTTCCCAGTCACTAGCCTCGACGTTGAGAAGAACGAGGCTCTCATCGAGAAGATCACTCAGCAATGCACTCACCTTCCTTAAAAGGCCGTTGGCACTAAGACGCCTTTTCGTAACATGCCCGTGCCAATACCCAAATCAACGTTCATTAATATCGCACTTCTCGCCGGATTCATCAACGAGGAATCCACATTTCCGTCTCAAATAATCCCTCTTTCGCCGAACGGTTGGTTTTGGCGGGTGACCGTTATCTTGCGAACCTCAAAATTATTTGAACGTTTAAGAGTATAGTTATTGCAGGTAAATCAAGTGTTATGAATTATATGATTGTTCTATACGCACGATTGGCTGTTATCTTATCGACCGTTTTGGGTGGTTGGATTTAATAACGGACTTATCATTTAGTTATGATTCTTTGAACGTTATTAATTTTAAAGCGTTCATATGAGCGAACAGGTAGGAACCAACATGAAGCGAAGCAAAGCCTTTGTAGCCTCGCGCAGAAACGAAATCACCGCCATCTTAGAGAAGCGCGGCCAGGTGAGTGTGTCCGAGCTTGCCGAGCGCTTTGGCGTCTCGGCCCTCACCATCCGCCGCGACCTGGACTACCTGGAGTCACAACAGATCCTTACGCGCCAGTACGGCACCGCGACGCTGCTCAACCCCCTAGGTCGCCCGTCGGGGTCTCGCCAGGTGCGCGCCAACAAGGCCATTGCCCGCGAGGCAGCCCGCTATGTCACCGATGGCGACTGTATCTTTATCAACACCAGCGCCACGGCCCTGGGCATCCTGGACTGGATCACCGCCCAAGACGTCACCGTCATCACCAACAACGGCAAGGCGCTTCTGCTTGAGGAGCGCCAAAACGTGCAGGTCATCCTTACCGGTGGCGAGATTCGTCCGCCGCGCGCATCTATGACCGGCGAGGTCGCGCTGTCCTCGATTCGCCGCGTGACCGCGTCCAAGTGCTTCCTAGGCTGCACGGGCCTCTCGGCAAACTTTGGCCTAACCTCTGCAACCTCGCCCGAGCCGGCAATCAACACCGCCATGATGCAGCGCTCGCATAAGCACGTCATCATGGCCGATTCGTCCAAGCTGGGCCTCACATCCAGCTTCCAGTTTGGCTCGACCGATGAGATCGACCTTCTCATCACCGATACCGGCGCCACCGACGACCAGGTCTCTTTGCTCGAGGCGTTTGGTGTCAAGCAGGTCGTGCGAGTTGACCCGGTTCTTGCCCCCAGCGACTCGAGGGTCCTCTCGCCCATGTCACTCAGGAGTTAGCGGCAAGGCGACGACCGCGGGAACGCGGGACCACGCACTCCGCTACGAGCTAATGCTGCCAAAACCCTCGCCAAAGGCCTCGTGAACCTCAGAGATGATCACGATGGCCTCGGGGTCAATCTCTGCGACGATCTGCTTAAGCAACGGGGTCTGCGACCTGCCCAGCACGCAGAACAAAACGGGGCGATCGTTGCCGCTCCACAAGCCGCGGGCCTGCAGCTCGGTGCAGCCGCGGTTCATGGTGTAGAGAATCTCGTTGGCGATCTTAGCGTGCTCAGTCGAGATGATATACGCCGCGCGCTCGGAGCGCGGGCCGTCGATCACCATGTCGATGACCTTGCCGCTGATATACATTGCCACGGCCGCATACAGCGCATTTTCCAGCGAGAAGACCGGGGCCGAGATGGCAATAATCACGCCGTCGACAATGATGCACGTGGTGCCCACCGGCAGGCCTAGCTTGCGCGACAGCAGCTGAGCCAGAATATCGGTACCGCCGGTGTTTCCGCCGGTCATAAAGACAAGCCCCAGGCCAATGCCGGTAATAACGCCGCCCCACAACGCCGCAAAAAGCAGATCGTTTGTGCCCATGGCCGGCAAGAACGGCGCCAGGACATCGGTGAATAAGCCGCAAGCGATGATGCCCAACACAGTGCGCAGGATATACCCGCGGTTGCCCGATTTAATGACCAGCAGCATGAGCAGCACGTTCATGGCAATGGTTTGCATGCCCACCGGCAGATAGAAGCCCGCGGCCTGCGCTAGGGCATAGAAAACGGTAGCCAGACCCGTAACGCCACCGGCGGCCAGGCCATTAGGAACCTCAAAGCAGTCAACGCCAACCGCAAAGACGGCAGAGCCCAAGACGATAAGAATAAAGTCTCTGACCCTTACGCGCCAACGATTGCTGCTCACTGCTCTTCTCCTGTTCCCACCACCCATCGGTGGTATCCCACGATGAACTTATCCAGGTCACCGTCCGACAAAACCGAATCCACGTTGCCCGTCTCGACGCCCGTGCGCAGGTCCTTGACCAGCTGATACGGGTACAGCACGTAGCTTCTAATCTGGTTGCCAAAGCCAATCTCGTGCTTGGGGCCACGAAGCTCGTCAAGCTCGGCCGCGCGCTTCTCCAGTTCCTTCTCGTACAAGCGGCTCTTCAGGATGTTCATGGCAAACGCCTTGTTCTGAAGCTGGCTGCGCTCGTTTTGGCACGTAACCACAGTGCCAGTGGGAAGGTGCGTGATGCGCACCGCCGAGTCAGTGGTGTTGACGCCCTGGCCGCCGTGGCCCGTTGCGTGGTAGACGTCGATGCGCAGGTCCTTGGGGTCGATCTCGACCTCGACGTCGTCGGGCAAGACGGGCAGGACCTCCACGCCGGCAAACGTCGTCTGCCTGCGCTTTTGCGCATCTGTGGGCGAGATACGCACCAGGCGGTGCACGCCGCCCTCCGCGCGAAGCATGCCATAGGCGTTCTTGCCGTGCACGGTAAAGGTAGCGCGGTCGATGCCAATGACCTCGGCCGGCGGACAGTCGTTGACGTCGACAGACCAGCCGCGACGGTCGCAGTAGCGCAGGTACATCCTAAAGAGCATCTCGCACCAGTCCTGCGCCTCAAGCCCGCCCTGGCCGGGCGTCACGGTAACGATGGCGTCGCCGTGGTCCAGCTCGTCGGTGAACCAGCTAGAAAGCTCAAGGTCAGACAGGGACTCTTCCAGTTTGGCGAGAAGGTCTGTGGCCTCGGCGGTCAGCTGCTCGGCCGCCTCGGCGTCGTCGGCCTCTTCCTGAGCCAGCTCATAGCAGGCCTGGGCATCGTCCAGCAGCTGCTTGGCCGCCGCGATGCTCTCCACGTCGTCCTTGGCGCGAGTGAGTTCGGCCATGGTCTGGCGAGCCGCCTCGGCGTCGTCCCAAAAACCGGGCTGCGCCGAGGCCTCCTCCAGACGGGCCACGTCGTTTTTGCGCTCTTCAATTCGCAGGTACTTCTCGACCTCTGCAAGTCTTTTTTCAAAGGCGAGAAGATCTGCCTGCAGGTCATAGGCCATGTACTAGTTCCTACCGTGGCAGTTTTTGAACTTCTTGCCACTGCCGCAGGGGCACAGATCGTTGCGCCCAACACCCACGTAAGGATCGGGATCATCGGACTTGCGATAGGTCCTGGGCTTAGAAGCACCGGGGTTGGCGCCCTGAGGGCCGGGGCCCGCCGCGTTGCCGCGTGTGGGAATGGGAGCCGCGTGGCTGGCACCACGCGCCGCCTGGGCACGGGCAACAAGCTGGGCGCCGTCCGCCTCGCTGGGGCCAGAGTACTGCGCACCGCGCAGCTCATCGGGCTCCTCGGTGGTGACCACGGGGGCCTGGCGGGCGGGGCCGTTCATGACCTCGATGCGCAGAATGGTGCGCAGGTAATCCTCGTACATGGTGTTAACAAGCTCGGTAAAGGCAGCGTAGGCCTCGGACTTGTACTCGACCAGCGGGTCACGCTGACCAAAACCGCGCAGGCCAATACCGGTCTTAAGGTAATCCATCTCCTGCAGGTAGGTCATCCAACGGGTATCGATGACGCGCAGCATGACCTGAGAAGACAGGGTCTGCATGATGTTCTCGCCAAGGCGCTCGGACTTCTCCTCGAACGCCTTATCAACAAACTTGTCCACGGCATCGGCGATGTCGCCCTGCTCGTCGTCGTCGGAGTAAGTTGGAACGTCCTTGTGGCCAGTAAGCTCCTCGAGCCACTTGTCCAGGCCCTCAATATCCCAATCCTCGCGGTGAGAGGTCTCGGGGCAGAACTCGGAAACCTTGCGCTGAACCGTGTCGAAGGTGACCTCGTCAATGTGGGCGTTAAGATCCTTGCCATCCAGGATCTTGTTGCGCTCTTCGTAGATAACCTGGCGCTGCTTGTTCATGACGTTGTCGTAGTCAAGGACGTTCTTACGCATCGAGAAGTTGACTTCCTCGACCTTGCGCTGGGCGCTCTCGACGGCCTTGCTCACGATCTTGTGCTGGATAGGCATGTCATCGGGCATCTCGTACTTGGTCATCATGGCCGCGATCTTGTCCATGCGGTCGCCGCCAAACAGACGCATGAGGTCGTCCTCAAGAGACAGATAGAACTGGGTCTCGCCCGGGTCGCCCTGACGGCCCGCACGGCCGCGGAGCTGGTTGTCAATACGACGGCTCTCGTGACGCTCGGTACCAATGACGCACAGGCCGCCGGCAGCAAGCACGTGGTCGTGCTCGATAGCGCACATCTCCTTGGCGCGAGCCATAGCCTCGACACGCTGCTCGCCCGTAGCCTCCTCAAGATCAATGCCATCCTGACGCAGCAGGTCCAGCGAGATGAGCTCGGGATTGCCGCCCAACAAGATGTCGGTGCCACGACCGGCCATGTTGGTTGCGATGGTAACGGCGCCCTCGCGGCCGGCCTGCGCGACAATCTGGGCCTCGCGCTCGTGGAACTTGGCGTTAAGAACGTTGTGCTTGATGCCGCGCTTATCCAGAATGCGCGAGAGCTTCTCGGAGTTCTCAATAGAGACGGTGCCCACCAGGCAAGGCTGACCCTTGGCGTGGCGCTCGCAAACATCGTCGGCCACGGCCTTGAACTTGGCATCTACGGTGCGATAGACCAGGTCGTCGTGGTCCACGCGGATAACCGGCTTGTTGGACGGGATTACCTGAACGGGAATGTGATAGACCTCGCGGAACTCGGCGTCCTCGGTCATGGCGGTACCGGTCATGCCAGAGAGCTTGTCGTACATCAGGAAGTAGTTCTGCAAGGTGATGGTCGCCAGGGTCTGGTTCTCTTCCTTGACAATCACGCCTTCCTTGGCCTCGATCGCCTGGTGCAGGCCCTCGGAGTAACGCCTGCCCTCCATGATACGGCCGGTGAACTCGTCGACAATCTTGACCTCGCCATCGGTGACCACGTACTGCTGGTCGCGGTGGAACATGTACTCGGCCTTCAGAGCCTGCTGCAGGTGGTTGACCAGCTGGCCAGATTCGTCGGCATAGATGTCCTCGATGCCAAGGTTCCTCTCGACCTTCTTAAGGCCTTCCTC
>CAVEMP010000027.1:0-5715 GCA_963616835.1 uncultured Oscillospiraceae bacterium | reverse complement strand
CCCAACTGGGGTTTCTTGGCCAAAACAGCGGGGCTACTCGCAAGTTGCGCCTAGTGCGCCCGTCTTTCGTAAAAAATGCGACGCTACTCCTATTTGGCCGCCTTCTGGCGGTTGAAGTTGATGAGGCAGCCGGCCTTGACGATGGCGCGCTCCTCGGGCGTCATCGCGGCGATGTAGAGCTTGACCTGCTCGCAGGCGCCGTCGGCACGTACCACGTAGGCTGCGATGTCAGAGAGGTCACCGTCCAGCGCCGCGCGGATGCCGGGCACGTAGACATAATCGCCCACCTCGAAGTTGGGCTCGCCGGCCATCTGGAAGGGCAACATGCCCCAGTTCATCACGTTGGAGCGGTAACGCTTAGTCGCGTACTCGCTCACGATGTTGGCCAGGCCGCCAATGACGCGCTGGCAGCTTGCGGCCTGCTCGCGGGCCGAGCCGTCGCCGGGCTTGACGGCATAAACCATGCTGCCGTACTCGGTGGTCACAGCATCGGCGGCAACCCCCGCACCTTCGAGCGCCGAGAAGACCGCAGCCAGCGCCGGGTCTGCCTCGACAAGGCTCTGACCTGCGACGCGTTTCTTCTCAACGGCGTCGACGGCCTTAGAGCGACCCACGTACTCGGGGTCGCGGCGGCTTAGAGTGAACTCGGCCAGGCCCAAGGGGTTCGAGCGGTACGAGCTGGTCTCGCCGGAGGGAATGAGCTCGTCGGTGGTGGTCACCGGGTCCATGATCTTAGAGCAGACCTTGAGCAAGATGTTATCGGCCAAAGGCTCCATGGCAGGCCAGGGCTTGATGTTGGGGCCCTCGACCAGCGCAGACTCGACCTCGGCCTTGCCATAGCCCCAGTAGACGCGCTTGTCGTAAGGCGCGGAGTCAAACACGTACTCGCACTTCTCGTCCCAGACCTCGTCGGGCAGGTCGGTGGCCGCCGTCAGCACGCCGCCGTTGGCCGCCGTAGCCGCGATCGAGCGCGCGTCCATAAGGGCGACGGCTGCAAGCTGGCCGTTTCCGGGCTTGGAGCCCTCGCGGTTGGGGAAGTTGCGGGTGGTGTGGCGGATGGACAGGCCGTTGTTGGCCGGCGTGTCGCCCGCGCCAAAGCAGGGGCCGCAGAAGGCCGTGCGCACGATTGCGCCCGCCTCCATAAGGTCATAGAGGTAGCCGCGGCGGGCAAGCTCCAGCGCCACGGGCTGGCTCGTGGGGTAAACGGCCAGGTTGAACTCGCCGTTTCCGGTGTTGGCGCCCTTAAGGACGCGGGCCGCCTGCACCACGCTGTCGTAGTTGCCGCCCGAGCAGCCGGCGATGACGCCCTGCTGGACGCGCAGCTTTGCGTCCTTGACCTTGTCCAAAAGCGAGAAGTTGACCTTCTCGCCGCCAATACGCGCGGCCTCGACCTCGACGTCGTGCAGGATATCGGTGAGGTTCTCGTTGAGCTCGTCGATCGTGAAGCCGTTGGAGGGGTGGAACGGCAGCGCGATCATGGGCTTCACGGCCGAGAGGTCCACGTAGACGCAGCCGTCGTAGTAGGCCACGTCTGCCGGGGACAGCTTCTTGTAGTCGTCGGCGCGGCCGTGGGCGGCGAGAAACGCCTGCGTGTCATTGTCGGTTGCCCAGACCGAGGTCAGGCAGGTGGTCTCGGTGGTCATGACGTCGACGCCGTTGCGGTAGTCGGTGGTCATGCTCGCAATGCCGGGGCCCACGAACTCCATGACCTTATTCTTGACGTAGCCGCAGGCAAAGACCTCGCGGATGATAGCCAGGGCCACGTCGTGCGGGCCCACGCCTGGACGCGGCGCGCCGTCGAGGTAGATGGCCACGACACCGGGATAGGCCACGTCGTAGGTGTCGCGCAAAAGCTGCTTAGCCAGCTCGCCGCCGCCCTCGCCCACGGCCATGGTGCCCAGGGCGCCGTAGCGGGTGTGGGAGTCCGAGCCCAAGATCATCTTGCCGCAGCCGGCAAAGTTCTCGCGCATGAACGAGTGGATGACGGCGATGTGCGGGGGCACGAAGATGCCGCCGTACTTCTTGGCGGCAGACAGGCCAAAGACGTGGTCGTCCTCGTTGATGGTGCCGCCCACGGCGCACAGGGAGTTGTGGCAGTTGGTAAGCACGTAGGGCAGCGGGAACTTCTCCATGCCCGAGGCGCGCGCCGTCTGGATGATGCCCACGAAGGTGATGTCGTGGCTGGCCATGGCGTCAAAGCGCACTTTGAGCATGTCCGGATCGCCCGAGGTGTTGTGGGCCTGAAGGATCGAATAGGCGATCGTGCCCTTCTTGGCCTCGTCGGGCGTGGCGGTGATGCCTGCCGCCGCGGCCTCGCTTTGCGCGACGATTTTATTGCCGCCGCACAGGTAAACGCCCTCTTCATAGAGCTTGACCATGCAAACCCCTCTCCGTAACGGCCCCTTTTGGGGCACAAAAATGCTTGTATGGAAGCAACATATCTATTATCCACATAAGGGTTGCTAAGAGATTTCCAAACCCGTCACGCGGGCGATGTGCGTTACGATTCATGCGAAAAACACCGCACAAGGAGAGACCATGGACACCCAGACCTGGCCGGACACCCACGCCATTCCCGGCGCGCTAACTAAGGCCGACATCTACCGGCTGCTGGACGAGCGCAGCATAAAGTACCAGGCCGTCGAGCACCCGCCGGTCTTCACCGTCGAGGAGGCCGAGCGCCTGGCAAAGCTGCCCTTCTCGGCACACGAAGCCAAGAACCTCTTTCTGCGCGACCCCAAGCACCGCAACTATTACCTGGTCACGGTGCCCGACCACAAGCAGGTGGACCTCAAGGTGCTGCAGGAGCGCCTGGGCTCCAAGCGCCTGTCGTTTGCCTCGGCGGATGACTTGGCCGAGAAGATTGGCATCTATCCCGGCTCGGTCACGCCCTTCGCGGCGTTAAACGACAAGACCTGCACGGTAAACGTTGCCCTGGACGCCGACTTCAAGCGCTGGGGCTGGATTGGTTGCCACCCCTGCAGCAACACCGCCTCGGTCCACGTGCCAACGGCCGACATTGAGGCTCTGTTGCGCGAGCACGGCAGCCCCTTTTCCTACATCGAGCTGTAAGATAGTCCCAACAAAGCGCAGGCACAGGCACACACAGAAGGCGAGAAGACCATGGCAACTAAGAGAATCGCGATTGTCACCGGGGCCACGTCGGGCGTGGGCCGCGAGTTCGTGCGCCAGCTGGACGCCGAATTCTGCGGCGCAATCGACGAGATGTGGCTGGTGGCCAGAAGCGAAGAGGGCCTGGTTGCCGTGGACGAGGAGACCTCTCACGTCTGCCGTCTGTTTCCGCTGGACCTCACGCGCAAGAGCAGCTGGGCCGCCATCGAGGCCGAGCTTGCCGCCCAGAAGGACGTGCAGGTCATGTGGCTTGTTAACTCTGCCGGCTATGGGCGCTTTGGACGCATGTGGGACATCTCGGCCGCCGACAACGTGGGCATGGTGCGCCTGAACTGCGTGGCGTTGACGGCCATGTGCTCGGCGGCGCTGCCGTACATGGACCGCGGGTCGTGCATCGTGAACCTGGCGTCGGTCGCGGGCCTTATGCCGCAGCCCGAGCTTTCTGTCTACTGCGCCACCAAGCGCTTTGTGCTGGACGTCACGCGCACACTTAACTACGAGCTCAAGGGCACGGGCATCACCGCCTGTGCCGTGTGCCCCAAGTTCATGGACACGCGCTTCTTGGACAGCGCGGGCGATGCCAAGGCCGTACGCCGCATGACCAGCATCGGCTTTGAGGACGTAAAGCAGGTGGTGAGAAGCGCGATCAGGGCCACACAGGCCGGCCGCGCAATGTGCATCCCGGCGCGCGACATGCGCGTTGCCTACGCAGCCACCAAGGTTTTGCCGTCCAACCTGGTCTTCAAGGCACAGGACGCGTGGTTCACCCTGGTCGCCGGGCCTTCAGCTGCCAGCCGCCCGCAGCGCCGGCCGCAGCAGTAGAACGTTCTACTTGCCGATCTTTACCAACGAGCGATTACGATAGGCAAGGTCTTCTCGACGCACAAACCCCATGCGCTCCCAAAAGGCGTTGCAGGCCTCGTTGGCCGTCGAGGCCACAAGGGCCACGGTAAAGATAGACTTGTGCTCCATCGCGGTAAGCATAGCGTTTATCAGGGCCTCGCCCACGCCCCTACGGCGATGCTGCGGCAAAACGCCCAGGTGGTAAACGTAGCCGCGCCGACCGTCCTCGGCTGCCATGATTGCGCCCACAAGCTGGCCCGCATCATCGACGGCGGCAAAGCAGGTGTCGGGGTTTCTCTCCAACAGGCGAGCCGTTGCCTCGCGCGAGTCCTCGGTGTCCGAAAGGGCCGAGCCGCGACAAACGAGCCACAGGTCAACCAGGGTATCGTAGTCTTCGCAGGTGATGGGTCGGATCAACATGGCCGCTCCTTCCACGAGGTTTAACCCATGGTACCCATTTGCAACGAGAATTCCACCTTTCAGCTGCGGTTTATTTGTTATTTGGCAAAAATTGGCAGCCGGACGCGGACACGTCGTGCCCTCATTCGTCCGGCCGCCACTCCAAAAGGTCGCCCGGCTGGCAATCCAAGGCACGGCAAATGGCCTCCATCGTCGAGAAGCGCATAGCGCTCACCTTGCCGCACTTCAGGCGGCTGAGGTTGACCTCAGAGATACCAATCTGGTCGGCCAGATCCTTCGAGCGCACCTTGCGGTCGGCCATCACGCGGTCCAGTCTCACTACGATCATGCGCCTACACCAGGCCGTCGTCTTGCGCCTGCAGGATGCAGCCGTAGTCAAAGATGCGCGAAACCGCGATCACGATGGCGCCGCTCATGGCCAGGGCCAGCTGCAGGTCATACGGGTCTCCCCCGCCGGGTACGATAATTACAAGCGGCAGACTAACGGCGAACGGCACAAAACCCGCAAGCAGCATGAGGATGCCGCATTTGTACAGGTCAGCGGCACAATCGCGCTCAAAGGGGCGATGGTCGCGAACAATGCGGTCGCACATGCGCTGGCCCAGCCATAAGGCGGGAATCGTGTGGCAAAGGCTCACGAGATTGCCCACACCCGACGGCAGGTTGCTCAGGTCGCCGCCCAAGCTGCCGTCCGCCGTGAGGGTGAGGGCCGACAAGACCCCCGTCTGCAGCGACACGATTACAAAGGCCACCACAGCCACAACCTGCAGCACCAGGCCAATGCGCAAAAGGCGCCCAATGATGCGGCAGATGGACTCGAGCCGCTCCAAGGGGTCGCGACGACCGTCGTCTGGCAGATAGGTCTTCTCGCTCATGATCTTCTCCGTTCCAACGCGGGGCCTTTAATCCGGCGCGAAGAATCGCCGAGAATCCAATTATCGATATCGTACTGTTAATTATCGTTTATCGATAAGCTGCGTGTGGCATGTCGGTGAACGGTAGTATCTCGGCCCGGAAACGGTCGGTTTCTGGCATTATGTTTCCCATCCAAAATTCGCGTGCAAATACAGACCATCTGGGAGGCCAGCGCATGAAGGAACTCGAGGACCGCATCCGCCAGGACGGTATCGTTCGTGAAGGTAACGTCCTGAAGGTTGACAGCTTCCTCAACCACCAGTGCGACGTGGCCCTGTATGACCACATGGGCGCCGAGTGGGCACGCCTGTTTGCCGGCAAGAAGATCGACAAGATTTTGACCATCGAGAGCTCGGGCATTGGCATTGCCTGCGTCGCGTCGCAGCACTTTGGCGGCGTGCCCGT
>CAVEMP010000026.1:0-5211 GCA_963616835.1 uncultured Oscillospiraceae bacterium | reverse complement strand
CTGCGCCGCCGTTGCGCAAGGAGTTAATTTACGCTCCTCCCCCGCCCGGCGCAAGGGTCGGTTTTGGATTCACATTTCCTACATAACTCGTCCCAAACCGCCAAAAGGGCTTCTCGCCAAATCGCCTACTTGCTACGGGTGGACGAGGTCGAAGTAGCCGTGGTTGGGGAAGTGGGCAGAACCGGGAAACAGGGCCTCGGCCGTGGCTATGAAGTAGTCGTCGGTCATGGCGCTGATGAAATCAACCACGGTTTGATCGGGGTCGTCTTCCCACTCGTAGTCTTGGCCATAGAAGGAAAGGCGGCGCTGTGTGGGCAGGATGTGGTTGGCAAAGATCGCCGATTTCTCGTCCCCTGCCTGCAGGGCCTCGAGCTCGTGCATATATATAGCCTCGAAGAGGTCGGCCACCTCACCCGAGAAATCGCCGTTGACCTCGGCCGAGCCGTAGATCTTGGCGTAGTTCTCGCGCTTGGCACGGGCAAGCTCTAAAAAGCCCGCCTCGCTCATCTCTATATGGTCCTTACCAATGCTGTTCTCGACAACGTCGGCGACAAAGGCAGAAAGGGCCCAGGCGTTGTAGCCGCCGCCCATGCCGTCGTCAAAGGAATCCTCGCCCAAAAGGCCGGCGCGGATGGCGTCTTGGCGGTCTTTGCCCACGTAGGCGATGATGTCCGAGATGCGCACGACGCAGCCCTCGAGCGTCATGGGGCGAAGGCGGCCAATGGCGTCGTCTCCGTTTTGCCAGCACGAGGCGACCACGCGGTCAAAGGTGTCGAACTCGGCCAAACCGCTTGTCTCGAAGGACTGCTGCTCGAACTCGCCGTTGTGACAAAGGATTCCGTCTAAGGTCTGCAGCGATACGTTGCGGCCGCCCAAGACGTCGACGACACGCACCGACTGCACGTTGTGGTAGAACCAGCGGCCGCAGCGGGAGTGGTAGACGTCGTTTAAGAAGTGCTCGCCGGCGTGCCCAAAGGGCGTGTGCCCAATGTCGTGACCCAGCGCAATCGCCTCGATTAGGTCGGTATTGAGGCCCAGGGCGCGACCGATGTCGCGGGCCACACGGGCAACCAGCTGCACGTGAAGGCCGCGACGGCACAGGCCGTCGTTTGCCCTAAAAGAAAAGACCTGCGTCTTGCCGGCCAGACGGTTGTAGGCGGGCAGGTGCAAGATCTTCTCGGCGTCACGTAAGAATGAGGGGCGCATGGCGGTGTCGCGGTCGCGCTCTGACGGGGCGCGACGAATCGACGAGGCGTCGGCGCAGGCAAAGGGGCTGAGCTTGGCACTTGTCACGTTGTGTTTGACCAGCTCTTGGGCGCGCGGGCTCAAGGTGCCCGTGAGCTGCGGAGCCAGCTTGTTCTGCGCGGGTACGGTCATGCCTTCTCCTTCATGGCGGCGTTGAGCCTCTTGGCAATCTGGGCATGGCCCTTTGTTCCCGGGTGGTCGGACCCGTCGATCAAAAGGCCCAGCAGATCTTTGGTATCCAGCAATTGTGAACCATCCACCAGACGAAAATGCCCATGGCGAGAAGAACAGGTGCGAATCATGTCTTCCACCTGGTCAAAGCAGCTGCGCGAATGCGAGGGCCAAACGTTTTCTGTGTGCGGCATGGGCGTGATGACCCAGGTGGGAACGCCCGGCCAGGCGCTCGCAACCTCGTAGAGATAGGTCTGGACCTCGGCCTGGACGCGCAGGGCCTGGCAAGGCTCAAAGCGGTAGTTGACGCCCAGCTCGACCACGATCTTGGCCGGCGTCACCGCGTCTTTTAGGCCAACGAGCGACCCCGGCTGGAATACCTGGCCGCCAACTCCCTGGTTGACCAGCTCAAACTTGTTCTTGTTGGCGAGAAGGACGGGCCAGGTGAGGCCCGGGTCAAGCGAGATGAAGCCCTGTGCGATCGAGTCGCCCAGGACGAGCAGGGTGCCTTGCTGCGGCAGGGGGCGGATGTAGGAGCCGTCGCCCGTAAGGTCCCGCACCGAGCAACCGCGCAGACAGGGCAGCCAGATCTTTACCGTGTGAGCCTGGGCCTCGACGGCAAAGAGGCGCTGCATCCCAAGGTCAGCGGCACCTTGGGCGTTGTCAAGGATGAAGTTGACGACGTCGTTCTCGTCCGGCTCGCGTACCTTGAGATGCGTGCCGTCGACGTCGGCCGAGACGCCGTCGTAGAGCTGACGCTCGCGGCCCTCGTACTTCTTGGCCGCGTCGATCATAAAGGCAGAGTCGCGCGGCAGACGGTCAAAAGAGACCTCGAGGTCTACCCAAGAGCTATCGGTCTCGAAGGCAAGGCAGATGCCGGCGGTGCAGGCGGCCATCTGACGATAGAGCCCCGGGTGCCACGCACGACAGCTGCCCAGGGCCTTGATCTGCTCTTTTGTGAAGCGAGAAGGCCGAGTCCAGCCGTCCTTCTCGGCGTCTGCGCACACGGCGCCCCAAAGAAGGTCTCGCGCCGGGACGCTTACGCTAGCCGTCATTCTCGATTCCAAACACGTCCTCCAAGACACGAAGGACGCCCTGCTCGCGGCAAGGCGCGCACACCAGGTTGGCATGTGCCTTCACCTTATCCGAAGCGTTGCCCATAGCCACACCGCAGCCGGCAAGCTCCAGCATCTCTATATCGTTGTCGGCATCGCCAAAGGCCATGACCTGGGAGGCGTCGATGCCATAGTGGTCGAGAAGAGCGCGGGCGCCGGTTGCCTTAGAGACGCCGGGCTGAACCAGGTCGAAGTAGCCCCAGCCGTCCTCGACGCCAGAATCCACAACAGCGATGTCGCCACCCAGCGCGTCCTGGAGCTGCGCCATCGATTCGCGCTGCTGATCGGTCGGCATACGCGACCAGTACATCATGACGTCTGTAGTCGCCGCGGCCGCACCCAGGTTGTCGACAAACTTCACCTGGTGAGAGTAGATGGCCAGGCTCTGGGCAAAATCAGGGTTGGTGCCCGTCTCGAAGTAGGCGCCATCTGCGCAGACGGCTGCCAGCGGGATATGCGGGTGCTTCTCATGCGCAGCCACGACGCGGTCCACCGCCGCGGGCGACAAGGTGGACAGGTCCAGAAGTGTGCCGCCCGTCTCGACGTAGGCGCCGTTAGAGGTGACCAGCGAAATCTGGGAGGCCAGCGGGCCAAAGATGTCCTTTACCTGGAAGCTTTGGTTGCTGGTAGCCACGGCAAAGCGACAGCCGGTCTCTTGCATTTTGGCAAAGACACGCGAGAAGCGCTCGCGGCTAAACTCCTCGCCGCCAAGGTCCAAAAAAGTCCCGTCCTCGTCGACGACGACAAGACGGGGCGGGTTGCTGGGTGAAAACACGAACTTACTCTCCCTCGCGCACGGGCTCGTAGAACTCGGTCATATCGTCAAGACGCAAGATCATGACCTGGCCAAAGCCATAGCCGCCGGCCGCGCCGCAGTCGATGTCGATCCTGTCGGCCACGCCGCCGGTGGCGTCGCCGGCACCCACGCAGACCATCTGCGCAAGACCCTCATCGTTTCTCACCGGGCGGTCGAGAAGGGCGGTCATACGCTCAAGATAGGGGGTGGGCGTGTGGCCGGCAACCACAATGGGGCCGCTGCCCGCCGTGTCTACCAGGCCGCTTTTCTCGGCACCCCAAAAATCCTCGCGAATCCAAAGAAGGTCCTCGGGGTCTTGGGCATCAATTAGTGCCTGGAACGAGACGTCGTTCCAGATGTCGGTCATAAAGGCATTGGCCGGGTCAATGCCCGCATGGGCAAAGAAAAAGGCCTTCTCCCCTACCTGGGCCCAGGCGGCCCTTGGCAGGCCCGAGACCCATTCCACCAGCTCATCGGCCTCGTCACCTGCTGCGGCAAGGCCATCAGAGGTGGTCTGGCCGCCGTTCATGCCCCAGTTAAAGGCATCGATTTCGCTCTGGGTGTCGCGCAGGCACGCCATCATGAGGTCCTCGTGGTTGCCCATAAGCACATGGGCGTTGGGAAGGCCGCGCACAATGCGCAGGACCTCGATGGGATCGGGGCCGCGATCAATCATGTCTCCAAGGCAAAAGAAGACGTCGTCTTGGGCGGGGCTCACCGTATCCAGCACGCGGTTGAGCGTCGCCGCGTGACCGTGGACATCAGAAAACACGTATGTGGCCATGCAAAGAGCCCTCCCCCTTGTGCCGTTGAAGTTAGTACTGATAAACAAGATTACTACCCGCCAACGAAAAACAACACGACCGAGCGACGAGCGGTAGCAAACCCGCAACGCAAACGGTCGTGTTGGCAAAATGGCGGCGGTTATCGGTATCGTTTACCAGGTAAACGGCCCGTCCTCGGCAGCGAAGCTCCCCTCAAAGTTAATGTTTTGAGTAAGCTCGACGGCCGCAGCGCGGTCGAGGTCGCAGTTTGTCAGAGCGTCGATCGTAGGCAGGACCCGCAGCTGCGCTGCCGAGAAGAGATCCTCGAATGACGTGGTGGCAACCTCGTGGGTAAAGGGGTTCTCCCACGGTTTGTGCTCACGGTTATCGAAGTCGCTCGTGCCCTCTTTGCGCGCACGGTGTGACATTGCCGCGTAAAGCGAATAGGAGCTTCCCGTAGCCAGGCGCTCGATGTTACCTATGACCCGCCGTTTCTTGGGTCCGGCGCTGTAAAAAGCACGCTGAACCAAGCGAAAATCATGCACAGCCGTCGAGAAGGTCCTGGGGTCGATAGCGCGGCCGTAAACCCAAAGCGAAACGTAGAAGTAAAGCTTATCGATGGCCGAGAGGACCTCGGACGAGGCTTTAAGGCACTCCTCATAGGGGCGGTACTGCGCCACCGTCATACCGGTACGCGAATAGAGGACTGCCTCATCGAAGTCGCGCTCGATCTCGGCGTGGACCTTCTGCGAGGCGCTTTTGTTCAAGCCCTCGATGCCAGCCTCGGTCAAGCCGTACTGCCAAAAGTAGACAAAGGGGTGAACCGTAGAGTCAAGCAGCCAGTGGCACAAGAAACCGGCCACGTAGGCGCGCGCAATCTGAGCCTCGCGACCCTCCAAGCGATCGGCCGCAGCGCGCATGGCAAGCATAAGATGCGCCGGGCGCGCGTCGTGCATGACGTTGCCCAGGGGCTTCCACTTGCCCATCAGGGGGTCAACGACCAGATAGAACAGCGGGTCGGGACCCTGATTGCCCAGCAAAAAGGCGTCTTTCTCGGCTAGGCGTTTAAAAGACAGAAGGTCCGAGACGTCCTCGCAGACGCTCCTGCCAAAAAAGTCAT
>CAVEMP010000025.1:0-4454 GCA_963616835.1 uncultured Oscillospiraceae bacterium | reverse complement strand
CTGTTAACGAGGATTGCATCGGCTGCGGTATGTGCGAGGGCACCTGCCCCGACGTTTTTGCCATCAACGACGATGGCGTCGCCGAGGCCACTGTTGACGAGGTTCCCGAGGAGGCCGAGGACGCCGCTCAGGAGGCTGCCGATAACTGCCCCGTCTCTGCTATCGAGGTCGAGTAGCGTTTATCTCTTATACAGAGAGTCCAAAAGGTGTCGCCTTGTGCGGCACCTTTTTTGTAGCGCAGCAAATTGAACAACATGTTGACCAGGCCCTATATGGGATGCCACCTGGGCTTATGTGTTAGCATGGGCAACAAGAGTCCTCGTTATGAAAGGAGTTGCCATGGCAGACGGCAGACAAGAACTCACCGACCTTGAACTTGGAGAAGTGGGCGCGGGAACGGGCGTGGGCGACCTGCGCAGGTACATTAGCAACTCCAAGGGCGAGAGAGTCGGATTACTCGAGGCCACTGGAATACGCTATCGCCCCTGTCCAAAATGCGGCAAGCCAACTCACTCTGGATGGTTTGGCTGGTACTGCGATCCCTGCGACACGCGCTACGACGAGGCGGCTTACGTTCCTTGGAACGGCACCGAAGAAGAGCTCAAGGCAGCATCGCTTTAGCGAATTCCGCTTACCGGGCAGCAGATCAAATTTCTGCTGCCCGGTATTTTGTTGAGAAAATCTTCTGAGCGCAACCAACCGGTTTACCCGACGCCGATCCAGGTCACCCACATAATCAGCGCGTAACTTCACATGCTCTTTAGCTGATTGACACAAACGCTGCAGTTTGGGACGATACTTCAGATAAAAAAGGGCAAAACCGTCGAAAGGCGGCGACGCAAAGCCAGGGGTCTAAGGCCTACAGGGGCTACGACAGCCGGTTGCCGTCTTTAAGCATAAAGACGTATAAGCCAAGCAGGCTATTTAAGCCCGCTCGCTGGCTTTGTTATGGCCCGCCACGGCAATCTTGCCCCTTATTCATCGGGCTTCGAGAAATGTGGGTTGATGGACAAATATTCAAAGCACCGCGATGGCAGCGGCGGCCGGCCGCAAATAAACCGCGCAGGCATTAAATACCTGACCGTCATCGCAGGCGCGCTCCTTGTCGCGGGACTTGTTTTAGGTTGTTCTCTTCTCAACCCGGCCAAAAACTCAGACAAAACCTCAAACAAGCCCACACTTAAGATTGGCATCGACATCTACGAACCCTACTCGTATTACGACGACCTGGGGCAGGTCACCGGTATCGATGTCGAGCTTGCTCGCGAGGCCTGCGACCGCCTTGGCTACACACCCGAGTTCGTGGGCATCTCTTGGGAGAAGAAAGACGAGCTTCTTGAGTCTGGCGAAATCGACTGCATATGGTCCTGCTACAGCATGACCGGCCGCGAGGAGAAGTACCTGTGGGCGGGCCCCTATATGAACAGTTACCAAGCGGCCGTAGTGCGTGCCGACAGCGGTATCACGTCGCTATCGCAGCTTGAGAACAAGCGCATTGGCGTCGAGACCACCACTAAAAGCGAGGAAGCCTGGACCAAGCACGCCGGAGAAGTCGTGCCAACTCCCTCCGACGTCTTGACATACACCGGCGCCGATGAGACCTACTCGGCCCTTCGACTGGGCTACGTCGACGCCGTGAGCGGCCACGTGGGCCCTATGAGCGCCCTTGTCAAGAACTCAAACGGCTACCTGGCCCTTATAGAGGGCGGTTTCTATGACACGCAGATCGGCGTGGCCTTCTACAAGAACTATTCAAACCAGCAGCTGGTAGAAGACCTAAACGCGACACTCAAGGCAATGTGCCAAGACGGTAGCATTGCGTCCATCGCAGAGAAGTACGGACTTTCTGCCGCGCTGTTCGAGGGGCTTGACAATGAGTAGGCAGTCTACGCATGCCGAGGCGTCCTCCTCGGCAAAAACCAAGCGAAACAAGCTCCTCGTTCTTGCTACCTGCGTTCTTCTCTGCGCGGGCTTTGTCGCCGGTTGCTGGGTTATCTGGACCGACGAGGCGTTGCAAAGCGCTGCAGATACCGCACAGAAAACGGTCGCCTTCGCGCGTCAAAGCGTGTCTCGCCACGAAGAGAACATCGCAAACGCCACCACTAAATCCATCACGAGCCTTTGGGAGAAGGTTAAGGAGCTTGACTCGCGTTACGCCCTGGACAACACGTCCAACCGCTCTTCCATAGAGGCTTACCTTGACGAGATGAACTTCGACACCGTGATGCTTTTGGATGCGCAATCCAACGTGGTCGTATCGTACGGCGACAACGACGTGGCATCCACTATCGCTGCGCAGATCGCACAGAAGACCGACTTCGTCAACCAGCTCACGCAAAACAACAAGAAGAGCTATCTCTCGCGCGCCATAGTTGACGGCAAGACCTACGACTACGCGGCCTGCGCCTCAAACGCTTCAGCGGGTAACATCGTCGTTGGCGTCAACGACGTCGAGCTGGGCGATGTCAACAGCGGCCAAGATATGTTCAACGCTATGTTCGAACAGTACAACGTTGGACTAAACGGAACGGTCGCCGTAGCAGATAAAGAGACGGTCCTAGCTTCCAACAACACCGAGCTCCAGGGGGTTTCTCGCCAAGACTACAACGCACGTCTTACCATCGACGAGTCTGTCAATCACCACGGCCTGTACAAGGCGACCAACAATGGAAAGACGTTCTATCTGCTAAAGACAACAACCAACGGCTACGACTTAAGCGTATGGTTTGCCGAGAGCTCCGTCATGGCCAAGCGCAACCAGCAGATGACGGTCACCACGATTATCTGCGCACTTCTTGCCGTCCTGGGACTCGCGCTCTACAACGGCGTAGAAAACTCAAAGCTGCGCCGCGAACACGAGTACCTTGAAAGCCTCGAGCGCGCCAACATGGCGAAGACCGACTTCCTGCGCCGCATGAGCCACGACGTTCGCACCCCCATTAACGGCATCCGAGGCATGCTTGCCATTGGCGACCACTACGCAAACGACATGCAGAAGCAAGCCGACTGCCGAGCCAAAATGTGGGATGCCTCGAGCTTCCTTCTTGAACTTGTGAACAGCGCCCTTGACATGAATAAGCTCGAAAGCGGCCAAATGACCTTTGAGAACAAGGCATTTGATGTCGCGAGGCTTGTCAACTCGGTGGTCGACATACTCAAGATCCAGGCCAACAATGCGGGCATCACGCTTAGCTGCCAGGTAAACGTTGCCCACAAGAACCTTCTTGGAAGCTCGCTTCACCTGCGTCAAGTGCTGCAAAACGTGGCGAGCAACGCCGTCAAGTACAACAAGGTTGGCGGCACCGTAGACATCCAGTGTACAGAGCTTTGCGAGAAGGACGGCCGCGTGAAGCTGCGCTTTATTTGCGCCGACACCGGAATTGGCATGAGCCAGGAGTTCCAGGCCCACGCTTTCGAGGCGTTTGCACAAGAAAACGCCGAGTCCCACACCTTCTACCAGGGAACCGGCCTGGGCCTGGCCATCAGTCGCGAGATTGTGGAGCAGATGGGCGGCGCCATTAAGCTCAAAAGCGAGAAGGACAAGGGCAGCGTCTTCACGATTGATTTGACGTTTGATATTGATCCCATGGGCGGGTGTGACAGCGACAACGGGCAATCGAACAGCGACGTCTCGCTCAAGGGAATACGCGTCCTTCTGGCCGAGGACAATGACCTTAACCTTGAGGTCGCCACCTTCATGCTTGAGCAAGAGGGCATCGTCGTCGAGGGCGCCCACAACGGCCAAGAAGCGCTCGAGAAGTTTCGCGCGTCGGCCTCGGGCTACTACGACGTGATCCTTATGGACGTCATGATGCCGGTCATGGACGGTGTCGAGGCTGCCCGTCGCATACGTCTGCTGCCGCGCCCCGACGCGCAGGCCATCCCCATCATTGCCGTCACAGCCAATGCCTTTGCAGACGACGTCAAGGCCAGCAACGAGGCAGGAATGAACGGACACGTCTCGAAGCCCCTTGAGGCAGATAAGCTCATTGCCGCCATCAAGAAGGCACGAATTTAAGGAAACCGCCACATGATTTTGGCATCGCAGTCCCCCAGAAGGCGCCAGTTGCTGGAAGAGCTTGGCTACGGTCTGACCGTCCTACCCGCAGATATCGACGAGTCTCCCCTGCCGGACGAGTCCCCCGTAGAGCTTGTGGGGCGTTTAGCACGCGAGAAAGCCGAGGCCTCGCGGGTACGTGCAGCAGCCGAGAAGGTCACAGACTCAGATGGTCTTCTCGTTGCCGCAGACACCATCGTGTGGCATGACGGAGTCGCGCTGGGAAAGCCTGCTGACGCAGACGATGCCCGCCGTATGTTGTGCGACCTTTCGGGCAAGACGCACCACGTGTCCACCGGCTGCTGCGTTATGGCGCTTGACCGCGAAGGACGCGCCGCCGCAACCCGCTCTTTTGTCGAGACCTGCGACGTGGAGTTCTGGCCCCTCAATCAAGCGC
>CAVEMP010000024.1:5341-9456 GCA_963616835.1 uncultured Oscillospiraceae bacterium | reverse complement strand
GCGCGGGCGAAGAGCTCCTTAGCGGTGGCGCGCACGTCGGTGTGGTGGCGCTCGTAGTTGGCGTAGACCAGGTGGTTGTTGTCATCAATGACGGCCAGCTTAACGGTGGTGGAGCCCACGTCGATGCCCAGGCGCAGGTGCGCGTGCGACAGGTCGGTGGGGTTCTTGGGAGAAAGCTCAGCGCCCTCCTGTTTGAGCTCGATGGCGTGGCGAGCGGCGCGCTCGGCCTTGATGGAAGCGGCGGACTTATCGGTCATTGGTCTCCTCCTTGGGACAAAGGGTCGCAAGAGCAAAACTTGGAATGTCGAACTCGATGTGGGTTTCATACAGGTCGCCGGGACGAACAAACATCAAGGCGGTCATGAGGCGAGCCATGGTGCCCACAGATTCTCGCATGCCGCCCTCGAGCCAGCGGATCAAGACGCCCACCTCGGCAGATATGGCAAACGTCAGGTAATAGTCAAAGAAAGCGCCCAGGGCTCGCAGGTCAATACCGTCAAGAGCGCGGTCTTGCACAACCTCGTGGACCATACGCTTGATGCGCTCGGCAAAGGCTGGGTCGCCGCCGTCACCCAAAAGGGGCTTAAGGTAGTCGCCCTTCTCGGCAACACAGCGGAGAAGTTCAATCGAACCGGGGGCAGGCTCTTGGCGGTCGAGAGCTTCCTGCAAGCCGGAGAGGTTTGTCTGGGAGATGCGCACCACGTATGTGCGCAGATCGGCCAGGGTTTCATCCTCTATCTGGTTTACTAGGTCGGGAATGTCGCGGAAGTGCGAGTAGAACGTGCGACGGGTTACGCCGGCACGCTCGGTCACCGCGGTCACGGTGACGCGGGAGAGGTCTTTGCTCGATTCGATCTCGTCGGCCAAAGCCTGACGCAGGGCGGTGCGGGTTCGCACGGTCCTACGGTCGGTGCTTTGCGGCGAGACGGGCGGGCTACCTGCGGTCGCGTCTCGTAATGCTTGTCGCAAACGGGAGCCTTTCTCGACGTTTTTTCACAACCTGGGTAGTATTGCACAACCTGTGAAATAACGCCGAGCAGAGCAGCCGGATTCACCGCTCCCCCACATGGTTGAGCGGCCACGCATATATCACTTGATGAAAGGGATGACTGAAGGTTTGGCGGGGGGAAGCCCTTTAAAAACGAAATCAGCCGCCTGGCAGGACGGCTGATTTCTGGGGTCTCCCCCGAACTCACCACTTGTACAGGAGGGCTAAGGCCACTGCGCCTACGTTTGTACCCGTTCATCGGGCCTGCGCGCAACGGGGTTTTCGGGGCAAGGGGCGCCTTCACGGGCCCCAAGCCCCGCTCCTGCGTCTCTCCACCTGTTGGTAAAAAGCCCCCTGCTTTGATGTCGCGAAACACCAAACCAGGGGGCCATTAGCTTAGGCTACCTGCGTTTACTCGTTGTCGCCCGCAGTCATCTGGGTGGCAGAGAGGTTTGCGTCGGTGGCGCCGGCGGCGTCGGGCCAGACCCAGCTGGTGAACTCGGGCACGTCGTAGCCCTCGTCGCAGGCAAACTGGAAGGCCTCAAGACGGAAGTCCTCCCACTTCTGGATCTGGTCGGCGTATTTCTCAGCATCGACAAGACGCAGCGCGTCGGCAGCCAGGGCCCAGCGGTCCATGTTGTTCAAGCGCAGCATGTCGTACGGGGTGGTGGTGGAACCCTTCTCCTCGTAGCCGTGGACGCGGAAGTTGTCGTGGCCGGGACGGTCCCAGATCAGGCGGCGGATGGTGCCGGCGTAAGCGTGGAACGCAAAGAGGACGGGCTTGTTGGCACCAAAGAGCTCGACAAAGCGCTCGTCAGAGATGGCCTGGTCGTTCTCGCTGACGTTCTGGATCTTGAGCAGGTCGACCACGTTGACGAAGGTGGCCTTGACGCCCAGGCCCTTGAGCATGTCAAGAGCGGCCAGGGCCTCGAGGGTGGGGACGTCGCCGCAGGTGGCGATTACCAGGTCGGCCTCGTCAACAGAGGCGGCAGAGCTTGCCCACTTCCACTCGGCAACGCCCTCGGCCAGCTCGGCCTTGGCCTCGTCAACGGTGAGGAAGGTGGGGGCAGGCTGCTTGCCGCAGAAGATGGCGTTCACGCAGTTGGTGGACTGGTAGGCCTTCTCGGCAACCGCAAGCGCCATGTTGGCGTCGCAGGGGTAGTAGGCGTTGACGACGTGGGTGTCGTTGGCCTTGTTAAGGAGAAGGTCGACAAAGCCCGGGTCCTGGTGAGAGAAGCCGTTGTGGTCCTGGCGCCAGACGTGGCTGGACAGCAAGATGTTGAGGCCGGCGATGGGGGCGCGCCAAGGAATCTCGCGGACGGTCGCCTCGAGCCACTTGCAGTGCTGGTTGACCATAGAGTCGACAACGTGGACAAAGGACTCGTAGGAGCTCCACACACCGTGGCGGCCGGTCAGGACGTAGGCCTCGAGGAAGCCCTCGCACTGGTGCTCGGACAGCTGCTCGACAACCTTGCCAGAGGGAACCAGCAGGTCATCGTTGTCGGCGTCGGCGTAGTAGCCGCCGTCCCACTGCTTGGCGGTGTACTTGTAGGCGTCCTGCAGGCGGTTAGAGGCCGTCTCGTCGGGACCAAAGATGCGGAAGTTGTCCATGTTGTTGTGCAGGACATCGGCGGTGTAGGCACCAAAGACGCGGGCGGCCTCGGTGGAGCCCCAACCGTGGCCCTTCTCGGCAACAGGCACCTCGTGGGCGTGGATGTCGGGCAGGACCAGGTCGGTGCGGACCTTGCCGCCGTTAGCGTTGGGGTTGGCGCCAATGCGCAGGTCGCCCTGGGGCATGAAGGCGGTGACCTCGGGCTTTACCTGGCCCTCGGCGGTAAAGAGCTCCTCGGGCTTGTAGGAGCGCAGCCAGTTGCGCAGCACGCGGAAGTGCTCGTGGGTGTCCTTGGCAGAGGCCAGGGGCACCTGGTGGGCGCGCCAAGAGCCCTCGGTCTTCTTGCCGTCGATGTGCTTGGGGCAGGTCCAGCCCTTAGGAGTGCGGAAGATGATCATGGGATAGACCGGGCGGGTCTCGTCGCCGGCCTCGGCGTGGGCCTTGATGTCGCAGATCTGGTCGAAGACGTCCTCGAGAAGATCGGCAAAGCGACGGTGGATCGAGGCGTGGGATTCGTTGTCAAAACCAGCCACAAAGAAGTGGGGGTCGTAGCCCATGCCCTCGAAGAACTCGGTGAGCTCTTCGTCAGAGACGCGCGCCAGGATGGTGGGGTTGGCGATCTTGTAGCCGTTGAGGTGCAGGATCGGCAAGACGATGCCGTCGGTCTTGGGGTTCACGAGCTTGTTGGACTGCCAAGAGGTGGCAAGCGGGCCGGTCTCGGACTCGCCGTCACCCACGACGGCCACGGCCAGCAGGCTGGGGTTGTCCATGATGGCGCCGTAAGCGTGGGACAGGGTGTAGCCCAGCTCGCCGCCCTCGTGGATGGAGCCGGGGGTCTCGGGAGCAAAGTGGCTGGGGATGCCGCCGGGGTAAGAGAACTGGCGGAAGAACTTCTGCAGGCCGGCCTCGTCATTGGTGATGTCGGGGCGGATCTCACGGTAGGTACCGTCAAGCAGGGACTGAGCAGTGCCGGCAGGGCCGCCGTGACCAGGGCCCATAAGGAAGATGGCGTTTTGCTGGTGGTCGGCGATCAGGCGGTTGATGTGGCCAAACAGGAAGTTCACGCCCGGGGTGGTGCCCCAGTGGCCAACAAGGCGGTGTTTGACGTCGGCGCGGCCAAAGTCGCGCTTCTCGCCGGTCTTCTCGTCAACGAAGTCCTTCTTCATCAGCGGGTTGGAACGAAGGTAGATCTGGCCAACAGAAAGGTAGTTGGCGGCGCGCCAGTACTTGTCGACGCCCTCGAGCTCTGCCGAGTCGACAAGGTGATCGAGCTTCTGCCACGGGGTTCCGATGACGGGCTGTACCATGCGTGTCCTCCTTTTTCTGCCGCGGCGAAGGACCGCGGCGTGCGACCGCCCGCGAAGCATGGTGTGCGGGCAATCCCTTTTCCTGTGACTCGAAGTATAGAGGGTAAAACGTTTTACCTCGCGAGAAAATGAGAGAAATTTGTAAGGGAGGAAGAATTTCTTGCTGTGGCAGGTCTAATGGCGAGAAGGGCGCGACGGGTAACGGGGC
>CAVEMP010000024.1:0-5192 GCA_963616835.1 uncultured Oscillospiraceae bacterium | reverse complement strand
CCCATCGCCCTCGCGCAGGCGGCCGATCATGATCTCGATCGCGCCCTGGGCAAGCTCGGCGACGTTTTGCTCGATCGACGTCAGCGCCGGCTCAAACAAAGAGTCGGCCGCCGAGTTGTCGTAGCTCACCACCGAGTAATCGCGCGGCACGCGCAGGTTCTCTTCGTACAGGCGCTTGAGCAGGCCCAATGCGATGTTGTCGGAGCTTGCGAAGACCGCTGTGGCATCGGTGGCGAGAAGCGCGCGGGCGGCCTCGTAGGCATCACTAATATAGTAGGCGCTGCGAAGCACCAGGCCGGGGTCCAGCTCAATGCCCTTCTCGGCTAAAGCCTGGGTGTATCCAGCCAGACGGGCAACGCCGGTATTTGACTCGGTGTTGACGATGCAGGCCACACGGCGGTGCCCGTAGGACAGAAGGTAGCGCGTGGCCAGATAACCGCCTTGCTGGTTGTCAAAGCCAATACGGTCGCAGTCAAAGCTGGGAATCACGCGGTCTACCAGCAAAAACGGGACGGGCAGGGTGTCCAACACGCGCAGGAGCTCGGGCGCGGGCGGCTCGGAGGCAACCACAAGAAAGATCCCGTCGACGCCCCGGTTGATAAGCTGACGCACCAACTGCAGGTCGTTCTGGGAGCGGTCGTCCGAGTTGGTGATAAACAGCGCGTACCCGCAGGCGCGGCAGCGAATCTCCAGCTCACGGGCCAAAGACGAGAAGAACGGGCTCACGATGTTGGGCACGATTAGCCCCAGCGTCTGCGAGTGCTGCATGACCAGGCTGCGCGCGATCTGGTTGGGCACGTAGCCCTTCTTGCGCGCCACGTCGCGAATGAGCCTGCTCTTCTCGGCAGAAATCTTGTTGGGGCGGTCGTTGAGCACCAGGGAAACGGCAGCCACCGACATGCCCGTCTCGCGCGCGATGTCCTTGAGCGTCACCTTTGCCATGCCGTGTCCTTGCCTGCCCGTCGTTTTGGTTTGTTTTCCAATGTGTCACCGTCTGTGGAGCCTCGGCGCACATCTTTATAATAGGGCACACTTACGTCGCGACACGCTTTCAAAGAAAGGGTCCACCGTGGATATCACGCCCCAAGAAGTTGCCGAAACTCTGTCGATGGTCTCGGAGCAAAACCTTGACCTGCGCACCATTACCATGGGCATCAGCCTGGCCGGTTGCGCCGACGAAGACATGGGCCGCATGTGCGACAAGGTCTACGACAAGATTACCCGCACGGCCGAGCACCTGGTAGAGACCGCCGACGACCTCGAGGCCGAGTACGGCATCCCCATCGCCAACAAGCGCGTGAGCGTGACGCCGGTGGCCCAGATTGCAGCCGCCTGCCCCGATCAAGACCTCTCCCCCATCGCGCACGCCATGGACCGCGCCGCCCAGACCCTGGGCATCGACTTCATGGGCGGTTTCTCGGCCCTGGTGCAAAAGGGCATGGGTGCCACCGACCGTAAGCTCATTGCCAGCGTGCCCGAGGCCCTGGCCACCACCGAGCGCGTGTGTTCGTCGTTGAACATCGCGTCTACCCGCGCGGGCATCAACATGGACGCCGTGCTTCTCTCGGCCCAGACGATTCTGGAGTGCGCGCGCCGCACGGTGGACATCGACTGCTACGGCGCGGCCAAGTTCGTGGTCTTTGCCAACATGGTCGAGGACTCGCCGTTCATGGCGGGCGCGGTGCACGGCTCGGGCGAGGCCGACGCCGTCATCAACGTGGGCGTTTCTGGCCCCGGCGTCATGGCCGCGGCCCTAAGCGAGCTTCCTGCCAGCGCAAACCTCATGGAAGTTGCCGAGAAGATCAAGCAGACCGCGTTTAAGATCACGCGCGCTGGCGAGCTTATGAGCCGCGAGGCCAGCCGTCGCCTGGGCGTCGAGAAGGGCATCGTCGACCTTTCGCTGGCGCCCACGCCCGCGGCCGGCGACTCAGTTGCCAAGATTCTGGAGATCATCGGCGTGGGCGAGTGCGGCGGCCCCGGCACCACGGCCGCGTTGGCCCTGCTCAACGACTGCGTCAAGAAGGGCGGCGTCATGGCGTCGTCTTCGGTGGGCGGGCTTTCGGGCGCCTTTATCCCCGTGTCCGAGGACGCCGGCATGATCCAGGCAGCCATCGACGGCGCGCTTTCCATCGAGAAACTCGAGGCCATGACCTGCGTGTGCTCGGTTGGCCTTGACATGATTGCCGTGCCGGGCGACACCTCGGTCGAGGCCATCGCCGGCATCATCGCCGACGAGATGGCCATCGGCGTGATCAACACCAAGACCACGGCCGTGCGCCTGATCCCCGCGATCGGCAAGAGCGAGGGCGACATGCTGGAGTTTGGCGGCCTGTTTGGCTCGGCGCCCGTCATGCCTGTCAACAAGCACGCCGGTACCGTCCTGGCCCATCGCGGCGGCCGCTTCCCCGCCCCGCTGAACTCGCTTAAGAACTAGCGAAGCACATCTCGGTCAAGCTAAAACCCCGCACCTTAACTTTCTTCTCGCCGTTTTTGCCGAGAAAAGCCCAGGTCGCGGGGTTTTCTTTTTGAGAAACTTATTAAGGTGCGGGGTTTCTTGCATGGGACGCTGGCTAAACAGCTTCCAAGCTCCTTGGCATCAGGAAGGCAAAGAGACGCTGGCGGCGCAGCGCCTGCAAGTCACTGGGCTCTTCAAGCTTGACGCCCAGCGCATGGGCAATCTGGACTGCAAGCTCCGTGACATCGGTAAGCGCGCGGACCGTGCGCTCCGTGGCCCTAAAGACCCGATAGCCCGCCGCCGTCAGCGCGTTCCAGCGCGTCGCGTCGATTCCCGGACTTGCCTTTACCCCTTCATGAAACTGCGCGCTGTCATATTCAAGGGCCACGCGTTCGTCGGCCCAAAGAAAATCGGGGCGCACGACGTCTAGGCGAGAAAGGCCGCTATCGGTCGTAAGGTCAACGCAGGCGTTTAGCTGCGGCTTTTTGATTCCAAAGCCACCATAGTCCACGGGCAAGGTTAGCAAGAGGGCCAGCGAGGCCTCCATTGGCGACGCCGCTCCCCCAAAGGCAAGGTCCACGACCTTTATCCCGCGACGATACGCGACCGACGGCGCCACCTGAGCTGCCGCTTCTCGCAAACTCTCAAGCGACATAAGCGGCGTCGCGTGAAAGTTCGTCGCGATCTCTCCAAACGACAGGCGATAGGTTCCGCAAAACTCGCAGGTCAAATAGGCCGCGCCAACAAGACGCTTGATCTGCTCCCATTTAACGGGATGGTCAACCAAAACGTAGCCTCCGCCGCCCGTTATCGCAAGCGCCTCGCGCTCTGCCTGGACCGCAGCAGCATGGCCCTCCAGCAAACCGTCGAGCTTGGCAACCGAGGCGCACGCCTGAAGGACGACGAACTCTGGGCCGCTACAAACAAGAGAGTCGCCAAGCCTTATGCAGGCGCCCGCAAAAACGTTGCCGCTCCACACATGGAAGGTCGCCACTTTACCGCTGCTTCGTGCCTGCTTAGAAGAGACCAGCAGGTCAATCGGGGTAGAAATGACGCCCATACCCAAAAGGTCATTCTCGGCGAGAAACGCCTTGGCCTCGCGCTGGTTAGAGACGCAGTTCTCGCGAGAAGGAAGTCGTCGAGGTTCTGGCGGCCATCTTTTGGCACCGGCGAAGTCCTCGCTGGGCAGGCATCGCAAAACCTCGCAGGCGGCTCCTGCACCGAGAAACGCGTAGCGCATCTTTACCTCCAAAACCCCGCACCTTAACTAAGTTTCTTCTCAATACCCAAATAACAACTGGGGTTTCTCGGTGAAAGGAAGGAAAACTAAGTTAAGGTGCGGGGTTTTGGAAACTCGCAACGGGGTCGCTACCCCAAAAAGCGCACCTCGGGCTCGAGAGAGACGCCAAACTGGCGAGAAACCTCGGCCTGGACGTGCTCGATGACCGCGTGGACGTCGGCAGACGTCGCGCCGCCGCAGTTGACGACAAAACCGGCGTGCTTCTTGCTCACCGCGGCGCCTCCCACCTGGTAACCTTTGAGGCCCGCGTCGGTGATTAGCTTGCCGGCAAAGTGGCCCTCGGGACGCTTAAAGGTCGAGCCTGCGCTGGGCATGTCAAGCGGCTGCTTCTCTTCGCGCTGGTGAGTAAGGTCGTCCATCGTGGCCCGGATTTTCTCGGGGTCGCCTCGGTCCAGGTCAAACGTAGCCGACAAGACCACGAGGCCCTCACGCGCCACGCGGCTTGTGCGGTAGCCCATCTCGAGCTCGTTGGCACCCAGGTCAACCACCGTGCCGTCGGGCGTAAGCACGCGCACCTCGCTCAGCACGTCGGCCACGCAGCCACCATAGGCCCCGGCGTTCATGTAACACGCGCCGCCCACAGAACCAGGAATACCGCACGCAAACTCCAGGCCAGAAAGGCCCAGCTCACAGGCCATCTCGCTTGCCTCGCGAAGGCCCACGCCCGCCTGGCAGCAAATGCAGTCGTCCTCGACGGTGACACCCACAAGGCCATCTGCCACGGCCACAATCACGCCGCGATATCCCTCATCAGAAACCAACAGGTCAGAGCCGCACCCCAGGACAAAGTGGCTCACGCCCGCGTCCTTACAGGCCGCGATCACGTCGCGAACCTCGTCAAAATCCTCGGGGATGACGTAGAAATCGGCCGGGCCGCCTACCTCGAAGGTCGTGTGCTCGCTCATTGGCTCGTCTACCAGCAGGTTATCCTCGCCAACGATAGCACGAAGCTTCCATTCGAGGGGACTGTCACTGTCGGACATCATTTCCTTTCGATCGTCCATCAGGGGGTGCGCGCAAAAAGGCACGTAGAGCAGTGAGTATAGCAGGGCCGTTAACGCGAAAACTATCTCGTAGCAAACCCCTTACGAAAGTGATATAGTCGGCCGCGTCAGTTTCAGGGCGGGGCGAAATTCCCCACTGGCGGTAACCCAGGCGTGCGCGCCGGGAAGTCCGCGACCCGCGAATACGCGGTTGACCTGGTGAGATTCCAGGACCAACGGTTACAGTCCGGATGGAAGAAACGAAAGGACCACACATGGCCACTTCCACGCGCTTTTCGTATGATTCGCACTCAACGACCAACACGGGCGCAGCCTGGTCAAACAAGCGCATAGCCGTCACGGCGCTCTTCTGCGCGATGGCCCTTATCTGCAGCTTTATCGAGATTCCCATCTTCCCGCCCGCACCCTGGCTCGAGTACGACCCCTCCGGCGT
>CAVEMP010000023.1:0-10897 GCA_963616835.1 uncultured Oscillospiraceae bacterium | reverse complement strand
GGCACGCCGTACAGCGAGATGCGCGACTCGCGGCGGCGCTCGTCGAGCAGGACGCGCTCGGCGCTGCGGCCGCCCATGTAGGCCGCGTTCTCGGTCTTGCGATAGCCGTCCAGCTCGCCAAAGACGCGCGGGGCGCCGTCCTGGTCAAGCCAGGCATAATCGATGTAGTAGCTGTGCCATGGCTCCACAAGGTCGGGGATCTCAAACTGCAGCACCGGCCGCACAAAGCCCGCTTCGAGCATCACGCCGCGGGCCAGCGACTCGCCGGCGTTATCGCTTCTGGCGTCGGCAAAAGCCGCGACCTCCACCGCACGAGCCTTGCCCGTCTTTCCGTGCGCCTCTTCTTCGACCTGTGCCACAAGGGTCTCGACCTTGCAGCCCATCTCTTTAAGGGCCGAGTCGGCAACAGCCAGCGCGTCGGGAAACGGCAGCCACCGCAGGCAATCCGCCACGGTGCGCCAAAACGGAGTCACCCTCACCCCGTCGACGTCTACCAGCTCGCCTTCGTACTCGTGGCGCACGAGCTGGCCGCAAGAGCGCGAGTGAACTCCCGCGCTTTGCGCAAGGTGGACCTGACTCAGAGCACGCCATGGCACGTCAAGGCCATGGGTAATCGCCGCCGACGGCCCGCAAAAAGCAGCATTGGGCCTCTGCCCTGCCATCCCTCGCACGATTCGCAGCGCCTGCTCGTCGGGCTCGAGCGCCTTCCAATCGCTCTCGAGCGCAAACAAACCCCTGGCAGGACGCACTACCCCCTTATCAACCCGCCGCCCAAGACAACGACGTTCCTCCTCGTTTTGTGGAACATAGCAGCTCTTCTCCCGTTCCGCAGTCGCCAGCCATTCCTCAATCCGTCTGTCAACCTCACCGCTCACTCGCACCACCTCCCCAGGAACTGCGAGTTATGCCCAATTCTGGTCGCCCAGCGGCAACCCAATCGGGGAACGGCGCGTTTTATGCCGCGACGCAAAAATCCCCCGCTCTTTCGGTCAAAATTCTTCGCAAAACTGACCGAAAGAGCGGGGGATTCTAAATCGCGTAGCCGAGAAGCCCTTAGCGGCCCTCGCGGTGCATCGCAACAAGCTCGGCAAGGCGCCCGGAGGCCGCGGCAACGGCCTCGGCGTCGGCCTGCCAACTCCAGTTGCCCTCGGCGGTGCCGGGAACATTCATGCGCGCCGAGTCATCCAGCCCCAACACGTCCTGCAGCGGCACGACCGCCACGTTGGCATCGGCTCGCAGGACCTTGGCCATGATATCGTCCGCCAGCTGACGGGCCTGATCGCCCTCAACGCCAAAGCGAGAAGAGACCCAGCCCAGCAGTGTCTGGTTGTCGTGCGTGCCGGTGAAGGCCACGGTGCCCTTCTTGGGCTCGTAGCCCTGGCGCACGTCACCGTCGTTGAACTGCACGATGTCCATGCCGGGGATACCCGTGGCGCTCACCAGCGCGCGAACGGCCGGCGTGATGTTGCCCAGGTCCTCGGCCACAAACGGCAGCGGGCCCAGCTTCTTGCGCGCGACCTCAAACAACTCGAGCCCCGGGCCAAACTTGAACTGGCCGTCGGCCGCAGTCTTTCCCTGCGGAATCGCGTAGTACGACGAGAACCCAATAAAGTGATCCAAGCGCACGTAATCGTAGGTCTCCATCGCGCGGCCAAAGCGGCACAGCCACCAGCCGTAGCCCTGCTCGCGCAGGACGTCCCAGCGGTACGTGGGGTTGCCCCATAGCTGGCCGTCGGGCGCAAACGCGTCGCCGGGAGCGCCAGCCTGAAGCGCCGCGTAGCCCTTCTCGTCCACCTCAAAGATGTCCGGCTCGGCCCACACGTCGGCAGAATCCGCCGAGACAAACATGGGCATGTCGCCCACGATGGCCACTCCGCGGCTGTTGGCATAGCTGCGCAGGCGCGACCACTCAAGCGAGAACTCGAACTGCAGCAGGCGGTGACGCTCGACACCCTCCTTGAGCTGCGGCAAATTGGCCAGCTCGGGCGAGTAGTCGTGGTAGGGGGCGGGCCACTCCTGCCAGGGGCCGTCGCCCAGCAGGTCCTTGATTGCGCAGAAGGTCGCGTAGGCCGTCAGCCAGTACTCGTTGACCTCGCAGAAGTCGCGGTAGGCTGCAGACCCACGGGTCTTCTTGGCGTCGGCCATGACCTCGGCCACGCTGCGGTCGAGAAGGTCCGTGTTGCCCGCAAAAGCCGCCAACCCCGCATAGGGTGAGCCAAAGCCGTCGGCCGGGTTAACCGGCAAAACCTGCCAGTAGGCAACGCCCGCCTCGGCCAGCCAGTCCACGAACTTGTACGCGCATTTGCCCAGCGTACCGTGCTTGCCGCCCTCGTTGGGAACGCTCGTCACGTGGCACAGGACGCCCATGCCCGCAGGCAAGTCGGACTGCAGGCGCTCGGCCGCCGAGAAGCGCAGCACGGCAGTGCCCAGTGGCCAGAGGAAGACCTGGGCATGCCCGCGCTCGACGCGCGGTGCGCGGCCGCTCACCACGTCGTCGACCACCTGGTCAGAGACCATGGGAATCTGGACATCGTGCGAGTTGGAAAGGCTGGCGTTAACCAGCACGCACACCGAGTTGCCGTCGGCGCCGTGGCGCCAGAAGCCAAAGACGTCCTCGCCAGCCGAGAAGGGCTCGAAATCGCCGTCCACCAGCTCGGGCAAGGTCTTGCGCAACGCGATGGCGTTGCGGTAGATGGTGGTCGCGTTCATGCGGCCGCCGTCCCAGGGGAAGCTCGCGCGGTTAAACGGGTCGCGGAAGCCCTCGACGCCGCGCTCGTCGCCGTAGTAGACGCAGGGCACGCCGGGCAGGGTCATCTGCAGAAGGGCCGTCACCCACAGGCGCGCCATGGCAAGGCCGGCCTGGCCCTCGTCCAGGCGATACGCGCCACGCGCCGCCTCGTCCATGCTATCGGCATCTGGAGCGCCGCCAAGCACGGTGAACAGGCGCTCGCGATCGTGGCTACCAAGCAGGTTAAGCGCCTGATAGAAGGCATCGCGCGGGTAGTTCTCCTGCAGCTGCCTTAGGCGCGCGGCCAGCTCGGGAGCGCCAATGTAGCCGCGCACAAAGTCCAAGATTCCGGTACGGAAGGGGTAGTTCATCGCGCAGTCCAGCTCTTTGCCCTGGAAGTACTGGCGCAGCTTGCCGTAGGCCACCTTGTTAGAGGCGTCCTCCCAAACCTCGCCAATAAGCACGCCGTCGGCGCGCTCGGCCAAGACGGCGGCCTTAATTTCGGCGATAAAGTCGTCGGTCAGCTCGTCGGCCACGTCAAGGCGCCAGCCGCGCGCGCCCAGGCGCATCCACTTGCGAATAACGCCGTTCTCGCCGCAGATCAGTTCGTGGTAGGCGTCCACGTCGGCGTTGAACGTGGGCATGTCCTGGTTGCCCCACCAGCCAGCATAGGTGCCATCTTCGTTAAACGAGAACCAGCCGTCGTACTGGGACTTCTCGCCATCAACGTGGGCTTGCCAAGCGCCGGGGGCCTTGTAGTTGCCGTCGCGGTTGAAGTACACCGAGTCGCGCCCGCAGTGGTTAAAGACGCCGTCGAGAATGACAGAAATCCCGCGCTTCTGAGCCGCGGCGCACAGATCGACAAAGTCCTTCTCGGTGCCCAGCATGGGATCGATGCGCAGGTAGTCGGCCGTGTCATAGCGATGATTGCTGTGGGCCTCGAAGATGGGGTTAAGGTAGATGACCGTGACGCCCAGGCCCGCCAGGTAGTCGAGCTTCTCGGCGATGCCCTGCAGGGTGCCGCCGTAGAAATCCCACTCGGCGATGCGCAGATCCTCTGCCGAGACGCGCTTGTACGAGGGCGGGGTGTTCCAATCCTCGACCAGCGCGCGGGGCACGCCGGCAAGCTCGCGGTCCAGCGAGGCCGCCACGTTCTTCTCCCAATCCTTGCCGCGGGCAAAGCGGTCGGGGAAAATCTGGTAGACCACGGCGTTGCGGAACCAATCGGGCTTCACCTCGCGCGGCTCGTAGACCGTGATCTGGAACGAGGGGGGATCGCCGTAGGCAAAGGCGCCCACGCCGGTGGTCCAACCCTCGCGGGCGCCGTAGCGCCACACCGAGCCGTCGGGGGCCTCAAGGTCAAAGCTGTACCAAACAACGCCGGTCGTGGCCGGTGTGTACTCAACCTCAAAACGCAGGTGATCGCCCTCGGGCGTCCCGTGCATCTCGATGAACTCCTCGCCGGCCTCGTCGGTCCAGACCCTCAACGTGCAAAAGGTGACCTCGTCCCAGACATTGATGGCCAGCATGACGGTGCCGCCCAATTGGACGGCACCGTAAGGAAATCTATAGTCCTTCTCGGAGGTTACGTGACGTGCTCTCACGTTTAATCTCCCTATCTATCGCGCCTTCTGTTGTACCGAATGATCTCCGGGTGAAGACCATGATAAATGTCCATGTAGTCATTTGCAGCACGACGCCAACTAAAATCCGCATTCATGGCTTGATCCATCAACGAATGCCAGGTATCGGGCTCGGTCCAGAAAATCTCGCATGCGCCAAGGATGGTGTCGGCCATCTCGTCGGCGTTCATGTTGGCAAATGAGAAGCCCGTGCCCTCGCCGGTGAACTTGTTGTAGGCCTTAACCGAGTCGCGCAGGCCGCCGGTCTCGCGCACCACGGGCAGCGTGCCGTAGCGCATAGCGATCATCTGAGACAAACCGCAGGGCTCGAACTCGGACGGCATAAGCAGCAGGTCGCCGGCAGCATACATGCGGTGCGACAGCGCGTTGTCAAACGCGATGCAGGCAGCCATCTGGCCGGGATACTTGGACTGGAAGTACTTGAAGGCTTCCTCGTGGTCGTGGTCGCCGGTGCCCAGGATAACAACCTGAACTCCGCGAGACATAAGCTGGTCCATGGAGTAGCGCACCAGGCCCAGGCCCTTTTGGTCGGTCAGGCGACCGATGGAGACAATCAGCGGGCGCGTGGGGTCGACGTTCAGACCCAGTTCTTCCTGCAGGGCGCGCTTGCACTCGGCCTTGCCCGAGAGGTCGCCCGCCGAGTAGTTGTGCGGGATCATGGAGTCCATGCTGGGGTTCCAGATGGTCTGGTCGATGCCGTTCAGGATGCCCGAGAGGATGCTCGAGCGGCGACGGAAGATATCGTCCAGGCCCTCGCCGTAGAAGGGCATCTGCAGCTCATAGGCATAAGACGGGCTCACGGTGGTCAGCCAGTCCGAGTAGCACAGGGCGCCCTTCATGAAGTTGATGGAGTCCTTGTCCATCGTAAGCTGGTCGCGGGCGGGCGCGATGGTGTCCAGGCCCAAGACGTCGTGCAGCATGGAGTTGCCGTACTGGCCCTGGAACTTGACGTTGTGCACGGTAAAGACGCACTTCACGTTGTTGCACTGCGGGACCTGGCGATAGAACTCGCGCAGGTAGACGGGGCAAAGCGCGGTCTGCCAGTCGTTGCAGTGCAGCACGTCGCACTCAAGCTCGGGCACGTGGGCAATGGCCTCGCAGATGGCCTTGGCAAAGAAGGCAAAGCGCTCGCCGTCGTCAAAGTAGCCGTACAGGCCGTCGCGGCCAAAGTAGTCCTGGTTGTCCACAAAGTAGAAGTCCAGGTCCTGAAGGGTGAGCTTCTCGATGCCGCAATAGATGCTGCGCCAGCCCAGGGGCACGTAGAAATCGGCCACGTGCTTCATCTGGTCCTTGTACTGCTGCGGAATGGTCGCGTACTTGGGGCTGATAACAGCGGCTTTTGCGCCCGCGTGCTTGAGCGCGCGCGGAAGGGAGCCGGCCACGTCGCCCAGGCCGCCCGTCTTAGAGAAGGGAACCGCCTCGGAGCCCGCAAACAGGACCCTGATCTTTCTGCGCTTAGCGTTAGTTGCCATGTCTTTCTCACTCACTCTTCTCGACACCTAAGAAAGGCGGCCGCGCCGGCAAGTTGACCCTGCCGGCTTGGCCGCCCGTCCTATACCTTTGGGTTACCCGTTTTGCTTCTCTTTGATGAGAACATCCTCGGGCGTGCCCCTAAGCTCGGTACCGGCGGGAACGATGTTGTTGCGGTCAACAATGGCGTTCTCGACGCGGGCACCGGTCTTAACAACGCAGCCCTGCATCACAATCGCGGCGCGCACGGTTGCGCCGGGCTCGATGATGACGTCGCGGCCCAGGATCGAGTCGCTCACGTTGCCGTAGATGCGGCAGCCGGACGAAATCCTGGAGTTGCTCACGCGGGAGCCAACCTCGTTCTTTGCGGGAGGCGTGTCGTGAGCCTTGGTCTTGATGGTGCGGTCCTCGGGGAACAGCTCGTCCTGGACAACCGGGTTGAGCAGGTCCATATTGGCGCGGTAGTAGTCGCGCTTGTTGAAGAGGGGCGCCACGTAGCCGTCAAAGTTGTAGGTGCTCACGTTAAGACGGCCAAAGTCGTCGGCCATGGCCTCGAAGATGTCCAGGTAGTCCGTGGGAGCGTACCAATCAAACATGTCCAGAAGAAGCTGGCGGCTAATGACAAAGACGTCCAGGAACATGGTGTCGCCATAGACGACGCCGTTGCTCACGCCGGTGACGCGGCCGTCGGCAACGTCAAAGCGCACGACGTCGTCGTACTTGGCGTCGGCCTTCTTGGTGACCACGGTGATGTCTGCGCCGGACTCTTTGTGGGCGGCGTAGACCTCTTTGAGGTCGATGTTGGCAATGATGTTGGCCGTCGAGAAGAACACTGCGTCGGCGGTGGTACGGGTGAAGAACGCCTTGTTGTGAACCAGATCGCGAAGCAGGAAGCGGGCGCCGGTACGAGAGGTACCAAAGGCGCTGCCCGGCAGCACAAACAGGCCGCCGTTCTTGCGGTCAAGACCCCAGTCCTTGCCCGAACCAATGTGGTCGATCAAGGAGCGGTAGTTGTACGGCATGACCACACCGACGCTACGGACGCCGGCGTTGACCAGGTTGGACAAAGCAAAGTCGACCATGCGGTAACGGCCCAGGTAGGGCACAGAGGCAACCGGGCGGGTCGAAGAAAGCGCGCTGGACTCCTTGGCGGAGTAGTTGCAGGTAACCAGACCAATAACCTTATCCATGATTAGTTCTCCCCCTTTCCAACAACAACGTCGTTGCCAATGACGGCGGTGTCCTTAGTCACGTCCACGCTGCCGAGGTTGACGTTCTCCTCGACAACCGAGTTCTCGCCCAGGATGGCGCGCACAACGTGGGCGCCGGCCTTGACCTTTGCGCCGGGGAGAAGGACGGAGTCCTCTACCGTGGCGCGCTCGCCAATGTAGGCATCGGTGGACAGAATCGAGTGCTTGGCGGTTCCCAAGATCTTGCAGCCGTTGGAGACCAGGCAGTCGTCCACGTTGCCGTCCTTGCCCACGTACGCCGGCGGGCGCATGGAGCTGTTGGACATGATCGGGAAGTCCTTGCTGTAAATGTCGAAGGCGGGGTTGGGGCCCAGCAGGTCCATGCTCGTCTCGTGGTAGCTCGAGATGGTGCCAACGTCGCGCCAGAAGCCACGGAACTCGTAGGTAAAGAGGCGCTTGCCCTCGTCGAGCAGCTTGGGGATAACGTTCTTGCCAAAGTCGTGCTCGGAAGTGGAGTCGACGGCGTCCTCTTTAAGGGCGCGGACGAGAAGCTCTGTACTAAAGATGTAGATGCCCATGGAAGCGAGGTTCGAATCGGGCTGCTTGGGCTTCTCGGTGAACTTGGTGATGCGGCCCGACTCGTCGGCGGTAATGATGCCAAAGCGGGAGGCCTCTTCCCAGGGCACGGGCATAACCGCGATGGTCAGGTCGGCGTTGTTGGCCTTGTGGGTGGCCAGCATGTCGGCGTAGTCCATGCGGTAGAGCTGGTCGCCGGAGAGAATGAGCACGTAGTCGGCATCGTTTTGCTCGATGTAGCCAAGGTTTTGGGTCACGGCGTCGGCCGTGCCCTCGTACCAGGCGCCACCGGTCTGCGTGGCGTACGGCGGAAGAATCGAGACGCCGCCCTCGCGGTCGTCAAGGTTCCAGGCCTCGCCCGTGCCGATGTAGTTGTGCAGCAGGTACGGACGGTACTGGGTAAGGACACCCACCGTCGTGACACCCGAGTTCGCGCAGTTGGACAACGCGAAGTCGATGATGCGGAACTTGCCGCCGAATGAGACTGCAGGCTTAGCGACGTTGCTCGTCAAAGCGCCCAGGCGGCTGCCTTGGCCACCGGCGAGAAGCATCGCGATGCACTCCTTTTTGCTCATTCCCCCCACTCCTTTCAAACTTGCTTATCTAGAACGAGACGGTATGTCTCGACCAATACCTAGCTCCTAATGTGCCAAATATCTTCCATGTATTCATGGATAGTTCTGTCACTGGAGAAGAACCCGGCCTTAGCGGTATTGTGAAGCGCCGAACGGTTCCACGAACGGCGGTCAGCGTAGGCCGCGGTGAGCTCGTCCCATGCCTGGACGTAGGCGTAGAAGTCGCCCATGACCAGATACGGGTCGTTCTCGACCATAAGGTGATCGCGCACGCTCTCGAAGTTGCCCGACAGGCCCGCCAGGGTGCCGTCGGTGAGCTGGTCGACGATACGGCCAATGCGAGCGCGGTCGTTGTTGTACATATCCCAAGCGTAGTAGCGGCCGGAAGCCTGGAGCTCCTCGACCTCCTCGGTCTTCATACCAAAGATCTTTATGTTCTCGGGGCCAACGAGCTGGGAGATCTCGACGTTGGAGCCGTCAAGAGTGCCCAGGGTAAGGGCGCCGTTCATCATGAGCTTCATGTTGGAGGTACCAGAGGCCTCGGTGCCCGCAAGGCTGATCTGCTCGGAGATGTCGGCCGCGGAGTAGATGTACTGCGCGTTAGACACGGCAAAGTTGGGGACAAAGGCCACGCGGATCTTGTCGTTGACGCGCGGGTCGTTGTTCACGACGTCTGCCAGCGAGTTGATCAGACGGATGACCTCCTTGGCAAAGGCATAGCTCTGGGCCGCCTTGCCCGAGAAGATGAAGGCCGTGGGCTGCGGGTTGAAGTTGGGGTCGTCCAGGATGCGGTTGCGAAGGTCCAAGATCTTGAAGACCGAAAGCAGCTGGCGCTTGTAGGCGTGGAAACGCTTGACCTGCACGTCAAAGACCATGTTGGTGTCAAGGACGGTGCCGGTGGTCTCTTTGATGTAAGCGGCCAGGCGCTCCTTGTTGGTCTTCTTGGCGGCGTCCATGGCGTCCAGGAAGCTGGCGTCCTTCTCGAAGGGGATCAGCTTCTCGAGCTCGTCGGCGTCGTCCAGCCAGCCCTCGCCAATGGCCGAGGTGATGATCTTGGAGTAGGCCGGGTTGGCCTCGCGCAGGAAGCGACGGTGAGTCACGCCGTTGGTCTTGTTGTTAAAGAGCTCGGGCTCAAGGGCGGCGAAGTCCTTGAAGGTCTCGCGCTTAAGGATGTCGGAGTGCAGCGCAGAAACGCCGTTGACCGAGTGCGAGAAGATGATGGAGAGATTGGCCATGCGCACCTGGCCGTCCCACAGGATGGCGGTGTTGCGCAGGACATCGGTCCAAGAGCCGTTGTCGGCGCCGAGCTTCTCGGAGAGGCCGTCGCGCCAGCGGCGGTCGATCTCCTCGATGAACATGTAGAGACGCGGGAGAAGAGCACGGAAGGTGTTGATGGGCCACTTCTCAAGAGCCTCGGGCATGACGGTGTGGTTGGTGAACGAGACGGTCTCGTGGGCGATCTTGAAGGCCAGGTCGAAGTCCACGCCCTTCTCGTCAACAAGAAGACGCATGAGCTCGGGGCCGCACATGGCGGGGTGGGTGTCGTTGGTGTGGACCGAGACGTGCTTGCCCAGGTTCTCCCAATCGGGGCCGTAGTCCTTCTCGTAATCCTTAAGGATGGTCTGCAGGCCAGCCGAGACAAACAGGTACTCCTGCTTGAGGCGCAGCATGCGGCCGTGCTCGCCGGCGTCGTTGGGGTACAGGATGGTCGAGATGGCCTCGACGTCCGAGCGGAACTTGTTGGCCTTGGCGTAGTCGCCGGCGTTGAAGGCATCGAGGTCGAAGTCCTCGGTGGCGGGCTCGGCGCTCCAAAGGCGCAGCTTGTTCACGGTGCGACCGGCATAACCAATGATGGGCACGTCGTAAGGCACGGCGCGGACAAGATCGCCGCCCTCCTCGGTAAACCAATACTTGCCGTTCTCGCCCTCGTGGCGCACGACGTGGCCGTTGAAGCGAACGAGAACCGCGGAGGAGTCCTTGCGGGTCTCCCAGGGGAAGCCGTTGGCCAGCCAGTTATCGGTGCGCTCGACCTGACGGCCGCCCTCGATGTCCTGGTGGAACAGGCCGTAGCGATAGCGCATGCCGTTGCCGTAACCAGCCATGCCGTTGTGGGCCATGGAAGCCAGGAAGCAGGCAGCAAGACGACCAAGGCCGCCGTTACCCAGACCGGGGTCGACCTCCTGGCGGCAGATATCGTCAAGGTCGATGTCCATGTCCTTCAAGGCGTCCTCGACCAGGTCTCGAATGCCCAGGTTAATCAGGTAGTTGTCAAGCAGCGGGCCAATAAGGAACTCGAGGGAGAAGTAGAAGACCTTCTTCTCGTCCTGGGTGTGGGACTCGGGCATGAGTGCGTTGCCCTTAGAAGCCACGAGCTTAGCGAGCACCTGGTACTTCTCCAGATCGCTGCACTTATCCAAGGTCTTGCCCAGCTCGGCCTGGCAGGTATCGCGGTACTGCTGTGCGAAGTCGAGCTTGGTCTCGAAGATCTTGTCGTTGTTTTGCATGAAACTCCCCTTTTAAAACTGCAGTGCGGACAGAAGACGACATATCGCGCGGCGGGGCCGCCGCGTGTGCGTGGGCGAGCGCGCGAATGTACGCCTCCTATAACTTACTTCTTCGACGACTTTCTTGCCTTGGAAGCAGCTTTTTTGTTGCTTACGGACGGTACTTTTTTAGTTGCGGGCTTGGCCGAGGCGGGCTTTTTTGCCGGAGCGG
>CAVEMP010000022.1:0-8266 GCA_963616835.1 uncultured Oscillospiraceae bacterium | reverse complement strand
TCTGGGAGGCCGCGATGTTTGCCGGCAACAAGGGCCTGGACAACCTGTGCCTGGTTGTCGACCACAACGGCCTGCAGATCGACGGCTCCATTGAGGAGGTCAACTCTGCGATGCCCATCGCCGACAAGTTCCGCGCCTTCAAGTTCCACGTGATCGAGCTGGCCGACGGCAACGATATGGCCCAGGTTCGCGAGGCCTTCGAGGCCGCCCGCAAGGTGACCGGCCAGCCTGTGTGCATTGTGGCCGAGACCCTCAAGGGCAAGGGCGTGAGCTACATGGAGAACCAGGTGGGCTGGCATGGCAAGGCCCCCAACGACGAGCAGTTCGAGCAGGCCATGGCCGAGCTTGAGGCCGCGGGAAAGGAGCTTTAAATGGCAGACGTGAAGAAGGTCGCCACCCGCGCGAGCTATGGCGAGGCCTTGGTAGAGCTGGGTGCCGAGAAGGACGACTTCGTGGTTTTGGACGCCGATCTGGCCGCCGCCACGCAGACCGGCAAGTTCAAGGCCGCCTACCCCGATCGCTTCTATGACGCCGGCATCGCCGAGGCTAATATGGTGGGCATCGCCGCTGGTATTGCCGCCACGGGCAAGAAGGTCTTTTGCTCGAGCTTTGCGATGTTTGCCGCCGGCCGCGCCTTTGAGCAGGTGCGCAACTCGGTGGGCTACCCGCACCTTAACGTCAACATCTGTGCCACGCACGCTGGCATCTCGGTGGGCGAGGACGGTGCCAGTCACCAGTGCAACGAGGACCTGGCCCTCATGCGCTCCATCCCCGGCATGACCGTCATTTGCCCGGCCGACGACGTCGAGGCTAAGGCCGCCGTGCGCGCCGTCTATGACTACGACGGCCCCGTTTACATGCGCTTTGGCCGTCTGGCCGTCCCCGTCTTCAACGACCCCGCGAACTACAAGTTCGAGCTTGGCCGCGGCATCGTCTTGCGCGAGGGCATCGACGTTACCATCGTGGCCACGGGCCTTATGGTAGCCGCTGCCCTCGAGGCCGCCGACATCCTTACCGAGAAGGGCGTCTCGGCCGAGGTCATCAACATCCACACTATCAAGCCGCTGGACGAGGAGCTTGTGCGCGCCTCTGCCGCCAAGACCGGCCGCGTTGTGACCTGCGAAGAGCACTCCGTCATCGGCGGCCTGGGCGACGCGGTTCTTTCCGCGCTGGCCGAGGCCCCCGTTCCTGTGCGCAAGGTGGGCGTGAACGACGTCTTTGGCGAGTCGGGCCCCGCCCTGGAGCTTCTCGCCAAGTACGGCCTTGACGCTGCAGGCATCGTGGGCCAGACCCTCGATTTCCTGGGCAAATAAGCCGAGAAGACCGCACTCGTGCCAGGCTCCCCGCGCCTTAAGGTGTGGGGAGCCTTTGTCTTTTGGGCGGGCGTTGGCCGATAGGCGCCTAACGCCAACTGCCCATTTGTTAAAATATTCGAATCTGTCCGCTGTGAGCAAAAGGAAAAGGAGCTTTCGTGGCCAATCACTTCCGCAGCAACGAGCGACAGCCGGAGGACTCGGACGCCATCTTTAACGGCGTGGCGTCCGTCGAAGACGAGCAGGTGGACGCCGTCCTTTTTGGTAGCGCGCCCGCTGCAGAGCAGGTCTCGGCCCCCACGCCGAGCGCGGCCGAGGTGCCACCGATCACTGCCCTCGAGCAGCCCGAGGAAGATCTCGCTGTTCACGCCGTCACCGCCTCCGAGCCGGCAGACCCCACCGACCAGCCTGGATTTACCAGCGTGTTTGCGCCTCTCGCAGACGACAACACGCCCGTTGTCCCGCGCACCGGTGTGCCTACCGTGTCGTTCAAAAACGTATCACTCATCTATCCGGCCCAGCCCAACAAGCCCGCTCTCGACAACGTTAGCCTCGATATCTATCCGGGCGAGTTCGTGTTTGTCGTCGGCCACTCCGGTTCGGGCAAGTCCTCGTTCTTGCGCCTGATCACGCGCGAGCTCAAGGCTACCCATGGCGAGGTTATCGTCGCAGGTCAAGACCTCACTAAGATGCGTAACAAGAAGATCCCGTACCTGCGCCGCCAGATCGGCACCGTGTACCAGGACTTCAAGCTTCTGCCCAACAAGACGGTCTACGAGAACGTCGCCTTTGCCCTTGAGTGCATTGGCAAGCCGCGCTCGGTCATCAAGGCCCAGGTCCCCGAGGTGCTTCGCCTTGTTGGCCTAAGCGAGCGCATGGACCACTTCCCCGACCAGCTCTCTGGCGGCGAGCAGCAGCGCGTCTCGGTCGCGCGCGCCATGGTCAACCGCCCGCCGCTGCTGGTGTGCGACGAGCCCACCGGTAACCTTGATCCTGCGATCTCGCTGGGCATCATGAAGCTGCTCGACCGCATTAACCGCGCTGGTACCACCGTCATCATGGCCACGCACGACCGCGAGATGGTGGATAACATGCGCAAGCGCGTTATCGCCCTCGAGGCGGGTCACGTTGTGCGCGACCAAGAGAAGGGAGGCTACGGTTACTATGGTGCCCTCTAACATTGGCTATTCGTTCCGAGAGGTTGGCCAGCACTTCCACCGTAACTGGTCCACCGTCTTGGGCGCTATCGTTACCATCTTCTTGTCTCTGTTCATCATTGGCCTGTTTGTCATGGGCTCTGCGATGGTGTCCAACATGGTGGGCAGCGTCGAGGACTCCGTTACTATCCAGGCGTTCCTCTCTGACAGCGCGTCCCAGGACAACGTTGACGCCCTGCAAAAGAAAATCGCCGGCTGGGACAATGTCGAATCTGTGACCTACAAGAGCAAGGACGAGGCTCTGGAAGAGTACAAGTCCCAGATGTCCAACCGCAACGCCTCTGACGCTGCGGCTGCTCTGGATGGTGAGAACCCCCTGCCTGCCTCGTTGGTCATCAAGCTCAACGACTCGCAGCAGGTCCAGGACATGGCACAGAAGATTATTGACGACTCTGATTTCCAGGCCGTTTGCGACAAGCCCGACAACCCCGCCGGCGATGTCCAGTACGGCCGCGAGACGGTCGAGAAGCTCTTCTCGGTTGCTAACTACATCCGCATAGCCGCGGTTGCCCTGGTGCTTCTTCTCACCTTCGTGTCGTTTGTCTTCATCAACAACACGATTCGCCTGGCCATCACGGCCCGCCGCCGCGAGATCGGCATCATGCGTCTGGTGGGCGCCTCCAACGGCTTCATCCGTGGGCCCTTCATTCTTGAGGGCACGCTGGAGGCCATTCTGGGTGCCGTCTTGGCCATCGTGGCGCTGCACTTTGGCTCGGCCGCGCTGCTCGAGAGGCTCTCGTACAGCATGCAGTTCCTGACGTTTAGTATCTCTAACCAGGTGATGTTTGCGACCTACGCGCTGCTTTTGTTCATTGGCGTGGTCATTGGCCTGTTTGGCTCGGCCATCGCGATGGGCCGCTACCTCAAGGTCTAACGACGCTGGGCGCGCGGGTGTTGGGGTTGCCGGCGCCGCATGTGCTACAATCCCTTCCCCAGTGCTAACCAGTAACGCGTTACCCTAAAGACAGACATTCCAAGGCAGCTAGCTGCGGGTGTCTGTCTTTTTCTATCTAAGACAAGGAGTGCAGATGGCGCGCAAGCGACCGCACAAAGGAAATACCCGCAGAGGCTCGACCAAGGGGCCGAGAAAAGCGAAGCGCCTGCTTACGGGCACGATTCGCGTGCTGCGCCCGGGGCGCGCCGTGGTCGAGACGCCCGAGGGGGTCTTTGACGTGGCGGCCCACGGCCTTCGCGAGGCCATGAACGGCGACGAAGCTCAGGTTTTTCTCGCCGACGGACGCGGCGGGCGGCGCGCCATTGTCCACGACGTGCTGCAGCGCGCAACCGAGACCTTCCTGGGCAAGTTCGAGGACGCGGGCCCCTTGTTTGCCGTGGTGCCGCTGGATGCTCGCATTGGCTGCGACTTCTTTGTGGTGCCCGAGGACACAAGCCCGGCGCGCCTGGGCGTGGTGCCCGGCGACGTGGTGTGCGCCCGCATCACCGAGTACCCCACGCGATACACGGCGGCCACGGTCACGATCGAGCGCCGCGTGGGCGCGGCCGAGGACCTGGACATGGATATCGAGGGAGTCATTGCCTCGCACGGACTGGCAACGGAGTTCTCGCCGGCTGCGCTGACCCAGGCGGAGGGCATAACGCCGCAGGTAGACGAGGCGCTGGCGAGCGATGCGGCGCGGCAGGACCTGCGCGGCGTCATGTGCGTGACCATCGACCCGGCCGACGCGCGCGACTTTGACGACGCAGTGGGCGCGCGCCGGCGGGCCAACGGCGGTTTTGACCTGGACGTTCATATTGCCGACGTGACGCACTACGTGGCCTGGGGGTCGAGCATCGACCTTGAGGCGCGGGCGCGCACCTGCTCGGCCTACCTGGTGGACCGCGTTTTGCCCATGCTGCCCGAGCGGCTGTGCAACGATGTGTGCTCGCTGCGGCCGCGCGAGGACCGGCTGGCCATGACAGTACGCATGCGCCTGGACGCGGCCGGGCATGTGGTGGCGGCTAAGGCCATGAACTCGGCGATCTGTTCTAACGCGCGGCTGTGCTACGACCAGGTGGATGAGCTTCTCGACGGGCGCTGCGAGGCCTGTGACCTGCCGTGCATTGACGCGGAGAAGGACGACGTGGCCGCGATGCTGTACGTGCTGGACCAGATTCGCGATCTTCGCGAGAAGATTCGGCACGACCGGGGCGCCATCGACTTCGAGACGCGCGAGACCCGCGCGGCCCTGGACGACGAGGGACGGCCCGTGGGCGTGACGGTGCGGCAGCGCTCCCGCGCGACGGGGCTGGTCGAAGAGGCCATGCTGCTGGCCAACGAATGCGTGGCCAAGATCTTGGCCGATGCCGAGGTTGAGTGTGCCTACCGCGTGCACGAGCGACCCCTGCCCGAGGACCTGCGCCGTGCCGTGGCCCCACTCGACGAGATGGGCCTGCTTGAGCCGGGCGACGCCGCTGCGCTTGAAGCGGGCGACCCCTTTGGAATTCAACGCGTGTTGGAGAAAAGCAAAGGCACTCCGGGCGAGTACCTGGCCAGCGCTTTGTTGCTGCGCGCGCAGAGCCGAGCTGTCTATATGCCGCACAACGAGGGCCACTACGCGCTGGGCGCCAAGGCCTACTGCCACTTCACCTCGCCCATCAGACGCTACCCCGACGATATCGTGCACCGCGCGCTCAAGGCACACCTGGCGGGGCAGGACGGCTCGCGCGAGCGCCGGGCGCAAGAGCGGGCGCTGCCACAGCTGTGCTCGGACTGCTCGCGCATGGAGCGCACGGCCGACGCAGCGGCGCGCGACTCGCAAAAGATCAAGATGGCGCAGCTCTATGGTGAGCGATTGGGCCAGGTAGAGGCCGGTGTCGTGAGCGGCTGCGAGCGTTTTGGCCTGTTTGTGGCAATTGACGAGACGGGCGCCGAAGGCCTGGTGCCCATTAGGTCTCTGGGCCGCGACTGGTACGAGTACAACGAGGAACGCATGCGCTTGGTAGGGGAGTCGACCGGCGAGGTATGGAGCCTGGGCTGCCGCGTGCGCGTGCGGGTGGCCGACGTGGATGTCCCACGCGGTCGAATCGACTTCCAGCTGGTGCGCGAAGGGGAGAAATAAGGCCGAGGGTCTTCTCGCTGTAAAATCCCGTGCATTGCGTGCTGTTTTTGGCCTCAAAAATGGCCTTGAATGCAGGGGATTTTGAGTTGGAGCGCAGCCAACGCCCGCCGGGCACGTCTTGGCGGCCGGGCGGGCTATACTAAGGAACTCACAACTACGGGCCAAGCCGGCTTGGCTGGAGGATACATGGACACACAGACAGAGCTTACGGAGTACCTTGAGCAGGCCGAGGGCCTGATGCTGCAGGGCGAGGACGAGCAGGCCGAGGAGATGCTGGCTCGCCTGGCCACCGACGCCGAGGAGTACGTGGACAAGAACTGCGCCACCACCGGCGAGGTGCAGTGGTTTAGCTTCCCGGGCGCCTTCGAGCGTCTGGCATATCGTCGCATCGAGGGCGACCCCCGCGAGCTGCGCGACGTGGGCGAGCCGCTTGACCGCCTGTACCAGGACCTGGCGCTGGCTCGCGTCCACGTGGGCGACTACGAGGAGGCCATGGCCGCCCTTAAGAGCGCCGTTCGCTGGAATCCCATGGACTGTGCCAGTCGTCTTAACCTGGCCGATCTCTACAAGGTGGCCGGTAACATGGACGAGTACCTGGGCCTCACCTTTAGCGTCTTTGAGCGCGCGAGCGATCCGCGCCACCTGGCTCGCGCTTTTGTGAACTTCTCGGCGTGGTTCGAGGCGTCGCAGAAGCCGCGCGTTGCTGCTGCGGCTCTTCGCGCGGCAACCAAGCTCGACGTGCGCGACAGCGCCTTGGACGCAGCCATTGACCAGGCAAAAGGCACCGAGCGCGATCCCGACTCTGTGGACGACTCGCAGATGAGCGAGCTTTTGTCCGAGGAGGGCCTGCCCGCTGGCGCCAACGCCGAGATTGCCGCGTGCCTGCTGATCTGCGCCACGACGGCCGCGGCCGAGGGCGACCGCAATGAGGCCGCGATGCTGACCGTCCGCGCCCGTGACCTGGTGGGGGAGGCCGCCTGCCGCGCCCTTCTCGACCTCATTCGTTCCCAGGACCAGGAGCCGGACAGCGACGATCAGCCCGCCGACCAGGGCCAGGACGCTTAGTACCGCGAGGGAGCCAACATGGGATACAAACAGCGCGAGAAGAAGACGATTGCCCGCAACCGCTCGGCGCGCCACGAGTACTTTATCGACGAGACGTTCGAGGCGGGCCTGGAGCTCACCGGTACCGAGGTCAAGAGCCTGCGCGAGCGCGCGGCTCAGATCACTGACGCCTTTTGCCTGATTCGCAGCGGCCAGGCGTGGCTGCACGGCGTGCACATCCACCCCTACTCCAATGGCGGCGTGTGGAACGTCGATCCAGACCGCAAGCGCCGGCTGCTGCTGCATCGCCACCAGATCGACTACCTTGACGGTAAACTGCGCGTTAAAGGCTGTGCCCTTGTGCCGCTGGAGCTCTATTTTGATGAGCATAACCGCGTGAAGCTGGCCATTGGGCTGGGCCGCGGCAAGAAGCTCTACGACAAGCGCGAAGACATGGCCCGGCGCGACGTAGACCGAGAGATTGCCCGGGCCCTCAAGGAGCGCAGTCGTTGAGACGAGCAGTTCAGGAGTCCGAGTCGCTAGAGCTTGCGGCGATGCTGGCGTTGGCCGGCGGGATCATGGACGCCTATTCTTACCTGGTGCGCGATCATGTTTTTGCCAATGCCCAGACGGGAAACATACTGCTTTTGGGCATTCACTTAGCGCACGCTCGCTGGATAGAGAGCCTGCACTACGCCGTGCCAGTCGTGTGCTTTGCGCTGGGGATTGCGCTGTGTCATTGCATCAAACTTTCAACTAAGCGCCGGCACTTGCACTGGCGCCAGCTTGCGCTTCTCGTCGAGATTGCGTTCCTTGTTCTTGTTGGCTTCATCGGCGACGGTCACAGCCTGTGGGCCAACGGCTTCACGTCGTTTGCCTGTGGGATTCAGGTGCAGGCCTTTCGCAAGTTCCACGGGCGTCCTCTTGCGACCACGATGTGCATCGGCAACCTGCGCAGCGGCACACAGTCGTGGGTCGACTGGATTGTTACGCGCGACCGCGAGAACCTGCGGGCGGGAGCGCTAAGCTTCTTCGTCATAGCCTTCTTTGTGCTGGGCGCGGTCCTTGGCAATCGCTTAGCGCCCGCACTGTGGACGCACATGATTTGGATTGCGGCAGGTCTTCTCGCTGCCTGCGTCTTAATCATGTTCGTTGACCGCGAGAAAAAGCCGATGGAAAAGTCGGCCTAAGCGGGTAGAATGTAGGTCTCGCGCAAACGAGCGCGCGTATTTTGACATTCGCATGGTGGCAGTGCCCCGTTTTCTTTTGGGGGTGACTGGTTTCGACAGGGTGGGCCTGAGACGGGCAGCAGGTCGCGGTCTCCTCGCCGCGTTAAACAGGGGAACCGTCAAATTGAATTGACGACACTTATTCTTATGAGCCTCTGGCTCTCGCTGCTTAATTTACTAGCGGCCGTCAATGCGGGGATCGCTCCCGTTCCCGCGGCGACGTCATTTTAGGGAGATGCTCGCGCGGACGTGGCTGGTATGCCGCGCGATAAGATTGAACCGGCTGGGATGCCAAGCGCGTGTCGTTGGGTGCGCGGCATCTAAGATTTAACCATCGACTGAGCCTGGAGACACCTATCAGGGGTTTGCTTTGGACCGGAGTTCGATTCTCCGCACCTCCACCA
>CAVEMP010000021.1:0-11054 GCA_963616835.1 uncultured Oscillospiraceae bacterium | reverse complement strand
TGCGCCGGCCCCGTCGCGGCCCGCCACGCGACCATGCGCGACTTTTCGTGGTTTACATCCGCTTCCGTCGAGTAGCCAGAGGCTTTTGGCTCTCGCCCAACTGGGCAAACGTGGCCGGAAGCTGCCCGGCTACTCGCCCGGGCCCGGTTTAAACCGCGAAAAGTCGCGCGTGCTCCAAATTGGGGCCCACAACGGCCCCGCGTCGGCCCCGCGCCCCGCTTCCAAACCCGCCCGAGCCGCCCGCGCGCAAGCGGGTATACTGGTAACCCATTAACCAAAAGCGCGCGGAGGCTCGATGGAATCCCTTTACACAAAGTATCGCCCGCAGACGTTTGAGCAGGTAGTTGGCCAAAAACACGTGGTCGAGACCCTCAAGCGAGCGGTCACAGAAAACCGCACCAGCCACGCCTACCTGTTCTGCGGCCCCCGCGGCACAGGCAAGACGACCATGGCTCGCCTGTTGGCCAAGGCACTTATGTGCGAGAAGGGCGCGGGCCAGCTGCCCGACGGCTCCTGCGAGCAGTGCCGCCTGATCGCGGCCGGCGAGCACCCCGACGTGGCCGAGCTCGACGCCGCCTCGCGCACGGGCGTCGATAACGTCCGCGAAGAGATTCTGTCGCGCGTCAACTACGCCCCCACGATGGGTCGTTGCAAGGTTTATATCATCGACGAGGTCCACATGCTGACCCCGGCGGCGTTCAATGCCCTGCTCAAGACCCTCGAAGAGCCGCCCGAGCACGTGGTCTTTATCATGTGCACCACCGACCCGCAAAAGATCCTGGCCACGATCTTGTCGCGCGTCCAGCGCTTTGACTTCCACAGCATCGCCAACGACGAGATGCTCGAGCACCTGTGCCACGTTTGCGAGCAAGAGGGCTTCACCTACGACCGTCAGGCCTTGGAGCTGGTGGTTCGTCACGCGCGCGGCGGCATGCGCGACGCCCTGACCTCGCTTGAGCAGCTGAGCGTCTTTGGCGCCGGCGAGATTTCCTTGGCCTGCGCGCAGGACTTCTTGGGCGAGGTCTCGGGCTCTGTGCTGGGAAACGTGGGCACGGCCCTGGCCCAGCGCGACATCGCGGCTCTGTTTGCCGAGGTAGAACGCCTGGTGGGGACCGGTTGCGACCTTCTGCAGTTCACGCGCGAGCTGGCCTCGCACGTGCGCGACCTGTACGTGCTGGCCGCGGCGCCGGACGCCAACGCGGTTGCCACCACGGCTGACGAGCTGCAGCACCTTAAAGAAGAGGCCGCGGCCTTTGGCTCGCCCGACCGCCTGTCCTACATTCTCACTGTCTTAGGCGACGCCTCTAACCAGATGCGCACGGCCGTCAACCAGCGCCTGGTGCTTGAGGTGGCCTTCACCAAGATGGCTCGCCCGCAAAGCGACGTGACCCTGGAGTCCCTAGCCGCCCGCGTGGCCGAGCTTGAGGCCCGTCTTGCCGTTGTCGAGACAAACGGAGTGCAGGTCGCGGCGGCTGCGGCGCCCGCGGCTCCGGCAGCGGCGCCCGTGGCTGCCCCGGCGCCGGCCGTCCAGCCCGCGCCGGCCCTGGCGTCCGCGCAGCAGCACGTCTCGGCCCCCGCGCCCCAGCCGGCCCCGCAGCCCGTTACCCAGCCGGCCCCGCGCCTGGCCGCGCAGCCCGCAGCCGCCCCGGCCCCGTCGGCCGCCGAGCCCGTCCACGCCCCGGCCAAGCCGGCCATCACCAACCCCTCCGAGCTGCAGCGCACTTGGAAGCACGTCGTCGACACCCTCCTCAAAGAGGCCCCGTCGCGCGGCTCGCTGCTCATGTCGGCCCAGGCCGTCTCGGACGACGGCGAGAAGCTCGTCGTTTCTCTGCCCAAGGGCTCGCGTTTTGCCGCCAAGATGCTCGAGCGCAACGACGTGCGCGAGGTCGTCGAGGGCGTCGTGCGCCTCTCGTTTGGCCGTCGCCAGATCCTCTACACCGAGTCGAGCATGGCCAACACCGCCATCGCGGCTAGCGACCGTGCAGCGGCGAGAAGCCCGCGGGCCCCGCGCCCGCAGGCCGCCCCGGCCACGGCCCAGGCCCCGGCGCCCCGCCCTGCGGCCCCCGCGCCCCAGCCCGCCCCGGCCGCGGCCCCGTCGCAGGACTTCGCGATGCCCTGGGACAGCCCCGCCACCCCCGCCGAGCAGTCCTTTGTTGACGACGAGCCGCCCATCGACGCCTACGGCGCTGTGGACGAGGCCCCTTCTGCCGCGCCCTTCTCGTCGGCTCCCCAGCCGCAGGCCTCGGCCCCGCAACCGGCCGCCGCGCCAGCGCCCGCCCCGGCCTCGGAACCCGCCGAGGCCCCGGCCCCCGTCACCCCTCCGGCCGACCTCAGCCCCCAGTTCGCCGACATCGCGGCCATGCTGGGCGAGGTCTTCAACCAGCCCCTTAACGTTTCTGTAGAACCTGCAGCCGGCGCGGGCGACCAAGACGCGGCCGCAGACCTCGCGTATGATGACCAAGGCGCAAACGTCGCCGACGATTTTGACCCCGACTCCTTCAACGGAGAAGACCAAGACGACGAGTAGCCCCGGGCACAAGCCTCGGCCAGCACTTCTCGCCAGCAAAAGAAAGGAACCAACATGGCTCGTGGTGGATTCAACATGGGCGGCATGAACCGCAACCAGATGATGCAGCAGGCCCGTAAGATGCAAGAGCAGCTCCTTGCTGCCCAGCAAAAGGCCTCCGAGACCGAGGTCAGCGCCAGCGCGGGCGGCGGCACCGTCAAGGTCACCGCCACCGGCGACATGCGCCTGACCTCGCTCACCATCGACCCCGAGGCCGTCGACCCCGAGGACGTCGAGATGCTCCAGGACATGATCATGGCCGCCGTCAACGACGTCCTGGCCTCTGCCGAGGCCGCGGCCAGCCAGCAGATGAGCGCCGTTACCGGCGGCCTCAACATCCCGGGCCTCTTCTAACAAGGTTCAGGTCAAATGGCCTACACGCCAAACGACGGTCACGCGCTCCAGCGCCTTTTGGATGAGCTGGGCAGGCTTCCGGGCATTGGCCCCAAGTCTGCCCAGCGCATCGCGTACTACCTGCTGGAGGCCGATGCCGAGGAGGCTCGTCGCCTGGCGCACGCCATCCTGGAGGTCAAGCAGCAGGTCCACTTTTGCCCCGTCTGCTTTAGCTACGCCACGCGCGAGACCTGCGATGTTTGCATGGACCACACGCGCGACCGCTCCGCGATCTGCGTGGTCTCCGAGCCGCGCGACGTCCAGGCGATCGAGCGCACCGGCTCCTACCACGGCCTTTACCACGTCCTGGGCGGCGTCATTAGCCCCATGGACAAGATTGGCCCCGATCAGCTGCATGTCCGCGAACTGCTTCAGCGCCTGGCAGATGGCGAGGTCCAGGAGGTCATTCTCGCCACCAACCCCGACGTCGAGGGCGAGACGACCGCGACCTACCTCTCGCGCGTCATCCGGCCCTTGGGCGTCACGGTCACTCGTCTGGCCAGCGGCCTTCCCGTGGGCGGCGATTTGGAGTACGCCGACGAGGTCACCTTGGGCCGCGCGATCGAGGCGCGCCGGGAACTATAGAGCAGCGGCCCGCGCCGCCGGGCCGCCCAGAGAGGGAAATTAAATCGCATGGCAACCAATCCATATGAACCAAACAGGCCCCAAGGGCACTACACGCAGCAGGGTTCGCCGTCGACAAACGCTCCCGGAGCCGCCCCGGCCTCGGGCCAAAACATCACGACCCTCCACGCGGGCCAGGGCGCTCGCGTGACCACGCGTAAGAATGCCGCCCAAGCCGCCGAGCAGGCCCGAGTTAACGCCGAGAAGCGCTTTGCCAAGCGCCACTCGTCAGACCAGCTAACGGCCTCGGCCAACAAGGCCCGTGGCCGCAAGAGGTCCGCGGCGGCCACGGCCCAGCCCGCCCAGGGCCCCGAGCGCACCCGCAAGAACATCTTTATCTTGGTCGGTGGCGCCTTTTTGGTGCTGGTTCTTCTCGTCTTAGTTGTGGGATGCGTGGCCGGCCTCTTTGGGCCCTCGCAGGACCAAGCCGAGCAGGGCAATCAGACGCAAAGCGCATGGCAGCAAGAGCAGCAGCAGGTCACGACCACGGCCGACGACTCGGTTGTTTACCAGGGCATGACCTACGCCATCAAGAAACAGGCCTCGGGCAATTACGGCGTTGTGCGCCAAGACGCCAACGGCTCGGGTACTGCCACGACCGTCTTCGAGATCGAGGGCGAACCCCGCGCGCTCATCCTCTATAACAGCGTGTTGGTCATCCCTGAGAACCGCAACGGCAACTGGGACGTGGTGAGCTACGTTATCGCCGACGGCTCGCTGCCTGCCTACGTCATGACGATGGACGGCAGCGAGGCCGGCGGCTCTGGCTCCATCGAGTCGGCCACTTTGGACGGCTCCAACGTTATCGTCAAGGATTCCAACGGCAACACTACCTCGGTGGCCCTGGAGTAGGGTCGCCCAGCATCCCGTCGTGCCCGCAACGCCCGCCACCCCCCGGCGCGGGCGTTTTTTCGTGCCCCAAACTCAAAAATGACGATAGTTAGGACCAGTATTGGCTTTGGTCGAGTAGCCGGCCTATTCGGATTCTGGCGACCTGTGGTTTTGTCGGCCAGAATGGCTGGCTACTTGCCAAACCGCGCTACTGGTCCTAACTTTCGTAAAAAATGAAATCAGGGCCCGGGTCCTTGGCGGTCCCGCGACTGCTCGTGACTCCCGGCAAAACACAAATCCCCAGGTCAACGGCCGTTCTCGGAAAAAATCTGCCCAAATCAAAAATTTTTTCAAATTCTCACTGGACTCTCGGCCAAAGTCTGTGTAATAATACTCCTTGCGCAAGGCGCACGGGGTGTTAGCTCAGCTGGTTAGAGCGCCGGCCTGTCACGTCGGAGGTCGAGGGTTCGAGTCCCTTACATCCCGCCATTGCACTTGATAAGGCCCTCCATCAGGAGGGCCTTTTTCATGTCGAAATTTACTACGCCCCATAACCGCACACGTCTGGGCCGCGCCTGCGGCCCGCGCTGCGTCCGGCGCGCACCTTACCCACCGCAGGCCCAATCCCGAAAAACTTTTTCGTAAATCGTGTCCGCCACGCTACCTATTGCGCTTGCGGCCCGCCCGCATCCGCCCGGTTTAGGTATCATGTGACTCGATGCAAGCAATCGCGAAAGCCGAAACCTTATGTCTAGCTCTGACGCACAAATCACCAAAGTAGCCGCCTTCGACTTCGACGGGACCTCCGTCGACGGTCAGTCCGGCGCCCTCTTTACCACCTACTTACTGCGTCACCGCATCATGACCCTGGGTCGCGCCCTCGCGCTGGGCGTTTGGGGCCTTCGCTACAAGCTCCACCTGCCCTACCGCCAAAGCGAGGCCCGCGAGCTGGTCTTTGGCGCCCTCACGCAGATGGAGGCCGCCGATGTCGATAAGGTCATGCGTCAGTTCCACGACGATGTCCTTCTGCCGCGCTACCGCAAGGCCGCCCTGGCCGAGGTTGCCCGTCGCCGCGAGGAAGGCTGCCTGACCCTTTTGGTCTCGGCCACCTTCGAGCCCATTGCCCAGGCCGCGGCCAAGAAGATGGGCATCGATGGCTGCATTGCCACCAAGATGCAGAAGGACCCGCAGGGCAACTACACCGGCGAGGTCGAGGGCAACGTTTTAGCGGGCGACGAGAAGTACCGCGCCGTCGAGGCCTGGTGCAACAAGCACCTTGGCCAGGGCGCTTGGGAGCTTGCTTACGCCTACGGCGACCACCACACCGACGAGGACCTTCTCGCCCACGCCAAAGAGGCCTTTGCCGTCTGCCCCGGCAACACGTTGAAGCCCGTGGCCAAGCGCAACGGCTGGCACATCCTGGACTGGGATAAGTAGCGCCGCCGTGCCCGCACAGCATCAAACAAGCAACCAATCGCCCGAGCTGCCCTTCTCGCAGGGGCAGCTCGCCGCGTTTCGCGCCACCGTCCTTGAGCAGGGCCGTCTTCTGTACCGAGACTTGCCTTGGCGAGAAACCCGCGACCCCTACGCCATCTGGATATCCGAGGTCATGCTGCAACAGACGCAGGTCTTGCGCGTCGACGGCCGCTGGCAGCGCTGGCTCGACCGCTTTCCCAACGTGGCCGCCTTGGCCGGCGCCCCGCAGGCCGACGTGCTAGAGGAGTGGCAAGGCTTGGGCTACAACCGTCGTGCCCTGGCCCTCCAGAAAGCCGCGCAGGCCCTGGTGGGGGAGGGCGGCGCCTTTCCAAGCGACGCTCGCGCCCTGTGCACCCTGCCCGGCATTGGCCCCGCCACTGCCGCGGGCATCCGCGCCTTTGCCTTCAACCTGCACTCGGTCTACCTGGAGACAAACGTCCGCACCGTCCTTCTCCACCAGCTTTTCCCGGGCCAGGTGGGCATTACGGACAAGCAGCTGATCCCGTTGGTCGACGCCACGTGCCCGCAGGACGACCGCGATCCCGCCGACGACCCTCGTACCTGGTACTACGCGCTTCTCGACTACGGCGCCTATCTCAAGCGCACGCAGCCCAACCCGTCGCGCCGCTCGGCCGGCCACACGCGCCAGTCCAAGTTCGAGGGCTCGCACCGCCAAAAGCGAGCCGCCCTGGTGCGCCTGCTGCTGGCAAACCGCCAGGGCGTCACAGCCGCGCAAGCCGCCCGGGACCTCACCGCACAAGAGGCCGCCGCGGGCCGCCCCGCGGTCACCCAAGACGCCGCCGTCGCCCTTCTCGCCGAGCTAGAAAATGAAGGCTTCTGCCACAAAACCCCGTCGCCCGCAGGCGAATTTTGGGCCGTCTAGCTGCGCCGCAGCCCGCGAAACAAAGGCGTTACCAAATTAGGGGTTGGCATTTTCCCACTAAGTTGCTAGGATTCAAAACCATGAAGAAGAAGCACATCTATAACGCGCTCATTTGCATGGGATTGTTCATGCGCAAGCCCGAGGTCGCTTAAGACCCGGGCGCCTCCACTCATGCGCCGTATAGACCTCGGGCGTTAAGCCTGCTTCTGCACACATTTCACTCTCACAACTCAAAACTTAGCAATGCGACCCTGGCGTGCGCGCCCGTCGTCTTACCTTTAAGGAGAAAACCATGCCTTTCCAGCTTGATCCCAGCTTTGCCCAGGACCCCTCCAAGCACTTTGACACCCTGCAGATCCACGCCGGCCTGGCCCCCGATCCCGTGACCGGCGCCGCCGCGCTTCCCATCTACGCCTCTGCCGCCTTCCAGTTTGACTCCGCCGAGGACGGCGCCGCCAAGTTTGCCCTGGCCAAGCCCGGCAACGTCTACGGCCGCCTGACCAACACCACCACCGACGCCGTGGCCGCCCGCGTGGCCGCCATCGAGGGCGCTACCGGCGCCGTGGCCGTTGCCTCGGGCCACGCGGCCGAGATTCTGGCCCTCACCAACATCGTGGGCGCCGGCGACCACATCGTTGCCTCTGACTCGCTGTACGGCGGCACCTGGAACATCTTCCTGCACACCCTGGGCGACCTTGGCGTCGAGACCACCTTTGTCGAGAACAACAACATCGACGCCTTTGTTGCCGCCACCAAAGAGAACACCAAGCTCTGGTACGTCGAGACGATCGGCAACCCGCTGGTAGACGTGGCCGACGTCCCCGCCATCGTCGAGGCCGCCAACTCCCTGCCCGAGCCCGTGCCCGTGTTTGTCGACAACACCTTTGCCACCCCCTACCTCTATCGTCCCGCCGAGGACGGCGCGGCTGTCGTGATCGAGTCCCTCACCAAGTGGATCGGCGGCCACGGCGCGACCCTGGGCGGCGCCGTTATCGACACCGGCAAGTTCGACTGGAAGAAGACCCCCGGCAAGTTCCCCACCATCACCGAGCCCGACCCCTCCTACCACGGCGCGATCTTTGCCGACGCCGCTCCCGCCGCGCCCTTCTCGACGCGCGTTCTGGCCAACAAGCTGCGTGACTTTGGCCCCACCCTGTCTCCGTACGCGGCGCAGCTCATCGGTATTGGCATCGAGACCCTGTCGCTGCGCGTCCAGCGCCACTGCGACAACGCCCTGGCCGTCGCCAAGTTCCTCGAGAGCCACCCCAAGGTCAGCTGGGTGCGCTACTCCGGCCTTGAGAACGACCCCAGCCACGAGGTCGCCTCTCGCGTCCTTAAGAACGGCTTTGGCGGCGTAGTGGTCTTTGGCGTCAAGGGCGGCCGCGACGCCGGCCTTAAGGTCGTCGACAACGTCAAACTCTTCACCCACCTGGCCAACGTGGGCGACGCCAAGTCTTTGATCATCCACCCCGCCTCTACCACCCACTCCCAGCTCACCGCCGAGCAGCTCGAGGCCGCTCACCTTTCTGAGGACCTCATCCGCCTGTCCGTGGGCATCGAGAACGCCGACGACATCATCGCTGACCTCGACCAGGCCCTGGCCCAGGCATAAAAGCCGCCCCGGCCCCGGCAGCCGGCGAGAAGACCCACGCGACTCGGGGCCTTCGCTACCTGCCACCTGCGCTTCATTTGAAGCCGCCAATTTCATAACCGAGAAGAACCCGCACGCTTTCTGGACAGCGCGCGGGTTCTTTTTTGCCCTGCAGCGGCACTATACGAACTTTCGAAACAAATCAAGTCACAACCGCTTACAAACCGCTTATCGATTTCTGTAAAAATTTGTTGAGAATAAACCGCAGGTAGATGGCTTATTCGAAAAACGTTCCCCGATGTGTGGTCATTCGGTGAAGGGAAGGTGCTAAAACAGAGAGTGTTCAATTTAAACCGGCTGCGCGCAAAGGCGCGCATTTTGACCTAAGGGGCGTTGATGGAAGCACAAGATAGCACCCTTTATTTAAGCAACGACGACGTTTACCTGCTCGGCGCTGGCGAGTGGTACCGCAGCTACGAAAAGCTGGGCGCCCACCCCGCCAAAGACGGCCGCAAGAAGGGCTACCACTTTGCCGTTTGGGCCCCCGATGTCCAGGCCGTCTATGTCATTGGCGAGTTCAACGGTTGGGACGAGTCTGCAAACCCCCTCACCTGCTCAGAGCACGGTGATATTTGGCAGGGCTTCATCCCCGGCGTCGTGGTCGGCCAGCTCTACAAGTTCCTCTTGGTTGCCAAGGACGGCACCAAGCTCTACAAGGCAGACCCCTACGCCTTCGAGGCCGAGCTGCCCCCGGGAACCGCCTCGCGCACGGCCGACCTTACCGGCTACACCTGGAAAGACAAGAAGTGGCTCAACGCCCGTTCTTCTCGCCCCATGCTCAAGAGCCCGCTCAACATCTTTGAGGTCCACCTGGGCAGCTGGAAGCGCCACGGCAACGAGCCGCAGGGAGAGCCCCGCGAGGACGGCACCTGGCCCGGCCCCGGCGACCCCTTCCCCGCTCAGCGCGGCACCTACTACAGCTACGACGACCTTTCGGTCGAGCTGGTGGACTACGTCAAGCAGATGGGCTACTCGCACATCGAGGTCCTGCCCTTGACCGAGCACCCCTTTGACGGCTCGTGGGGCTACCAGTCCACGGGCTACTACGCGCCCACCTCGCGCTACGGCAACGCGCACCAGCTCATGCACTTTGTCGACGCCTGCCACCAGGCCGGCATTGGCGTGATCATGGACTGGGTGCCCGGCGGTTTTTGCGCCGACGCCCACGGCCTTGCGACCTTCAACGGCGAGATGCTCTACGAGCACGAGATCCACCCCAACTGGGGCACCCACAAGTTCGACTTCACCCGCGGCCAGGTGCGCAGCTTCCTGGTCTCCAACGCCCTGTATTGGGTCGAGACCTACCACATCGACGGCATTCGCATGGACGGCGTCTCTTCGATGCTGTACATGAACTTTGGCATCGACAACCCCGCGCAAAAGCGCTTCAACAAGAAGGGCACCGAGGAGGACCTGGACGCCTCGGCCTTTATCCGCCAGACCAACTCTACGATGGGCAAGCTCCACCCCGACGTCATGATGATCGCCGAGGAGTCCACCGCATGGCCCCTGGTTACCTATCCGCCGCAGGACGGCGGCCTGGGCTTCCACTTTAAGTGGGACATGGGCTGGATGAACGACACCCTGCACTACATGCAGACCGACTTCCCCTGGCGCCCGGGCAACCACCGCCTGTTGACCTTCTCGACCATGTACCAGTTCAACGAGAACTTTGTGCTGCCGCTGTCCCACGACGAGGTCGTCAACGGCAAGTGCTCGCTGATCACCCGCATGCCGGGCGACCAGTGGCGCCAGTTTGCCGGCCTTCGCGCCCTGGCCCTCTACCAGATGACCCACGCGGGCGCCAAGCTCAACTTCATGGGCAACGAGATTGGCCAGTACATCGAGTGGCGCTACTACGAGGGCATCGAGTACTTCCTCACCGATTACGACGCCCACCACAACCAGCAGGTCTTTGTGGCGGCCCTCAACGCCTTCTACAACGCCAACCCCGCCTTGTGGGAGCGCGCCTTCGAGTCGGCCGGCTTCGAGTGGATCGACGCCGATAACTCCGATCAGTCCATCGTGAGCTTCATCCGTCGTGGCGAGAAGCCTGCCGACGACCTGGTGGTTCTTCTCAACTTTGACGTCAACGCCCGCGAGGACTTCCGTCTGGGCGTACCCACGTGGAACTACTGGGCCGAGGCCTTCAACTCCGATTCTGCGGAGTTTGGCGGCTCTGGCGTGGTGAACGGCGAGAAGCTCAAGTGCGAGGACGTGGCCTGGAACGGCCGCGAGCAGTCTGTGGTCCTTCGCGTGCCGCCCTTGGGTGGCCTGGTGCTCAAGGGCGCTGGCGTCCAGCGCAAGCCCGCAAAGAAGGGCGAGGCTGCCAAGGCCTCAGCCCCCAAGAAGGACGCCGCTAAGCCTGCCGCCAAGAAGCCCGCAGCCGAGAAGGTCGTCGAGCCCAAGCACGCGGTCAAGGGCGCCGAGCCCAAGCCGGTTGCCGAGAAGCCCGTTGCCAAGCCGGCCGAGCCCAAGGTGGCCGAGAAGCCCGAGCCCAAGCCGACCGCCAAGCCCGCGGCCAAGCCGGCCCCCGCACCCGCGCCCGCGCCCGCCGCGGCGCCCGCCGAGAAGCCCGCTCCGGCAAAAAAGCCCGCCTCGGCCAAGCCCGCAACTAAAAAAGTACCGTC
>CAVEMP010000020.1:0-3806 GCA_963616835.1 uncultured Oscillospiraceae bacterium | reverse complement strand
CCAACAAGATGTTAGTCTGAGACAGTCCTTAGTTGCCATCGCGGGCCGCACGGCCACCCCAGCGCCGCACGCCGCCCGCCCTTCTTGCCAAGGAGTCGCCCTCATGAAGCAGGCACGCCCTTATCCGCAGGTCATAGTCACGCGTAAGGCCGCGCGCTCGCTCAAGGCCGGGCATCCCTGGGTCTTTGAGGGCGAGGTCCTGCGCGTCGAGCCAGCCGCAGACGGCACACCCGTGACCAACGGCTGCGCGGTGGACGTCTTTGAAGAGAACGGCACCTGGCAGGGCGCGGGCCTGATCTCGCAGGAGTCCAAGATCCGCGTACGCATTGTGACAAGAAACGCCAACGACCGCGTTAACGAGGCCTTTTGGGCTCGCAAGATCGCCTGGTCGTGGAATCACCGCCGCGTGACCATGGGAAGCCGCGCCCTTCCCGGCTGCGAGCCCGACACCAATTGCTGCCGCGTGGTCTTCTCCGAGGCGGACGGCCTGCCCGGCCTGATTGTCGACCGCTACGAGAACGTGCTGGTCACGCAGGTGGGCACCGTGGGCATGGAGCTTCTGCGCCCCGTCATCTACCCCTTGCTGCTCAAGACCCTGCAGGCAGATGGCCAAGACGTCACCGCCATCTATGAGCGCAACGACTCCCCCAGCCGCATCAAGGAGGGCCTGGCCCAGTACAAAGGCTGGTGGGACGGCGAGGGCGCGCAGGTGCCCAGCACCGCCCGCATCAAAGTTGTCGAGAATGGCCTGGCCTTTGACCTGGACATCGAGAACAGCCAGAAGACCGGTTTCTTCCTGGATCAAAAGTACAACCGTCGTGCCGTTCGCCAGATCGCGGCCGGCCGTCGCGTGCTGGACTGCTTCTGCCATGTGGGGCCCTTTGGCCTTAACGCCGCGGCGGGCGGCGCCGAGTTCGTGCGCTGCGTTGACGTGAGTCAGACCGCCATCGACCTGGCGGCGGCCAACGCCCGTCTCAACAACCTTGACGCCTCCATGGGCTTTACCTGCGCAAACGTCCTTGAGTACCTGCCCGAGCTTGCCCGCGATCGCGCCCGCTTGCGCGAGGAGAGCGGCCCCTTCGACCTCATCGTGCTTGACCCGCCGGCCTTCACCAAGAGCCGCAGCACCGTAAACCACGCCTCCAAGGGCTATCGTGACATCAACTACCAGGCCATGCGCCTGCTGCCCCGCGGCGGCTACCTGGCCACCTGCAGCTGCAGCCACTTCATGACCCGCGATCTTCTCGCCCAGGCCTTAGCCGATGCGGCGCACCAGGCAAACGTGCAGCTCAAGCAGGTCGAAGAGCGCCAGCAGGCCCCAGACCACCCCATTTTGTGGGGCGTCCCCGAGAGCCACTACCTCGACTTTTTCATTTACCAGGTCGTTTAGGCAATCGCCGGGTGAGCGGCGTGATATCATCGGTGAACGGTAGTTGAAACAGAATTGATCGAAAGATCAGCCAACACCGGGAGATGTCATGTTAGAGCTGTTCGGAATGTTCCTGCTCGCCCTCACGCCAATCATTTGGCTGGTAGTTGCCTTGTGCGGCCTGCACATGGAGGCTTACAAGGCCAGCCTTGGCGCCCTTCTGGTCGCCATCGTTGCCGCCTTCCTTGGCTGGCAGATGTCCGTGACCAACATCGCCACGGCTGCGCTCGAGGGCTTTGCGATGGCAATCTGGCCCATCGTCATCGTCATCATCGCCGCCGTCTTCACGTATAACCTCACGGTCCACACCGGTGCCATGGAGACGATTAAGCACATGTTGTGCGGCGTCTCTAGCGACATGCGTGTCCTGGTGCTGCTCATTGGTTGGTGCTTTGGCGGCTTCCTTGAGGGCATGGCGGGCTTTGGCACCGCCGTCGCCATCCCGGCTTCGATGCTGGTTGCGCTGGGCTTGAACCCCGTCATCGCCATTCTCGCCTGCCTGATCGCCAACGGCGTGCCCACGATGTTTGGCTCCATTGGCATCCCCACTACCACTTTGGCCTCCATCACTGGCATCGACGCCATCCAGCTGGCCAGCACCCAGGCCCTGCAGGTCTTCCCCTTTGTGGTGGCCTGCCCGATCCTGATGGTCATGCTCGTTGGCGGCGGCCCCAAAGCCTTGAAGGGCGCCCTGCCCGTGACCTTGGTTGCCGGCCTTTCCTTCGCCATCCCCGAGCTGGTGGCCGCCACCTTCATTGGCCCGGCCCTGACCGACGTTGTGGCCGCCGTAGCCTCGCTGGTCATCACCTTTGCCTTCGCCCTGTCGCAGAAGGGCAAGGACGTACCCCAGGAGTACTGCCTGGCCGGTCAGTCCACCGACGGCGCCACAGAGACCGTTGCCGAGCAGGTCCGCGCCTGGTCGCCCTTCATCTTGATTTTTGTCGTGCTGCTGCTTACCAGCAAGCTCTTCCCGTTTATCAACACCCCGCTTTCCTCGATCGCCACCACGGCCAACATCTACGCCGGCGACCCCACGGCGACCCTCACCTTCACCTGGATTAACACCCCCGGCGTCTTGATCTTTATCTGCGGCATCGTCGGCGGCCTTATCCAGGGCTGCTCCTTCGCCGAGATGGGCCGCGTCCTGGCCGACACCTGCAAGCAGATGTCCAAGACCATCGTCACCATGCTGGGCGTCCTGGCCTGCGCAAAGATCATGGGCTACTCGGGCATGATCGCCAGCATCGCGGCCTTCTTCGTGGGCACCCTGGGCGGCGCCTACCCCATCGTGGCCCCGCTGCTGGGCGCGCTGGGCACCTTTGTCACCGGCTCTGGCACCTCCAGCGAGGTCCTCTTTGGCAACGTCCAGCTGCAGGCCGCCAGCTCCATCGGAGCCAACCCCACCTGGCTTGTTGCCGCCAACTCGCTGGGCACCTCGGCCGGCAAGATGCTCTCGCCGCAAAACATCGCCATCGGCTGCGCCGCCTGCGGCCTGGTTGGCAAGGACGGCGAGATCATGGGCAAGATCGCCAAGTACGCCTTTGGCTTCGCGATTGCCATGGCCGCGCTGATCTACGTCGGCTCTCTCGTCTTGAGGTAAGCCGAGACGGCGAGACGCGCCTCTCGCCAGCCGGTCTTCTCGCATAGAACAAACGAAGCCCGCGACCTTTATCCAGGTCGCGGGCTTTTTCTTGGCTTATTTACCGAGAAGAACGCGGTGTTTCGGCGGGACGGCTGGCGGCGTCTACAGCTCGTCTGCCAGGCGCTTCTTGCCCTTCTCGGTCACACTCATGGCGTTGGAGAGCTGCGCGCCCCTCTCGCCAAAACGCGAGGCCAACTCGATCTGACCGGCAACCTTTAGGCGGCCCAGCGCCGTGCGAATGCGAAACTCGCTGACGCCCACAGCCAGCGACAGCTCGTGGCGAGACAAGACCGATGGCTTGCCGGTGCTTTGCTGGTCCCTAAGGACCCTGAGCAGAATCGCCTGCTCAACACGCCGCATGTCTGCAACGCTTGCGCGACCACCGTTAGCCACCGTGCCTCCAAGGGATGAAATAATGACTGGTTTGGATATATCCATACCATTATGCAACACTTATTGGGAGTTTTCCCAACAGTTGTTGTACTAATTTTCAGCCTTCACGGGCGGATTGCTGTCACAGACGATGTTTTTCTCGGCACAAATCGCTGCTTTGGCGCGCTTGTTTTCTTCTCGGCGGCGGCGGAAGAAGGCTCGCAGCTGGGCGGCGGCCTCTTCTTGAAGGACCCCTGGAGTTACCTGGAACTCGTGGTTAAGGCGCTCGTCGTGGCTCAGGTCAAAGAGGGTGCCCAGGGCGCCGCCCTTTGGGTCGGGCGCGCCGTACACGCAGCGGTCCAC
>CAVEMP010000019.1:0-9595 GCA_963616835.1 uncultured Oscillospiraceae bacterium | reverse complement strand
CCTGCGCAAACCACCCGGCTCCCCTCAAGCGCCGCCGCGATCTTCTCGCCGTCCGCATCTGTGACAAGCGGGTACCCCTCAAACGACAGGATGTGCGTCGTGGTGGTAAGGACCACACTGGCCCCCTGCGCAGACAACTCACACGCAAGGGCGGCGAGAAGACTCGTCTTCCCGCCGCTCCCTATGACCGAAGTCACGCCAAGTTGTATGCCAAGCAACTGCGCCAGGCTCAATTAGGCTCCCTAAACCCGCAGCTCAACGCTGTGAGAAACATACTACAGGTCGCGCTTGGGCAGCACGTTGAGTGCCACGACAAACGAAACAACGACGCACACGACAGAAGGAACCAGCACGTGGGCATAACCCAAAGGCTCAAGCACCAGCTCGCAATCGGTCACCGTGCCAAGGGCGTCAAAGGCGCTCGTTGGCAGCCACTCCCTCACAGAAGTAACGATGTTTGCCACCTCGGGCATCGAGGCCGTGGCCATAAACAGAACGCCAGAAAGCAGACCGGTGCACAGCGTGAGGCCCACGGCAAAGGCAACGGTGTTGTTGCGCATGAGCCACAGAGCAGCAAGCGTCAGGCACGAGCAGCCCCAGCACACCAGGATGGTCAGGACCATCCACAGAAGAATCGAGACGATCGAGCTGGCCACCTGGAAGCCCACGACAAGTCCGGCCGAGAGAATGGCCACAAGACCGCCGCAGACCACAAAGATGCAGCTCAGGACCAGCGCAAGCACGAGCTTCTCGGTGTAGTAGACCTTCTTGCCGCAGCTGCTGGCCATGGTGCGCTCAAAGCCGGCGCGCATCTCGGCCCAGCAGATGCTCGATGCGCACCAGCTGGACATAAGCCCCAAGAAACCAAACATGATGGTGCCGGTCAAGATGTTGAGGGTCGAGGCCCAGCCGGCCGAGACGCCCTCGTTAAGCTCGGGCGAAGACGAGGCCAGCATCTTCGCCAAAAGCGGCGAGCCCACGGCAACGAGAAGAACAAAGATGACCGTGGCGACAAAATAGCCCGTGGCGTTACCGTGCGAGTTGAGAAGACGGCGCAGGTCAGCGCGAAGAAGCTTCTGCATAGCCTATCGACCCCCTTCCGAGGCAGCGGCGTCCGCGGTGGGAGCGCCCTGGCCCTTGCTGTTCATAAGGTCGAGGAAAAACTCCTCGACGTCGCGCTTGGTCTGGGCAAGCTCCAAAACCTGCAGGTTTGCCTGGTAAAGCGCAAGCGACACGTCCTCGATGGCGGCAGACTTGCCGGCCACCTGCAGGCAACCGTCGTCTGCCACAGAAACCTTAGCCCCGGGAATGGCAGAGACGACCTCCTGCGCACGCGCCATGTCGGTCGTGCGCACGCGAATGACGCCCGCGGCCATCTCGGCCATGCGCGAGGCCTCGAACTCGATGACCATCTTGCCCGCATTGATGACGCCAAAGCGCGTGGCAAAGCGGTTGAGCTGGTCAAGGACATGCGTGGACACCACGATGGTGATGCCCTTCTCGCGGTTAAGGCGCTGCAGGGTCTGGCGCATCTCGTGGGTGGCCGCCGGGTCAAGGCCGTTGAACGGCTCGTCCAGCAGCAAGAGCTCGGGCGTACCCACCATGGCAAGCGCGATGCCCATGCGCTGCTTCATACCCAGCGAGAAATTGCGCGTCTGCTTAGAGCCGGTGTTGGCCAGGTTCACGATCTCAAGAAGCTCCTGACAGTGCTCCTTGGGGTTCTTGACGCCCAGAGCCGTGGCCTTGTACATAAGGTTGTCCATGGCGCTCATACGGTCGAGAAGACCGGGGGCCTCGATGATGGCGCCCACGCCGGTGGGGCCGTCGCAGGTGGCCGGGTTGTGGCCCAGGACCTCAAGCTCGCCCGAGGTGGGGCTGATAAGGCCGCAGACCATCTTCATCGTGGTCGACTTGCCCGCGCCGTTGCGCCCAACAAAGCCGTAGATGTCGCCGCGGTGGACATTCATGTCCAGGCTGTCGACGGCGTTCATCGCGCCGTAGGTCTTGGTGAGGCCCTGTGCGCAAATAACGCAGTCTGCCTCGTTGAATCTCGTCATAACTTCACCTATCTAATAAAGGCGCCGCCACGCGACCGGGCAGCGCCGAGAAAACACGCGGCTTCTTGCCTTAGAGGTAAGCCACGGCCTTGATCTCGAGCTTGGAGCCCTTGGGAAGGGCGGCCACCTGGAAGCAGGCGCGAGCCGGGTAGGGCTTCTCGAAGAAGGTACCGTAGACCTCGTTCATAGCGACAAAATCGCCCAGGTCGGCCAGGTAGACGGTGGTCTCGGCAACGTTTGCCAGGGTGGCGCCGGCAGCCTCGAGGATGTTCTTGATATTGGTCAGGCTCTGGGCGGTCTGCGCGGCAATATCGTCGCCGGCGAACTCGCCGGTGGCCGGATCGATGGGCAGCTGACCCGAGACGTGGATGACGTTGCCATGCTTAACGGCGGCGGAGTAGGGCCCCAGGGCCGCAGGGGCCTTATCGGTAACAACAGCTTCGTTGGACATGTTTTCTCCTTATGGGATCGAAGGATGGTCAAGCTGGCCGGCGACCGCGCGGGCCGCCCAATAGATACCCATAGTAGCGCGGCCAAGCTGGTCATACGACGAAACTCTTCGTAAAAGTTTGCCTCCCCCGCGTGACATGGCGAGAAGACCTGGGCCACGGCCGGTGCCGCACCGCACCTATCCCCTACCGAGAAGCTCCTTCTCAATAAAGCGCAGGTCATCTTGGGTATCGATGTCATGCACCTCAAGCGGATCGGCCGCCTCGACAAGCCGTACGCGATAGCGCAGTTCGGGCCGCTTTGCGAAAAGGGAGCTCCCGCCCGCGTTGCCCTCAAGAGCCGCCAGCGCCGGCAGCTCCTCGGCGGGCCACAAAATCGGGCTCGCGCCCACGCCGTTGCTGCTTAGGCGCACGATACTGCCGGGATGGTCCTGGAACTCGGCTACCAGGGCCCGCACGCTCTTCTCGGTAAGGCAGGCCTGGTCACCGGGGACAAACAAGACGCCCGGCAAGTCGACCAGGGCTTTCAAACCCTCGCGCACCGTGTCACTTTGGTAGGCGCCGGCATGCTGCACGCAAGCCACACCCAGCTGCTCGCACAGCTCGTGCACCGCAGGCGCACGCGTTACCACCACCACGTCCAGAAGCTCTGCAGGCAGCGCCGCCAGTGTATGGGCCAAAACCGGCCGCCCGCATAGGTCTGCCAGCAGTTTATTGGAGCCAAAACGCCGCGCCTCGCCAGATGCCATAACCACGCAGCCCACGCGCGCCACCCCGCAAAAGCCCGAGAAGCACTCGGCAAAATTGCGGCGCATGTCCTCTTCGCACGAGCACTCAAAGGCCCGGTAACGGCGCAGCAGCTCGCGGGCCTGGGGCGTAAGACGGCTCCCTCCCCCGCCCGAGCCACCGATCTTGCGCTCGGTCAAGGCAAAGCCCAGCGATTCCTCGGCGGTCTTCACCATGCGAAACGCCTTGGTATAGGCCATCCCCATGCTGATCGCGGCGGCGCGAAGGCTCCCTTCTCTCTCCACGCGCTCAAGCAGCTCGCGCGGGCCGGGGCCAAACAGGCGAGCCCCCTCGTCGCCCAAGACATATGTGCGCAGGTCGGGTCTCAACAGGTCTTCTCGCCTCCTTTTAACAAACCACTGGCGGCACACCTGCGACTAACGCAGACCGTGCCGGGCATAAAACATGTAAGCTATGCTAACACCGCCCGCGGGCCGCACTACCCGTTGTACAAAAGGAGGATAACGCCATGCTAGACATGATCCGCGCAGAGGAAGCCCGCAAACTCGTGGCCGCCTCCGAGCCAAACCGCGACATGGCCGCCAACGACACTTTGTCAGACGACGCCATGGACTGGGCGTTCCAAAACGCCATCGGCCGCACCGAGATGCGCATCAAGACCTACGCGCGCTTTGGCCGCACGCAGGCCCGCGTCAAGTTCGCCCCCGGCGCCACCGACTGCGCAGGCGACGGCAACTCCTTCTACAACGACCTGGTGGGCAACTCCAACGTTATCGTGGCAGATGCCATCGCAGACATCATCTATGGCCGTGACCAGGACGTTATTTCTCCCCTTCAGCGCTCGCGCCTTCTCAACACCTACTCCACGCGCCTGGCCAAGTTCGTGCGCGACGTCGAGCGCCTGGGCTACAACGTGACCGTGGGCGAGGGATCGGGCCAAGGCAGCCACGACGACACCGACGACTCCACGATCATCATCAGCTGGGCCTAACGCGACGGCGAGAAGACCCTCGCACCCCGCGTCCCACCAAAGCCGCCGATGTTTGTACAAACATTCGCAAAAACCGCCGATGCTTGTACAAACACCGGCGGTTTCTTAGAAATTAGGGCGTTTTAGGACTTCTCGATCACAAACATCGGGCGCTTTAAAGAGCGCTGAAACCGAGAAGCCCTTACCCTCGGGAAACATATCCGAAACAGCCGGGGGGCAATCGAACCCGGTTTCGATTGGGGTGACATTTTACGGTAACTTTAACTAAGCCGCAGGTACGTGCCGAGGTTATACGCTACATGGTGTTCGTGGCCCTCTCGAACTTCGGGCTTCTCGAGTCATATCTCTCATTGTTCCTTACCCACCTGGGCATTTCGGTAGCCAGCGTTTCGCTTCTCTTCATGGTCTACCAGGCATGCAAGCTTATGTTCGAAATCCCAACAGGCTTCATCTCGGACTACTTTGGAAGGCGCCAGAGCGGCCGCATCGGACTCATAGGCCTAGCCGTCTCTTACGCGCTGCTCATCCTCCCCTTTTGCTACGCTGGTCTCGTGGCCTCCTTTGTTGTAAAAGGTATCGCCTACACCTGCATAAGCGGCTCCTTCGAGGCGATATTCGTCGAGACGGTCCCGTCAAGCGAGCTCGCGCGTTACAACACAATAGAGAGACTTGTCTGGTACACGTCGCTTGCCGTGTCTACCGTAATCGGCGGATTGATGGTCTCTGCAGGGCTCTATTGGCAGACCGCAGCGACCGATATCGCGGTCACGCTCCTCACCCTTGCAGTAACCTGGAACACCAAGGAGCCAAAAGCGGCCACGGACACAGGCAGCAGCAGCAAAGCAGGTATCTCCGCCTGCTGGAAAGAAGTCACCGGAAACACCACGCTACTGCTGTTCCTGCTCATGGACCTCTCAATCGCCGTCGCCTTCGTAGGAGTCGAGGATTACTTCTCGCTGTTCTTAACCCAACTGGGCTTTGACGAGTCCCTGGCGGGCATTTTCATCTCGGCAGAGCTCATCCTATCGGCCGTCATAGGCCTTTTGATTTCGCGCGCACAGAAAAACAAAGGCCGGCTCAGCCTCATCATCGTAGGTCCAGCGGCAAAAATCGTCGCAACTGCCTTAATGTTCGTTCCTGGCCTGCCGCCCCTCTGTGCGCCGGTCCTTTATCTAGCCCAAGACGTCATTTATGCCGTGTACGAACCGGTGAAATACGCAGCTTTCCAAGAACAGATTCCATCGAGATACAGAAGTACGGTACTCTCGGTTCAGAGCCAAGCGGTGTCGTTGGGTTCGATTGTTTTCTTCGGGGCATCCGCGACCGTCATGAGCGCCGTCGACCTGCAAGGACAACTGCTCTGTGCCCTGCTCTTCTCCCTTATCGTGACTCTGGTTGTCTCCCGCGCGATCGTCCGAAGGCTCGAAGCAGGAAAAGATAAGGCAGTATAGGACAAGCGCAAATAAATTCGACCTCACAGAAAAAAGGCGCCGACCACATAGGTCAGCGCCCTTCTCAGTAAACAGGCAAATCTACCGAGAAACCCTTAGAGGGTGCTCTTAATGGCCTCGACCTCGGCGTCGGTCAGGAAGGTGTCCTTCTCGATCTGCTCGGCGTACTCCTCGATCTTGGCCTGGATGTCGGCCGGGATCTTGCTCGAGAGCTTGCCCAGCGAGATGCCGCCGTTGGAAAGGTCGGCGGTAACGGCCTTGCCCTTGCCAAAGGTGCCGGCCTCGACCTCGTCCATGGCCTGGGAAATCATCCAGTCGGTGACGGTAGAGGCGATAACGGTAGGCTGGTCGTCGCCCAGGATGTCGATCGGCTGCGCGATGTCGAAGTGGGTGTCGGCACCGGCGTTCTCAAGGGCCTTACGGGCGCCGTTGTCGACGGCAGAGGCGTCGCCCCACATGACGTCGACGTTGTTGGAAGAGATCCACTGCTCGGTGAGCTGGGTGCCCAGGGAAGCGTCGGTGAAGCCGGCCTCGAAGTTGTACTGACCCTTGACCTCGGGGTTGACCTTCTGAGCAGCAGCCAGGAAGGCAGAGTACTTGTTGAGGGTCGAGGGGAGCTTCATGCCACCGATGAAGCCGATGGAGTTAGTCTGGGTCATGGAACCAGCGATGACGCCGGCCAGGGCGCCAAGCTGCTTGAAGTTGGGGAGAACGGCCTCGACGTTGTCGGTCTTCTCGTAGTCGGTCATCTCGACGGAAGGGTCGGTGTTGGTGATGAGGAAGTGGACGCTGGGGTGGGTGTCGGCGGCCTCGGAGGCAACCTCGGCCCACAGGGAGGCAAACTGGTTGCCGTTGCCCACAATCAGATCGACGTCCTGGTCAACGTAGGACTCGGCGGCAGAGGCGGCGTCGGAGTTGGCGGTGTTCTCCTTGGGCTCGAGCATGGTCCAAGAAGAGTGGGCCTCGATGGCGCGCTTGAGCGACTCGTAGTGAGCCTGGTCCCAGCCGCCGTCGGTGATGGTACCGCTCATGATCATGGCGACCTTGTAGCTGCTCTTCTTCTCGGTAGAGGCAGAGTCGCTCGAGCTCGAGGAGCTAGAGCCGCCGCAGCCGGCCAGGGTCAGGGCACCAGCGGCAGCCAAACCGGCAGCCACGGCCTCGCGCCTGTTGAGCATCAAAGAGGACAGGTTCTTCATACGGTGAATCCTTTCGTTCTTTCTCCCCGGGCCGCGCCTGTGCGGCCCCCAAAAATAAACTTTACACTGCGTTGCCGCAGCTATAACACGGCAACGCCTAAAAAACACCCCGCCACATGCAGATGACATGCGACGGGGCGAGATTTAGCGCTGCTCCCTGTAATAGGGCTGGCCGTTGGCCTTGGGGCCGGCGTGCTTGGACCCAAAGAAAATGAGCGCGATGATGGTGAAGATATACGGAATCATCTTGAAGAACATCACCGGCGCGGCCTGGAACTGGGCCTGAAGCGCGACGTTAAGGCCATCGAAGAAGCCAAAGAGTAGGCTCGCCAGCATGACGCCCACGGCGCTCCAGCGGCCAAAGATGACGGTCGCCAGCGCGATGAAGCCGCGGCCCATCACGATGCCGTCGGTGTAGATCGGCGTGTAGCAGATGGTGAGAAATGCGCCGCCCGCGGCCGCCAGGGCGCCGCACAGGGCGCAGGCGATGTACTTCACGCGGATGACGTTGATGCCCAGGGTCTCGGCCGCCTGGGGCTTCTCGCCAACGGCCCTAAAAGAGAGGCCCGCGCGGCAACGGCGGAAGAAGAACGTGATTACCGGCACCAAAAGAAACGCGATGTAGGCCAAAGGGGTCTGGTTAAAGAGACCGTTGCCAATGTAAGGGATGTCGCTAAGGCCGGGGATGGCCAGGCTCGCCATCTGCTCGCCCGTGGCGTTTGCCGAGTTAGAGCCAACAAAGAGGTTGTAGCCAAACAGGGCAATGGCCGGTGCCAGGATGTTGATCGCCATACTGGTGACCACCTGGTCGGCGCACAAGGTGATGGTGCAGAAGGCGTAGAGCATGTTGATAAGCACGCCCGCGCACATGCCAACAAGAAGACCCACCCACAGGTTTCCCGTGACCTTGCCCACGGCAAATGCCACAAAGGCGCCCACCGCCATGATGCCCTCAAGGCCAATGTTGACAAGGCCAGCGCGCTCGGAGAAAACCTCGCCCAGCGCTGCCAGCATGATAGGCACGGCGCCCATGGCCATGGCCTTGACGATGGTAGGAAGTGCAACCATGAAGTCCATTTACGCTGCCACCTCTGCCTTCTTGCTCTTGTTGAACAGGGACGTGATCTTTGCCTTGACGGCCGGCAGCTTGACGCAGGCCATACCGGCAACGGCAAAGATGATGATCAGGCCGCGGATGATGTCGACAATAGCCGTCGGCACGCCGATGACCGACTGCATCATGGTGCCGCCCGTCGACAGGATGCCAAAGAGCAGGGCGACCAGGATAGAGGCAACGGGGTTGAGCTGCGCGATGAGCGCGATGGCCACGCCGTCAAAACCAAAGCCCGAGCCAAAGCCCTCGGCCAGACGGAAGGGCGTGCGGCCAAACAGCTCGACCGAGCCGCCCAGGCCAGCGATCGCGCCCGAGATGATAAAGGCAAGCAAGATAAGGTGGTTCACCGGGAAGCCGTTAACCTTAGCCGCGGTGGGGCTCATGCCCACGGCGCGGATCTTGAAGCCAAACGAGGTGCGAAAAACCAGGTACCAAATAAGAAGGCCAACGACGATGGCCAGAAGAACGCCCGCGTGTGCGACACCCACGTCAACAAGGTGCGCGGCCTTGGGCATGGCCGCGGTCTGCGGCAGGCCCTGGTCCGAGAAGACGTTCTTGTACAGGTACTCCATGAAGTACAGGGCAATGTAGTTGAGCATGATCGTCGTGATCATCTCGTTAAGCCCGCGCGTGATCTTCATGATGCCAGGGAGAAGTCCCCAGATGCCGCCAGCCACGATGCCGGCGAGAAGGGCCAACGCAAGCGCGGGGACGCCGTCGGTACCCAAAACCAGGGTCACCGTAGCCGCCGCGCAGCCGCCCATGATGAACTGGCCTTCTCCGCCCAGGTTAAAGACGCCGCACTTATATGCAAAGACGGCCGCCAAGGACGTGAAGATAAGGGGGCATGCGCGCTCGAGTGTCTTGCCGATCTTGGACGCGTCGCCCAAGGAGCCCTGAATCATGGCCGCGTAGCCCTCAAGCGGGTTCTTGCCCAGGCACAAGATGATGATGGCGCCCACGATAAGCGCCAGAAGTACCGAGACCACCGGGGCCAGAACAGCAATGCGCTTCTCTCGCTGCTGCTCGGCATACATGCCGGAGCGCCAGTCGGTCTTGGCCTGCTTGTTTTGCTGCTCCAAAGACTTGTTCTTGATATCTGCCACTGCTCTACCTCCCCTACTTTCCTGCCATAGCGAGCGAAATCTCCTTGATGGGAGGATTCGCGCCCGAGTACGTTCCCATTACCTGGCCCTCAAAAAGAACCGTGATGCGGTCCGATAGCTTCAAGACCTCGTCAAAATCCGCCGAGATGAGAAGCACTGCGCAGCCCGCGTCTCTCTGGGCGATGATCTGGTCGTGGATGAACTCGGTGGCCCCGATGTCCAGGCCGCGCGTGGGATAGACGGCCACCAGCAGCTTGGGGTTGGCATCCAGCTCGCGGGCTAGGATGACTTTTTGCTGGTTGCCGCCAGAAAGGCTGCGGGCCGTCTGGTTAACAGACGTGCAACGAATGTCGTTTTTCTCGACAAGGCCCAGTGCGTACTCCTCGATAGCCTTGAGCTTAAGCCAGGCACCGTGTCCTACAGAGAAGCGATCGGAGTTGGTCTGCTTCAAGACCAGGTTCTCGGCGATGGACATGTCGCCCAC
>CAVEMP010000018.1:0-2786 GCA_963616835.1 uncultured Oscillospiraceae bacterium | reverse complement strand
ACCTTCATCTACGTCACCCACGACCAGACCGAGGCCATGACCCTGGGCGACCGCATCGTCATCATGAAGGACGGCGTCGTCCAGCAGATCGGCACCCCGCAGGAGGTCTTCGACAGCCCGGCCAACATCTTCGTCGCCGGTTTCATCGGCGTGCCGCAGATGAACTTCTACGAGGGCGAGCTTCTCCGCGACAGTGCCGGTAAGTACTCCGTCAAGGTCGACGGCGCCGTGATCGAGCTTTCTGCCGACAAGCAGGCCCGCCTTTCCGCCAACAACGTCAAGGCCGGCCTGGTCACCGTGGGCGTGCGTCCCGAGCACATCACCCTGGATGGCCCGGCAGACAAGATGATTCACGGCGTGGTGGATGTCTCCGAGATGATGGGCTCTTCTGTTCACCTGCACATCAAGGCCTGCGGCAAGGACGGCGTCATCATCGTCCCCACGCTTGACATGGGCGGCAAGACCTATGCCATGAAGTCTGACATTGCCTTCACCTTTGGCGGCGACGTGGCCCACGTCTTTGACCCCCAGACCGGCAAGAACCTGGAGTTCTAGGGTCCAATCCAGGCCCTTCAACCTGTACCACACTCAAGCAACACAGATTGGAACCACATGAAGTGCACCTTTGAGAACAACGTCTTCGAGCTTCGTCGCCAGGCCGAGACCCTGCGCATCGAGCCCTGGGGCAAGAACGCCTTCCGTGTTCGCGGCACCAAATACCCCGAGTTCACCGGCCGCGACTGGGCCCTGACCGAGGCTGTCGAGCCCCAGCAGGTCACGGCTGAGCAGCACGAGGATGGTGGCTGGACCCTCACCAACGGCCGCATTAGCGTCTGGGTCAACCGCGTGGGTATTCTCACCTTCTACCGCGACGGCAAGAAGATCTTGCGCGAGCACTACCGCTCCTACGACGGCAGCATCTCGCGCGAGTCTCGCTGCCTCAAGGTCGTTGCCCGCAACTACATCCCGCGTACCGGCGGCGACTTTGAGCTCAACATCAAGTTCGAGGCCAACGACGGCGAGAAGATCTTTGGCATGGGCCAGTACCAGCAGGCCCAGACCAACATGAAGGGTTGCGTGCTGGACCTGGCACAGAGAAACTCCCAGGTCACCATCCCGTTTGCCGTCTCTAACCTGGGCTACGGCTTCCTTTGGAACAACCCCGCCGTGGGCCGCGCCACCTTTGGCTACAACATCACCGAGTGGACCAGCGAGTGCTCTAAAGAGATGGACTACTGGATCTGCGCCGACGAGGACCCGCGTGCCATCGTCGAGGACTACACCGCCGTCACCGGCCGCGCCCCGGAGTTTCCCGAGGACCTCATGGGCCTGTGGCAGTGCAAGTTGCGCTATCGCACCCAGCAGGAGGTGCTCGACGTGGCGCACGCCTGCAAGGAGCACAACGTCCCCATCGACCTCATCGTCATCGACTTCTTCCACTGGCCCTACCAGGGCGACTGGCGCTTTGACTACACCTACTGGCCCGACCCCAAGGCCATGGTGGACGAGCTGCACTCCATGGGCATCAAGGTCTGCGTCTCGGTGTGGCCTTCTGTTGACCGCCGCAGCGAGAACTTTGGCGAGCTCTTTGAGAACGGCATGCTGATCCGCACCGAGCGCGGCAGCATTCAGACCTACGACTACCTGGGCGACTGCCTTGAGATCGACGCCACCAACCCCGAGACCCGCGACTATGTGTGGGAGAAGCTCAAGAAGAACTACGCCGATTACGGCATCGACATGTTCTGGCTGGACAACGCCGAGCCCGATTACGCCGTCTATGACTACGACAACTACCGCTACTGGCTGGGCACCGCGCTTGAGGTGACCAACATCTACCCGCAGATGTACTCGCGCATCGCCTACGACAACCAGGTCAAGGAGGGTCTGCCTGCCGTCAACCTGCTGCGCAGCGCCTGGGCGGGCTCGCAGAAGTACGGCAACGTGGTGTGGAGCGGAGACGTGCCTTCCACCTTCGAGGGCTTCCGCGACCAGTTCCAGTGCGGCATCAACATGGCCCTTTGCGGCATGCCCTGGTGGACGACCGACATCGGCGGCTTCATGACCGACGACGTCAACGACCCCTACTTCCAACAGTTGCTTATTCGCTGGTACGAGTTTGCCGTCTATACCCCGATCCTGCGTATGCACGGCGACCGCGGCCCCTACAACATCCCCAACCTGGACAACTCCAGCTTTGGCGGCGGTTCTCAGCGCACCGGCCAGCCCAACGAGCTGTGGAGCTACGGCGAGAAGAACTTCAAGATCATGCGCGACTACCTTGACGTGCGCCTGGCCATGAAGCCCTACATCAAGCAGCTCTTTGACGAGGCGCACCAGACCGGCGCCCCACTGTTGCGCCCGATGTTCTACGAGTTCCCCAAAGACGAGAAGTGCTGGGACCTCTATGACCAGTATCTCTTTGGCGACAAGCTGCTGGTTGCCCCCATCTTCTATGAGGACATGTGGGAGCGCGAGGTCTATCTGCCCGCCGGCACCTGGAAAGACGTACGCGACGGCAAGGTCTACGAGGGCGGCCAGACCATCGTGGCCGCGGCACCCCTTGAGTCCATCCCCGTCTTCGAGCGTCAGTAGGGAGAAGAAACGCGCATGGCAGACACCGAGTTTGGTCACTTTGACGACGAGCGTCGCGAGTACGTGATCACGACGCCCAAGACCCCGCTGCCCTGGATCAACTACCTGGGCACCAATGGGTTCTTCTCGCTTATCTCCAACACCGGCGGCGGCTACAGCTTCTACCGCGACGCCAAGCTGCGCCGCATCAC
>CAVEMP010000017.1:7680-12842 GCA_963616835.1 uncultured Oscillospiraceae bacterium | reverse complement strand
GGGTGCGACTTGCGGCGTTTACGTGTGGGAACGCTTTGTCTACCTGCGCAGATTGCGCCCTCGGCTAAACTGGTGAACTTGATGTGGCTGCAAGAGGCGGCCCTAATGAATCGCCGGAAGGCGCAAGAAGGAGACGCATGTCTGAGTACAAGAACGACGAGGTTATGGACGAAGAGCTCGAGAACGAGGAGGAGCTCGACGAGGAGGTCGTCGAGGAGGACGACTTCGAGGATGACGACGAGAACGACGACGACTTTGTAGACGACGATGACGACGATGACGACGAGGACCTTGACGAGGACGACGAGGACTTCGACGACGATGACGACGACTTCGAGGATGACGACGAGGACGACGAAGCCGAGGAGGACGACGAGGACGAGGCCGAGGAGGCCGTCGACTACGACGCCGTGCTCTTTGACAAGGTGAACCGCGCCGCCCGTCTGCTGCGCAACCGCCGCGACATGATGAGCGACGAGGAGGCCGCCCGCAACGAGCGCGTGAGCAACCTCGTGCGCGCCTTGAAGCTCCTGGAGCTCAAGCCCAAGATGGAGCAGAAAGAGATCGCCGACCTGCTGGGCATGCGCCTGCGCGAGGTCGATGCCATGCTCGCCAAGGCCGAGGACGCCGATCTTGTGGGCCGCATCGTGCCCGAGGACAACGACATGCGCGCTATCGTGGTTTTCGCGGCCGAGGGCGCCGTTGAGGCTGCTAAGACCGCTGGTGTCGAGAAGATCAAGCTGGTCCCCTCTTTGAGCGACGAGAAGTGCGACGAGCTCTTTGCCCTTCTCGACCAGATCATCGATCCTTTGACCGCCATGGGCCTGGACAACGACTCCCGCGGCCCGCGCGGCGGCTTTGGCGGCCGTGGCGGTCGCGATGACCGTCGTGGCGGCGATCGTCGTGGCGGCTTTGGCGGCGGCCGTGGTGGCGACCGTGGCCCGCGTGGCGGCTTTGGCGGTCGCGATGACCGTCGTGGCGGCGACCGTGGCGGCCGCGGCGGCTTTGGTGGCGACCGTGGCGGTCGCGACGACCGTCGTGGCGGCTTTGGCGGCCGTGACTCCCGCGGCGGCGACCGTGGTGGCCGCGGCGGTTTTGGCGGCGGCCGTGACGACCGTCGTGGCGGCTTTGGCGGCAACCGCGATGACCGTCGCTCCAACGACCGCGGCGGCTTTGGCGGCCGCGACTCCCGTCCCGGCCGTGGCGGCCGTGGCGGCTTTGGCGGCGGCAACGACCGCGGCGGTTACGGCGACCGCGGTAACCGCGGCGGCTTTGGCGGCCGTGACGACCGTCGTGGCGGCAACGACCGCGGCGGCTACGGCAACCGCGGCGGCTTTGGTGGCGGCCGTTCTTCTCGCTACTAAAATGCCTGTTAGGGCCTGGTGCGCGTAACGCTGGGCCCGCAAGCACAAGCACAAACTCACCCAGGCCCGTTGCCCTTCTTGGCAGCGGGCCTGGCGCGTTAAACGGGCTGTAACTATATTTCGGCGCGTTAAGAAGTGTTGCCTCGCCGCAAAAACGGGACCGCTCACCCGGCAGACCCTACCAGACTGTGGATAGAATTACTTACAGTAAGTAAGTAGAAATCCGACAGCAGTTGACTTGCCGGTCCGCAACAAGAGGAGGCGCAGCTTTATGTGCCAGTCTGATCCAACTCCGCAGAACACTAAGGGATTTCACTATGCTTGGGTGGTGATGATCGCCCTGGGCCTTTTGATGAGCGGCACCATTGGCTCGTTCACCATCCTGGCCAGCCTTTTCTACTATCCCGTGGCGCAAGAGATCGGCTGCGAGCTGTCGCAGCTCACCATGTACGTGACCATCGAGATGGTGTGTATGGGCCTGGCCATGCCCGTGGTGGGCAACCTGCTTAAGAAGGTCCCTCTGCACTATATCTTGGGCGTCGCCGTGGCCGCCGAGGTCGTCGCTACCGCCGCGATGTCGGCCTTTACGCAGGTGTGGATGTGGTACGCCGCCGCCGTGGTCATTGGCCTTGGCCTGGGCGCCACCTCGACGGTGACCGTCGCGCCCACCATCCAAAACTGGTTCCACAAAAAGACGGGCTTTGCCATTGGCATGGTCTGGGCAATTCAGAGCCTGTTCGTGGCCCTGTTAAGCCCCGCCTTTACCGCCTTGATCGAGTCCATCGGCTGGCGTCCCAGCTACCTGGTGCTGGCCGCCGTGAGCGCCGCGATCTGCTTCCCGTGCTGCGCCTTTCTCATTCGCTACAAACCTGTCGAGAAGGGCCTGCATCCCTACGGCGTGGGCGAGGGCGAAGGTGCCGAGGAGGCCGAGGAAGCCGTGGGCGCCACCTATGAGCAGGCCGTCAAGTCTCTTCCGTTCCTCCTGTGCATCCCGCTGGTCATGCTTTGCCAGCTTACCAGCTGCATGAACACGGTCTTCTCGTCCTATGCCGAGGTCGTGGGCTTGGGCGCCGTTGTGGGCGGCTTGATGGTCACCGCCGCCAGCCTGTGCGACATCGTCTTCAACCCCTTGGCCGGCGAGACGAGCGACCGCTTTGGCGCCACCCGCTCGATGGTGATCTGGACCGTGGCCACCATGGTGTCCTTTATCATCTTGTACTTTGGGTCGGGCTCTGCCCTGGCGTCGATCATTGGCGCGGGCATCAACGACGCGATGTTTGCCATCTGCGGCGTGGGTTACTCGACCTTTGCCCTTTCGGTCTTTGGCCCGCGCGACTTCGACCGCATCTTCTCGCGCATCACCAGCGCCGGCTACCTGGTGGCCAGCCTGGGCGTGCCCCTCATGATGTTTGTATACGAGAAGACCGGCGTCTTCCAGAACATCTTTATCCTGTGCTTTGTGCTTGACCTGGTGATTATTGCCCTGACTCTGGCAATTGCCAAGGGCGGCGAGCGCGAGGCTAAGAAGCTCAATAAATAGCCATCTTCCCCCAACCGGAACTAGCGCGGACGTTTGCCCAGGATTGGCAAGATCCGCATGTCGGTTGGGGGAAGTTTTTCTAACGCCCCTCAAGTAGAAGGCCTCCCGGTTCAACCCGGGAGGCCTTCTTTTTGCGTCTCGAAGCAGTTTATTGCGCCGCCGCCCTTACTTAAACAGCGCGTCGCAGACGATCGGACCGGTCTTGGTCCACGAGAAGGTGCCGCCGCGCAGCATGACCTCGCTCGCGCCGTTGAAGACCACGTTGAGAAACTCGATCGCGGCGTCGCAGCTCACGTCGTCGCGCAAAACGCCAAGCTCTTCGCCGCGGTGCAGCGCGCGCGAGAGGATGTCGCAGATGGCGGCGTCCTGGCGGTGGACCTCCTCCATGATCTCGGGCGACTGGTAGGCGGCCGACTCAACGGCGGCCACAAAGCGCGCGCGGGAAGGGTCGTTGCGCAGGTTGCCAAAGATAGAACGCATAAGGTCGTTAAAGGCCTCGCGGTAGCTCTTGTCATCCTGTGCTGCCTCGACGGCGTCGGGCGTGGCGCTTACCAAGGGGTCGATGCGCTCGTAGACGGCCTTGAAGAGGTCTTCTTTAGAGGGAAAGTGGTAGTACAGAGCAGGGCGCGTGACCCCGATCTTATCGGCTATGTAGCCAAGAGAGGTACCACGGTAGCCCTTCTCGGCAAATGCCTCGTAGGCAATGTCCAAAATGTCGTCTCTGGTACTCATCATGGCTCCTAGCTGCGAATCTTACGTCATGTAAAATAGTAACCGGTTGTTTACCGCCTGTATTTGACCGTTCACCGGTTCTTTACTTACTGTGTGTAAGTATGACATTGACAAGAAAGAATTGCGAGCCATAATGAACTTACTTACAGTAAGTAAGGGCAAGCGCAGCAGGCACAGAGAAGCGCCTCGCGCACAATGGAAGGAGCACCATGGAGTTGAGTGAGTTCCGTTATCCCGGTGAGTTCGAGCCCCAGACCGACGTCTTTGTGACGTGGATCCCCGATTACATTGGCGAGGGCGACGACGAGGATCCCCGTGTTCCCTGCGTGGAGATCATCAAGAACCTCCTGGGCCACGTCAACGTCCACGTTAACTGCGGCATGGACACCTCCATCGAGCGCTGCCAGGCTTACCTGGCTGCCCACGGCATCGACTCTGCCGACGCCGACGAGGCCGGCGCCCGCAACACCAGCGAGGCCGGCGAGGGCGAGGGCTTCTCGACCAAGATTCACTTCCACAAGTTCAAGGACTGGGGCTTCTACAACCGCGACAACGGCCCCAACGTCGTCATTGACGACAAGGGCAACCGCGTGAACATCCTGCCGCGCTGGAGCAACTACGGCATGAACGGCAAGATGGAGCCCGCCCAGCAGCTTGGCCGCTCTGTGGGCACCCACATGGCCGCCGCATGCGAGATCTACGAAAACGTGCCCTCTGACATGGTCTCTGAGCAGGGCAACCGCGAGTACAACGGCCGCGGCGTCATGATGGTCGTCGAGGACACCGACGTGCGCAAGCGCAACCCCGAGTACACCAAAGAGCAGATCGAGGCCGAGTACAAGAAGCTCTACGGCGTCCAGAAGATCATCTGGCTGCCCAAGCCCCTTCTTGAGGACGACGACTTCCGCATGGGACCCATGGATCACCTGGAGGACGGTACCCCCGTCTGGGCCGGCTCTTTTGTTGGCCACTCCGACGAGATGGCCCGTTTTGTGACCCCCGACACCATCCTGCTTGCCGAGGTCACCGACGAGGAGGCCGCCGAGACTGCTCTGGACGCCGAGAACAAGAAGCGCCTGGACGCCGCCTACGAGGTCTTGAAGAACGCCACCGACATCGACGGCAACCCCTTCAAGATCATCCGCGTTCCCGTGGCCCCGCAGGTAAAGTGCCGCATCCCCAACGATCACCCCACCGCGCTGGGCTGGAAGCAGTTCTTTGACGAGATTGGCGGCAAGGCTTTTGACGGTACCCCTTGGCCCGAGGGCGACTACTGCTTCTTGGCCGCCGCCAGCTACTGCAACTTCCTGGTGTGCAACGACGTCGTGCTTGGCCAGCGCTACTGGCGCCCCGGCATGGACGAGTCCATTCGCGAGAAGGACGAGCGCGCCAAGGCCATTCTCGAGCAGGTCTACCCCGACCGCAAGGTCACGATGATCGACGTCTACGCCTTGAACCTCACCGGCGGCGGCGTCCACTGCTGGACCAAGAACATCCCCGCAGCGTAAAGACGTATCCCGCAGCGT
>CAVEMP010000017.1:0-7666 GCA_963616835.1 uncultured Oscillospiraceae bacterium | reverse complement strand
AGCGTCCCTCCCGCTGTTCCTCTCCGCGGCGGGCCAGCCCCCCTATGGGCCCGCCGCCCCCCCCTCTTTTGGTAATCGCATAAGGTCTTCTCGCCGCCTTGGCTCTATGGGGCCAAGGCCCGCGGGAGCCTTGTGAAAAAAGCTCTAGTAAAGGAGAAATGCCATGCTCGACAACTTCGTTGGACGCGACATCTTGAACATCAAGTACATGACCCCCGACGAGTTCCGTTACCTGCTGGACCTTGCCGCCGTCCTTAAGGCCGAGAAGATGGCCGGCGTCGACCACCAGCGCTTCCACAACAAGAACATCGTCGCTCACTTTGAGTGGGAGTCCACCCGCACCCGTTGCGCCTTTGAGACCTCTGCTCACGACCTGGGCCTGGGCTTCACCTACCTGTCTAACTCGCACTTTGGCGTGAAGGAGACCGTCAAGGACTCCGTGCGAGTCTTCTCGGCCATGTATGACGCCATCGTCATCCGCACCCAGAAGGACGAGGCTTACCTCAAAGAGATCGCCGACGCCGCGACCATCCCCGTGATCAACGCCCTTGACGACGACGATCACCCCACCCAGATGCTCGCCGACGCCCTGACCCTGTCCGAGATCTTTGGTGGCGTGGGCGCCTGCAAGGGCAAGAAGCTCGCTTACGTGGGCGACTGCTGCGGCACCCCGCTGTGGTATGGCCGCATGTGCGCTCTTATGGGCATGGACTACTACGTCGTGGGCCCCAACGACAAGCGCTACCAGCTCAACCAGACCTACATCGACGACATCCAGTCCATGTTTGACAAGTGGGCTCCCAACAACAAGTTCGTCATCACCGACAAGCTCGAGGACCTCGAGGGCATGGACGTCGTGACCACCGAGTCCTGGATCTACCAGAACCCCGAGTACTGCGACAAGATCAACGGCGACTGGACCAGCCTCGAGTACAACTATGAGTCCTGGATCATTGGCGCCGACGTCCTCATGCCCTACCGCGTGACCTCCAAGCTCCTTGAGGACTACGTCAAGAACCCGCACTGCGTCGTTCTCCACATGCTGCCCGCTTACCACAACGGCGACATGTCCCTTATGCAGGACTTCCTGAAGCTTGCTAAGACCGACACCGAGCGCATGCTCATCACCGAGGGCTTCTGCATTTCTGACGAGTGCTTCGAGCGCCACGCCTCCGAGATCTTCCGCGAGGCCGGCAACCGCCAGCCCACGATCAAGGCCTGCCTGGCCGCTGTCCTGGGCATCTAATTCGTCCTCCTTTCCTGTAAGGGCGGGTGGCCAAACGCCATGCTGGTCATCCGCCCACCTTGCATTTTCTGCACGCTCTTCTTGATTGGAATGACCTATGAGCTCTACTGCAGCGAGCGCCGATAAGGCCTCTAAGGGCGGCTTCCACTACGCCTGGCTGGTCATGTTTGGCTTTGGCATGCTCATGTGCGGCACCATTGGCGCCTTCACTGTTTTGGGCAGCCTGTTCTTCTACCCCGTCTCTGAGTCTATTGGTTGCGACCTTTCGGTCCTGACGCTTTACGTCACTGTCCAGATGCTGGCCATGGCCGTGGGCATGCCGGTGGTGGGCAACCTTCTTTCCAAGGTCAAGCTCCCCGTCATGCTGACCGTCGCCACGCTGGTTGAGGTCGCCGCCGTCTTTGCCATGTCCTTCTTCACCGAGGTCTGGCAGTGGTACGTGGCGTCGGTCTTCATTGGCCTGGGCCTCTCGGCCACCTCGACCGTCACCATCACCCCGACGCTTGGCAATTGGTTCCAGAAGAAGACCGGCCTGGCCATGGGCCTGGTGTGGTCCATCCAGTCCATCTTCTGCGCCATCGCCAGCCCGATCTTCTCCAACGTCATCGCCGAGATGGGCTGGCGCACCGCCTACATCATCCTGGCCGTCGTGGGTGCGGTTCTCTCGCTGCCGTTCACCATCTTTGTCATTCGCTACCGCCCCGAGGACAAGGGCATGCTGCCCTACGGCTACGAGGAGGGCGCTGCTGCCGAGGGTGAGGCCCCCGAGGGCGCTACCACCGGCGTTGCCGTCAAGGTTGCCATGAAGTCCATGCCGTTCTTCATCTGCATCGGTGTCGTTATGCTCTGCCAGCTGACCAGCTGCATGAACACCTTCTTTGCCACCTACGCCGAGGCTGTGGGCCTGGGCGCCGTGGTGGGCGGCCTGATGGTCACCGCCGCCTCTGTCTTCGACATTGCCCTGAACCCCATGGTGGGCGCTACCAGCGATAAGTTTGGCGCGACCAAGTCCATGGTCTTCTGGACCGGCGTCACCATCCTTTCCCTGGTCCTGCTCTACGTTGGCAAGACCTCGCCCATGCTTTCCTACATTGGCGCGGGCATCAACGACTCGATGTACGTCGTCTGCGGTGTTGGCTACGCGACCTACGCTATGACCCTGTTTGGCATGAAGGACTTCGAGAAGATCTTCTCGCGTATCACCATGGTGGGCTACCTGGTGGCGAGCCTTGGCCTTCCCGTGATGATGTTCATTGGCGAGAAGACCGGCGCCTTCGAGAACGCCTTTATCTTCTGCATCGTTTTGGACGTCATCGTCATCGCCCTTTCGCTGGCCGGCGAGGCTGCAGGCAAGAAGCTTCCCTGGACCGACGAGAACGGCAACAAGGTGGCCAACCCCAACGCCTAAAACATATGGCGGGTTTGGCCTGACCGGGCCCGCCACCTGCTTCGCATTGAGTTTATCGAGCGCGCAGCTTCCGGCTTTTGAGGAAGCCGGGGCCGCGCGCTCTTCTCATGCGCTACCTGTAAACCCCTACGAAAGGAACCACTATGCCTCTCTTTGATCGCCCCGACCGCGTTGTCGTGGCTCTTGGTGGAAACGCTCTGGGCAACACCCCCAAAGAGCAGATCGAGCACGTCGACGCCGCTGCGCACGCCCTTCTTGGTTTGATTGAGCAGGGCAACGAGATCATCATCACCCACGGCAACGGCCCGCAGGTGGGCATGATCCAAAACGCGTTTGCCGCGGCTCACGATGCCATTGGCACGCCCGAGATGGACTTGCCCGAGTGCGGCGCCATGAGCCAGGGCTACATTGGCTACCACCTGCAGCAGGCCATTGGCCGCGAGATGCACCGCCGCTACAAGCGCTGGCACGCGGCCACCGTGGTGACCCAGATTGAGGTCGACCCCGAGGATCCAGCGTTCGAGAACCCCACCAAGCCGATCGGCCCGTTCTTGACCGAGGAAGCCGCCAAGGCCGCAATGGCCGAGGACCCATCCAAGACCTTTGTCGAGGACTCGGGCCGCGGCTGGAGGCGCGTCGTTGCGAGCCCCGAGCCCAAGAAGATCGTCGAGGCCGAGAGCATCTTGAACCTGCTGGACAATCAGTTTATTGTCATCGCCTGCGGCGGTGGCGGCATCCCTGTGGTGCGCGACTGGTCCAACAAGGGCGTTTACCAGGGCGTTCCTGCGGTTATTGACAAGGATATGGCCGGCGAGCTTTTGGCCGAGGACTGTGTGGCGCAGGTGCTGTTCCTGCTTACCGCCGTCGAGCACGTGGCCGTGAACTGGGGTACGCCCGAGCAGCGCGACCTTGAGGACATCAGTGCCGACGAGGCCGAGCGCCTGGCTAACGAAGGCCAGTTTGGCAAGGGTTCCATGGAGCCCAAGGTGCGCGCGGCCATCAAGTTCGTGCGCTCGGGTAAGGATCGCGTGGCGGTTATCGGCGCGCTGGAGAAGGCGTCCGAGACCATGGCTGGGCTTTCCGGGACCAGGATCCACGCGTAGGCCGAGCGGAGGGCGGTGGGCTACTGCCCGCGGCGCGACAACTAGATAGCGCGTTCTATGACGCCGACGGCTTTGGGCACGTCGGCGCTTTTTATGCTGCCATACTGAATGACAAAGCGAGCCAGGCCGTCTGCCTGGGCTTTATTTGCGGGCAGGTGTGCGAAGTCGCCCAGAGGGGCCAAGGCCACGCCGGCTTTGCGGGCCGTTGCGGCGACCTGGGCCTCGGTTTTGTCGGTTTGCGCGGCCAGGACAAAGTGCAGGCCCGAGTCAGCCTCTTCCACGTGCAGGCGCGCGGCTGCGGGACTGGCCTTTAGGGCGTCGAGAAGGGCATCACGTACTTCTCGCTGCTGCTTGCGCACGCGCATGACGTGGCGCTCGTAGGCACCGGATTCGAGCAGACGCGCCAGGGTGATCTGCTCGATGGAGCTTACGGTGGACGAGAGATAGGTCATCTGCCTGGAAAAACGCTCGGCAAGCTGCGGTGGCAAGACCATGTAGGCCAGGCGCAGGCCCGCGCTCATGCTCTTAGAGAACGTGTTGGTGTAGATCACGCGCCCCTCGGCGTCGATGCTGGCCAGCGAAGGGACGGGCCGCCCCGCCAGACGAAACTCGCAGTCGTAGTCGTCCTCAATGATCCAGCGGTCCTGTTGCGGCGTGCTTGCCCAGCTTAAAAGCTCGTATCGGCGAGAAATGCTGGTCACGCGCCCGGTGGGAAACTGGTGTGACGGCATGATGTGGACCACACTGGCTTGAGCGGCAAGAAGTTCGTCCAGCTTGATGCCCTCGCGGTCCAAGGCAACGTGAACCACCTGCACGTTGTTGGCGGCGTAGAGGCTGGTGAGGCGCAGGTAGCCGGGGTCTTCGACCGCAAAGATCTTCTCGCGTCCCAAAAGCTGGACCAGCATGTTGTCCAAGATCTGGGCGCCGGCCGCCACCACGACGCAGGTTGGTTCGACGGCCATGCCGCGGGTCTGGCGCAGGTGATCGGCGATGGCCTGCTGCAATCGGGGAGAGCCTTGCGTGGGCGTTGGCGAGAAGAGCAGGTCCTCGGGCTCCTGGGCGCAGGCGGCGCGCAGCTCGCGCGACCACAGGCGTGCGGCCGAGGCGTCGAGAGGAGCGCTCGCGCCGGTGAGGTCGATGGTGGGGGAGGGAGCGGCGGTGTGCGCGGCGTCTACCTGCGGGTTTACGGCTGGTCGGGGTCTTCTCGCCGTCTGGGTCGCGGCTGGGGCTGCGGCGGGGCGGGGCAGCTCGCAGGCAAAGTAACCGCTTTTGGGACGGGCATAGACATAGCCTTCGGCAACCAACTGGGCATAAGCTGCTTCGACCGTGACGACGCTCACGCCCAAATGCTGCGCCAGCCCGCGCTTGGACGGCAGCCTGTCCCCTGCCTCAATCGCCCCCGACGTAATGTCGTTTTTGATGCACCTGTACAGAAACTCGTACAGCGCCGCATCCCCCTTCTTACCCAAGTCGTAATCCAGCACGACACCCTCCCGGTTCCCGACTCCTCTTTCGATGATGGGACCTAAATCGCACATAAAGCGCTTCAATTTGCCGAGAATCTGCGATTTAGGTCCCATCATCGAAGGGGACTATCTGGTCATATTGACTCCCAGAATCTGACATGGTTCTGGCATGGGGATTATGTCACGGATTGGGTGTTTTTTGCAGGCCAGACGGCGGTTAGGATATGGAGCCGTTACACGCCAGCGATCAAAGGAGAGAAGACCATGGCTGCAGAAAACCAGGAACGCGTCAACCTCAACCGCCAGCTCGCTCAGATGCTCAAGGGCGGCGTCATTATGGACGTTACCACCCCTGAGCAGGCACGCATTGCCGAGGAGGCCGGTGCCTGTGCCGTTATGGCCCTAGAGCGCATCCCGGCAGATATCCGCGCGGCGGGCGGCGTCTCGCGCATGAGCGACCCGGCAATGATCCGTGGGATCCAAGAGGCCGTGAGCATTCCCGTCATGGCCAAGTGTCGCATTGGGCACATCGTCGAGGCCCAGGTCTTACAGGCCATCCAGATCGACTACATCGACGAGTCGGAGGTCTTAACCCCGGCAGACGACACGTATCACATCGACAAAACGGCTTTTGACGTGCCCTTTGTTTGCGGCGCGCGCGACTTGGGCGAGGCGCTTCGCCGCGTAGCCGAGGGTGCCACGATGATCCGCACCAAGGGCGAGCCGGGCACCGGCGACGTGGTTCAGGCCGTGCGCCACATGCGTAAGATCCAAAAGCAGATTCGCGACGTGGTGGCCCTGCGCGAAGACGAGCTCTTTGAGGCCGCAAAGCAGCTGGCTGTGCCCGTTGACCTGCTGCGCGAGGTTCACCAGACGGGCAAGCTCCCTGTTGTCAACTTCGCGGCCGGTGGTGTGGCAACGCCTGCCGACGCGGCGTTGATGATGCAGCTGGGCGCCGAGGGCGTCTTTGTGGGCTCGGGCATTTTTAAGAGCGGCGACCCGGCCCGCCGCGCGGCCGCCATCGTCAAGGCCGTGGCCAACTATACCGACGCGGCCTTGATTGCCGATCTCTCGGCCAACCTAGGCGAGGCCATGGTGGGCATCAACGCCGATGAGATTGAAATCATCATGGAAGAGCGCGGAAGGTAGGCCCAGGTTATGACAACCGCTGTTTTGGCTGTTCAAGGGGCCTTTATCGAGCATGAGCAAAAGCTTTCCCAACTAGGCGAGAAAACCGTCGAGTTGCGTCAAGCCTCAGACCTTAAGCAACCCTTCGACCGTCTGGTGCTTCCCGGCGGCGAGTCCACCACGCAGGGCAAGCTGCTGGCCGAGCTGGGGATGCTCGACGGCCTGCGCGAGCGCATTCTGGACGGCATGCCAGTGCTTGCGACCTGCGCGGGATTGATCTTACTGGCCCGGCGCCTAAGTGCTCACGACGACAAGGGCACGCCTCGCCTGGGAACCTTGGACGTCGAGGTTTGCCGTAACGCCTATGGCCGCCAGCTGGGCAGCTTTCACGCTGTGGCCGATGTTGCCGGGGTGGGGCAGGACCTGCCGCTGACGTTCATCCGCGCACCGTACGTGGTCGAGGCCGCCCCCGATGTCGAGGTCCTGGCCCAGGTCGACGGCCGCATCGTGGCCGTGCGCCAGAAGAACCAGCTGGCCCTGGCCTTCCATCCCGAGCTAGACCACAGCCCCGCAATCCACCAGGCGTTTCTCGCCCTCTAGCAGGGCTTCTCGCCACAAAAACGGGCCGGACGCAGTTTTATCCTGCGTCCGGCCCGTTGTTTTACGTGAGAAACCCGTCGTTAATCGGTGAAGTAACTCACGCCGCCCTCGATGAGGGGCTGGTACTTGTTGCCGGGAACGTTCTTGTACAGGCCGTTGCCGCTGCGCTCGGTGTGGCCCATCTTGCCCAGGACGCGACCGTCAGGGCTGGTGATGCTCTCGATGGCAAGGACCGACCCGTTGGGGTTGACGTCCAAGCTCATGCCGGGCTGGCCGGCCTCGTCGACGTACTGCGTGGCCACCTGGCCTGCGGCGATAAGCGACGAAACCAGCTCGTCAGAGGCCACAAAGCGGCCCTCGCCGTGCGAGATGGCCACGGTGTGGACATCGTCGACGTCGCACTTGGACAGCCACGGCGAAAGGTTGCTGGCAATGCGCGTGCGCACCAAGCGGCTCTGGTGACGGCCGATGGTGTTGAAGGTCAGCGTGGGGCAGGAGTCGTCCATGGGGCGAATGTCGCCGTAAGGGACAAGGCCCAGCTTGATGAGCGCCTGGAAGCCGTTGCAGATGCCTAGCATCAGACCGTCGCGGGACTGCAGGAGCTCACGCACGGCCTCGGTGACCTCGGGTGCGCGGAAGAACGCGGTGATGAACTTGGCAGAGCCATCGGGCTCGTCGCCGCCCGAGAAGCCGCCGGGGATCATGACGATCTGGC
>CAVEMP010000016.1:26065-30543 GCA_963616835.1 uncultured Oscillospiraceae bacterium | reverse complement strand
CTACTCCGCGCGGTACTGCGAAGGAACCTGGTCGATGGTCTGCCACTTGGCAAGCGCCTCGTCGACGGCCATGCCGTCTGCAATCGCGTCCTTGCGGCAGGCGTTGACAGCCTGGATTTCCTTCATGCGCTCGCCCGTCAGGGTGTAGCCCTTCATGGCGACCAGGGTCAGCACCCAGGCGATCATGGGAATCACGCAGAACAGCACGATGGTCAGCCAGTTCATGCCGCCGGCGTAGGCGGTGGTAGTGTCGGGAAGCTCGGTCAGGCCCACGGCCAGAAGCGCGATGCCCACGACGGTGGTCGAAAGCGAGCTCACCAGCTTATCAACAAACGAGAACAGCGTGCCAATGACGCCGGGCGCGTAGTTGCCCGAGCGGTACATCTCGTAGTCCGAGCAGTCAGCGATCATGGGGATGGCCATGTCGGCGGTGGAGTAGTACGCGCCGTAGCCCAGGCCGTAAAGCACGATGAAGATGACCGTGTAGGGGTTGAGCGTCAGGTGGAAGCCGCCCTCGGTAGAGAAGATCGTGAGGTTCATCGCCGCGTTGTTGGGGTCCCACATGGCGAGAAGAACCACGACGCCCAGGTACAGCAACAGCGCCAACGAGGTGAAGCTCACCAGGGTCTTCTTCTGGCCGTACTTCTGGCTCACCTTAAGGCCGCCGATGAAGAACGGCGCCGAGAAGACATAACCAATGACGTACATGGGCAGGTAGAGGCCGTTGTAGTTGCCCATCATGCAGCTATAGAGCAGGATGCCCACAGAGGTGTTGGTGGCAACGGCAAAGGCGAACTTGGTGCCAGAAGCGGCAACCATAAGGCGCTGCAGCTCCTTGTTGGACTTGAAGATCTGCACGTAGTCCTTGATGGAGAGCTTACTCTCCTCGTCCTCGGACTTGCCGCCAAGGCCCCAGTACTCCTTCTTGTCCTTGCCGGCGATGCCGATGACGGCAAGCGCGGTCAAGGCAGCAGACAAAATGATGACCAGCGGGATCAAGAAGTTGAAGAAGGCCTCGGTGCCAAAGCCCACGTTGCCGCCCACGATCGAGGCCACGGCCATGGTGACGCCCATGCCCACCAGCGACGCGATGGTGTTGAACAACGTGAAGGTGGGGCGCTGCTTGGGGTCGTTGGTCAAGCACGTCTGGCCCGAGCGCGTGCACGACGTCTGGATCGAGTAGCCCACCATAAGCAGGATGTAGAACACGGTATAGAGCACGTACTTCACGGCGGTGGCGTCTGCCGGGATCAGGCGGGTGCCGTAGAAGAGAAGAAGCGACGAGACGATCATCACCACGTTGCCCAAGACCATGAACGGGCGGAACTTACCAAACTTGGTCTCGGTGCGGTCAATCATCATGCCCACGATGGGGTCGATGAAGGCATCGAGGGCGCGCGTGACCGTGACCATGGTGGTCGCGAAGGCAAGAACCAAGCCCAACACGCCGTTGGCGTAGTAGGCGATGTAGTTCATGAGAAGGACGTAATAGACGTTGGTCGCGCCGTTGTTAAACGGGAAGAGAACGAGCTGGTAGAGCTTAGCCTGGTTAAGACCAGAGGCCGCGCCGGCGCTCGCCTCCTTCTCGCCTTGTGCTTGGGGTTTATCTGCCATGTGAGGATCCTTCCTTCGACTTGGCACGCTTGAGATGGTGCGGGGCTGCGCACCGCCGGAACAGTACGCGAGCCCCATGGGATATGAAAACGCGGGCCGCCTGCGACGGGAAGTCAGGCGGCCCGCCGAGAAGGGCAGGGACGGGCAAGGAAAGGGGAAGAGGAATCCCGCCCTACCCTACCTTGGGGCCCGCGCCGCGCTGAGGGGCAACACTGCGGCGCGGGCCTGCCGGGTCTTCTCGCCTAAGCCTTCTTGGCAATAGGCAGGAAGCAGCCGACAGTAAGAACAACGGCAGAAAGCACGAGGCCTGCGGCCGAGACCACGGCGGCGTAGAACATCTGCCAGCCGGTGGTGTCCATGGAGTTCCACGAGAACAGGCCCGAGATGGTCAGGGCGCGGGAGGCCACGACCTGCACGCCGCAGTAGACAAACAGGAAGATGGCGACGGCCAGGGCGAAGAGGGCGACAAGGCCGGGGCCCTTCTCGGCGCGCTGCATGTCGGTGTAGACGGCAACGGCGACAAGCGCGATGCCGACGATGGCCAGCACGCAGGTAAGGGCGATGCCCGAGAACTCATAGCCTGCGCCAAAGCTGTTGGACACGAACATGGCGACGATACCCACCACAGCCAAGATGATGGCCACGACGTCGGCGTAGAGGCCGGCGCCCTTCTTAACGGATGCGGATGCCATAGCTTAAGCCTCCTTCTTCTCGCTCTTGCGCGAGTTCATGACCGCAGAGGCGGCGGCGCCGACGGCAATGACGCCGAAGGCTGCGGCGGTGCCCAGGTAGGCTCCGCGCCACCAGGTCATCTGCTTCTCCATGCGGGTCGTGCTGTTGTAACGGTTGACCAGGTTGGACTGGGTCATGGCGTAAAGGACCATGTGCGCGGACTCCTTGACGGCCTTCTGCACGGTGGCGTCGCCGGCGACCTTGGAAGCGCCGATGGTCACGCCGTCCAGCTGGCTGGCGAAGGTCGAGCAGTTCTCCAGGGTGGTGGAGTTGTAGAAGCCCGAGATGCCGCGGGTGTCGAAGCAGGTGGTGCCGGCGACCAAGACAGAGGTCCACAGGTCGGTGTCGTCGTAGATGTCGGTGACGGCGTAGCCGCGGAAGCCCCACTCGTTCTTCAAGATGTCGGTCATAAGGCCGGTGGAGCAGGTGCACTCGACGGGGCCGACCTTAGAGAAGGACGTCATGAGACCGGTCATGTTGGCGTTGTGGGTCTCGGTGTCGTAGTCGGTGGCCTCGAAGGCGATCTGCCAGCCGCGAAGCTCGTTCTCGCGGGCCTGCTGCTCGGTCATGTAGGGAGCAACGCCGGCACGGTTGGTCTCCTGGTCGTTGAAGGCAAAGTGCTTGGGCGAGGCAATCAGGCCGTACTCAAGGGCGCCCATCGAGTACTCCATGGCGCAGTTGCCGCAGACAATGGGGTCCTCGGCGTAGTACTCGCCGGTGCGGCCGTTGTACTGGTGACGGTGGACGTTCAAGCCCGGGCCCCAGAGCATGGCGATGCCGGTGAAGAGGCTCTCCTCGCCAATGAACTCGCCCATCTCGAAGTACAGGGAGTTGTTGAACGAGGCGGCGGTCAAAGGAGCGTTGCCAAAGACGGCGCCGTTCCACGCGCCGTTGGCGTCGGAGCTCGAGATGGTCCAGGGGGCGTCGGTGTCCTTGCTGGCGTTCAAGGCAAGCACGATGCCGTTGCCGGCGTTCTCGGTGAGGTAGTGCTCCTGCAGGCCGATGGAGGACAGGCCGGGGATGGACGGGCCGCCAAAGGTCGCGATGTAGAGGGCCTCCTCGAGGGTGATCTTGTCCAGAAGCTCGGACCAGGCCTCGTCGTCGTACTCCTTGCCAGCCATGTCGTAGAACATGAGGCTGGACTCCTGGCCCCACTTGACGTCGGACACGTCGTCGTCGGTCTTGAGGTCGTAGTAGTGGCCGTTGAGCTTGTCGATGAGGTCGGCGTCGGTCAGGGTCATGGCGTCGTAGGTCACAGGCCAGGTGCCGTTCCAGTCGGCGCGCGACAGGTAGGTGACCTCGCCGGGCTGGAAGTGGTTCCAGTCGGCGTACTCAAGGTGGTTGGAGACCTGGTAGCCGTTCTTAGAGATGGCGAAGGTGGTCTTAGAAAGGACCTCCTCGGTGACATCCATCTTGTAGACCTTGGAGGCGTCGCCGGTGCCGGTCAAGGCAGAAGCAGCCACACCATGGGCGAGAAGGACGTTGTTCACGGCCTCGTGCGCGCCGTTGCCCACGGTGAAGTAGTACGCACCGGGGTCGAGGATATAGCAGCCCTCGGTGCCGTCGGAGTTCTTGTACGAGCTGTCCCAGCTGGCGATGTACTGCAGGTCGCACTTGACGGTCACGGTCTCGGACGCGCCGGAGGCAAGCTCACCGGTCTTCTCGAAGTTAAGAAGCTGGATCGCGGACTTCTCGATGCCGCCGGTGGTGTAGGGAGCCTGGCCAAAGACCTCGACGACGGACTTGCCGGCCACGTCGCCGGTGTTGGTGACCTTCACGTTGAAGGTGAGGTAGGCCGTGGTGGCGCCGGTCTTGGAGTCCTTCTTGACCTCGAGCTCGGGGGTGCCCATAATCTGCTGGTCGAAGGTGGTGTAGGAAAGGCCATAGCCAAAGGGATAGACAACCTCGTTGGCGTAGGACCAAGAGTCACCCACGGTGGCGCCGGCCGAGCCGGTGGCGTTGCCCTGGCCAAGCACAGAGTCGGCATAGCGCGTCTCGTAGTACTTGTAGCCAATGTAGATGCCCTCGCACTCGATGACGTACTTAGTCGCCACGTCGCCAAAGATGCCGGCGGGACGGGTCAAGATGTCGGCGTTGGCATACGAGAAGTCGCCCATGTTCTGCATGGCGGG
>CAVEMP010000016.1:24431-25804 GCA_963616835.1 uncultured Oscillospiraceae bacterium | reverse complement strand
GACGCCCAGGCCCTCGGCCACGGCGCCCGGCAGGTAGTCGACGGACTCTGCGGTGGGGCGCGAGATGACGACGATCGCGGCGTCCTTGTAATCGTTGAAGCTCGAGCGGAAGTCTGCGGCCACGCCCTCGATATCAGAGACGCTGGGCTCCTTGGGGTCATAGGTGGCCACGGTCATCTCGCAGTGAGCGTGGTTCAAGGTCTCGTTGAGCTTGGAGTAGGCCTGCGACATAACGGGGTTGACATTAAGGCCCGCTCCGTCGAAGTCAAACTCGTCACCGGTCCAGGAGTTCATGGTGGGGGCAACGGCCAGGGTCTGGCGGTTGACGTTGGTGACGATGGTGTTGGCAAAATCGGTGCGGTCGTCTTCCAGGGCCTGCTTCAAGGTGATGCAGGGGCCAAAGAGCTTGAGGCCAAAGCTGGAGCCCAGCATGGGGACCTCGGAGCGAACGCCAAAGAGGGTGACGTTGGAGCCGGCGCGAAGCGGCAGGCCGCCGCCGTTGGAGGTCTCGTTCTTCACCAGGACGGCGCCCTCGGCCGCCTGCTTGCGGTTGAGGTCGATGGCCTTCTGGATGATGGCGTGGGAGTTGCCCGAGCCGTCGGTGTTAAGGAGGTCCTCAGAAGGCTTGAAGGCCTGGTAGAGGGGCTCGGCGTCGGTGCTCTCGGCGGTGAGCTTCTCGCTCACGGTGCCCAGGTTGGTGTCGAGCGTGGTGCTAAACTGCTCCATAACGCTGCCCGCGCCCACGGCGGCCGAAAGGCCCAGGGCGCCCACGCCTACGAAACCGCGGCGCGTAAGCATGTTCTTGGGTTTAGTCTCGTTGCTCATTACAGCGCCTCCTTTCCGTTTGCGTGCATGTTCTTGGAAGTGCTCATGCTACGTTCCTTTCCTTGTATCCCTCGGCGGTTTTTGGCACGCGGTGCCAAGTTGGCCGCCGTCGGCCGGGCACGTCTCTTCCCTACCCGGCCATGACTGGTATATCAGCAAGACCATAGTGACAGGATTCCTGCCGGACTGATATACCAGAACCGCAAACGGCACCGATTTGTAGGCGAACGGACGTAATTTCCCGTCCAGTTGCTTGACTAAATGCAAATAATGGCCGAAGTTTTGAACGGTCACAGCTGTTGAATTGTTTCATATTTTTCACTGGTATACTTGCTTTCAAACCAGCGATTACCGCTTTTACCTGGCTTTTTTCATTTATGACATTCGTAACCCAAGCAGTGGTTTCGCGACTCACCATTACCCTTCCACAAAAGCCCGCCGCCGGCCAAGGTCCAGAAATCAAAAAACGCGACAAATGTGCCAACGAATCCGCTCTGGCTAAGTAAACAGGCATTTTGCGAATAGGAAACCGCAGGTCAGAGGGTTGC
>CAVEMP010000016.1:13388-23659 GCA_963616835.1 uncultured Oscillospiraceae bacterium | reverse complement strand
GCCTTGTTGAGCCACAAACCAGGCACGTACCAGCCCAGATACAGGTTCCACGCGACCACGTCGCTCACAAACGCGCTCTTGTTGAAGGGCCCGCACATGGCATAGCACGCCAGCGTCGTGGGGCGCGACGGGTCCATCTTGTGCACCAGGTCGTTGAGCACGCGGTGGTTGTCCAGCATGTCGGCCTTGTCCTTGGTCGAGATGGTGATCTCGTTGGACAGGCCCCACACGCAGATGCTCGCGTGGTTGTAGTTCTGCACGATCAGCTCGTGCATCTGGTCAAAGGTGTTCTGGCGACCGTTGGGCATATGCTCGGAGATATAGGGGATCTCGGCCCACACCACAAAGCCGGCCTCGTCGCAGGCGTCATAAAACACCTGGTTGTGCTGGTAGTGGGCCAGGCGCACTGTGTTGGCGCCGATCTCTTTGATGATCTGAATGTCCTCAAGGTGCTGCTCGGGCGTAAGCGCGTTGCCAATGCCCTTGCGGTCCTGGTGGCGAGACACGCCGCGCAGCGGGTAGGCGCGCCCATTCAAGAAGAAGCCCTTGTCGGCGTCGATGTGGAACGAGCGAACGCCAAAGCGGGCGGACACCTCGTCGATCACGGCGCCGTCCTTACCGAGAAGCTCCAGCTTGGCCGTGTAGAGGTACGGGTCGTCCACGCCGTCCCAGCGGTGGACGTCGGCAAGCGCCAGGGTCACGTCGGTGCCCTCCCCTGCCGCGACCTGGGTGCCGGCAGCGTCGACCAGGCTCACGCGCACGCGGGCCGCGTCGGCTGCGGGGCCCTCGACCCAGGACTCGACTTGGACCTGGGCGTCCTTCTCGCCGTCTGCAATGTGCGGGGTGACCTTGAGACCGGGGGTACCGTAGTAGTCAAGCGCAAAGTGCGTCGACGAGACGACCAGCAGCTTGACATCGCGGTAGATGCCGCCGTAGAAGGTGAAGTCGGCCTTCTGCGGGTAGACGCGATCGTTCTTGGAGTTGTCGACGGCCACGCGCAGGGTGTTGGCGCCCGCGACCAGCGCGTCGGTGACGTTCACGCGGAAGGTCGAGTAGCCGCCGTCGTGGTGGCACAGGGCCTGTCCGTTGACCTCGACGTCGGCCGAGGCGTTGACGCCCTCGAACTCCAGGTAGACGACCTGCGTGGCGGGGTCGAACGCAGGCGCGTCAAAGCTGCGCTGGTAGGTGCAGGTGCCGCGCCAGTAGTCGTTGCCGCCGTCCTGGCCGTCGATGGCGTTCCAGGTGTGGGGCACGTCGACCTTCTCAACGGCGCCGGTGGGACCCGTGAAATCCCAGCCCTGGTTCAAGTTGATGTAAGTGCGCATGGTACGGCTTCCCCTCTACTCAAAGAAACCAAAGTATGAATGAGCGTTGTTGTAGCAAATGTCCTCGACGATGCCGCCCAGGTAGTCCTCGTCCTCGGGCAAGCGGCCCTGCTCGACCCACTCGCCCAGCGTGTGGCAAAGCACACGGCGAAAGTACTCGTGGCGCGGGTACGAAAGAAAGCTGCGCGAGTCGGTGAGCATGCCAGTGAAGTTGCCGAGAAGACCCTGTTCGGCGGCCATGGTGAGCTGGCGCTTGATGCCCGTGAAGGTGTCGTTAAACCACCAGGCGCAGCCAAACTGGATCTTGGGCGCAGACGGGGCGCACTGGAAGGCGCCGGCCAAGGAGGCCAGGCCCATCCAGTCAGCCTCGTTAAGGCTGTACAGGATGCACTGGGGCAGGCCGTCGGAGGACTCGGCGGCGTCGAGCAGGCGTTTGACCTGGTAGACCATGTCGGGCTGGTCGCCCACGGTATCGAAGCCCGCATCGGCGCCCAGGGCCACGAAGTTCTTGGACGAGTTGTTGCGGAAGCAGTTCATGTGCAGCTGCAGGGTCCAGCCGCGCGCCGCGTACTCGCGCATGAGGAAGAGCGTGAGCGCGCTTTGGTAGGCCGCGGCCTCGGCGGCGGTGCAACCCTCGTCGTTGAGCACGCGGCACACGATGTCGTCGATCACGTCGTCTGCGGCCGGGCAAAAGACAAAGGAGTTCATGCCGTGGTCGGCCAGGCGGCCACCCACCTCGTGGAAGACGTCAAGCCTCTGAGCTGCGGCGCGTTTGAGGCTCGGCCAGTCAACGACGTCGATACCCGACGCATCCGAGAGCTTATCGGCATAGGCCACAAAGCCCGGCGCGTCGATGCCCATCAGGCCGTCGGGACGGAAGGTGGGCAGGACCTTGAAGCCGCACTCGGTCTCTTGGGCCGCAAGCAGCTTGTGGTAGGCCAGGTCGCTCGCGGGGTCGTCGGTCGTGCAGACACACATCACGTTCATACGCTGGATCAGGCGGCGCGCGCTAAAGTCCGGCGTGGCGAGAAGGGCGTTGGCCTGCTCCCAGATGGCCTGGGCGTTCTTGCGGCAGATCGTAAGGTCGATGCCAAAGAAACGCCGCAGCTCCAGGTGGCTCCACTCGTAGATGGGGTTGCCCACCGCGCGTTCGACGGCGTCAACGAAGGCCAGGTACTTGGCATAGTCATCGTCCCCGCGAATCACCGACTCGGGCGTGCCGTTGGCGCGCATCAGGCGCCACTTGTAGTGGTCGCCAAAGCCGTTGTCGTAGAGCCACACCTGCGCCAGGTTGTCGTAGCTGCGGTTCTCGTAGATCTCGGCCGGCACCAGGTGGCAGTGATAGTCGATAATCGGCATCTTCTCGGCGTGGTTATGAAACAGGCGGCGCGCCCACTCGGTGGTGAGAAGGAAGTCGTCGTTGAGGAGCATGGCTGCTACTCGCCCTTCTTGGCAGACACGGTCGCGTCGGCGCCGGTGGCCTTGTCCAGGGTCTCCCACACGCCGTTGATGTAGGCGATGCCCAAGGCGCGGTCGTAGAGGCCGTAGCCCGGACGGCCCGTCTCGCCCCAGATCATGCGGCCGTGGTCGGGGCGCATGTAGCCGTCAAAGCCGTTCTTGTGCAGGACGCTCATCATGCGCACCAGGTCAAGCGAGCCGTAGGCGCTGGGGTGCGGGGCCTCGTAGAAGTCCTTGTTGCCTTCGACCTCGGGGCTGATGTACTTGATGTTGCGCATGTGGACAAAGTGGATGCGGCCGCGGGCGCTGAACTCGTCCAGGATGTCATAGACGTTGTTGGCCGGGTCCTCGGCGATGGAGCCGCAGCACAGGGTGATGCCGTTGTAGGGGGTGTCCACGGCGTTGCACAGCCAGTCCAGGTCCTCGCGGTTCTTGATGATGCGGGGCAGGCCAAAGATGGAGTACGGGGGATCGTCGGGGTGGATGGCCATCTTGACGTCGCACTTCTCGCAGGTAGGCATGATGGCGTTGAGGAAGTAGACCAGGTTCTCGCGAAGCTTGTCCTCGTCGACGTCCTTGTAAGCGTCGAGAAGGGCGCGGACCTGCGCCAGGCGCTCGGGCTCCCAGCCGGGAAGGGTGAGGTCGCCGGAGCCGTTGGAGACGCGGTCGATGATCTCTTGCGGGTCGTCGGGGATGTTGGCCTTGACAAAGGCGAGGGTCTTGGAGCCGTCGGGCAGGGTGTAGTCAAGGTCGGACTTCACCCAGTCAAAGACGGGCATGAAGTTGTAGCAGATGCACTTGATGCCCTCGGCGGCCAGGTTCTCGATGGTCTCTTTGTAGGCCTCGATGTGGGCGTCGCGAGTGGGCAGGCCGATCTTGATGTCGTCCGAGACGTTGACCGACTCGATGCACTCGAGCTTGAGGCCAGCGGCCTCGACCTGCTCACGCAGGGCGTGGATGCGCTCGCGGGGCCAGACCTCGCCGGCGGGGATGTCAAAAAGGGTGCCGACGATGCCCTTGCAGCCGGGGATCTGGGCGATCTGCTGCAGGGTGATCTTCTCGGACTCGGGGCCGTACCAGCGGAAAGACAGCTGCATGGTGGTTTCCTTAATCGTTGGGCGCGGCCGCGGGGGCTCGCGCGGGTTATGGGCGGGGTGTTGCGGAGAAGGGCGCGGGGCCCGACGCGGCAGCCGCGGGGATGGGCGGCGCGTCGGGCGGCCGCGACTTACAGGTACTTGTGGATCGTGGCGGCCACGGCACCGGGGCCGGCCAGCATCTCTGCCAGGTAGCCCTCGATCTTCTCGCCAAGGCCTGCGGCGTAGAGGTCCAGGGTGAAGATCTCGGTGTTGGAAAGGATGGGCTGGGCGGCGGCGTGGACGGCATCCGCGTCACGTACGCCCAGCTCAAGGCCAGCAACGTGGGCCTGCAGGACGTCGAGCAGCGGGTCGGGGCTGCACTCGAACTTCTCGCCGTTGTCGTCGACGGCCATGAGGTAGCGCAGCCAACCGGCGATGGTCAGCGGGATGTAGGTGAGTCCGCTGACGTCCTTGCCGGCGGCCAGGTAGGCGTTCAAGGTGTGGCCGTAGCGGATGGCGACCTTCTGCGAGGTGTCGGTGGCGATGCGCTGGGGCGCGTCGGGCAGGGCCTTGTTGGTCAGACGCTGGCTGGTGAGCTCGTCGATGAAGGACTGCGGGTCGATGACCTTGGGGTCCACGACCACGGGCAGGTCCTCGTCGTAGCCCAGGTGGTGGACCAGGGATGCCAGGTCGGGGTTCTCCATCTCTTTCCAGATGCGGTCATAGCCAAGCAGGCAGCCAAAGACAGCCAGGCAGGTGTGCAGGGGGTTCAGGCAGGCGGTGACCTTCATGGTGTCGGCGCGCTCGGCGGTCTCGCGGTCGCACAGGATAACGCCGCCCTGGTCAAGGGCGGGGCGGCCGTTGGGGAAGGAGTCCTCGATCACCAGGTAGTGGCAGGCCTCGGTGTTGGCAAAGCCGGCGAAGGTGGGGCCAGAGGTCTTGATCAGGTCAAGGTCGCACCAGCCCTGCTCCTTGAGGGCGGCCTCGGTCTCGGGCGAGGGGTTGGGGGTGATGCGGTCGATCATGGACCAGGGGAAGCTCACGCGGGTCTCATCGCCCACATAGTCAACGAATGCCTGGTCAACATGGCCGTTTTCGAGCCAGCCATTGGCGACGGTGAGAATGGCCTCGCGGAAGCGCGCGCCGTTTTGCGAGAAGTTGTCGGTCGAGACCATGGCGATAGGGGCGGCGCCGGCTTTGAAGCGGGCAAGCAGCAGCGAGCACACGATGCCCATGGTGCTGGCCGCAGCGTCGGGGCCGGCGGTAAACTCGGCGGCGACGTAGGGCATGAGGTTGCCGGCGGCATCGCGCAGGCCGTAGCCCTTCTCGGTAATGGTGAAGGTGGCCAGCTGCAGGTCAGGCGACTCGAAGTAGCGCTTGGTGCGGGCCAGGTCCTCGGGGCGCTGGGCGTTGGCAAAGACGCCGCCAGCCGTGGCCGCGATGAGGTTCTCATCCAGGGTGCCGTCGGCGTTCATGACAACCTGCAGGATGTCGAAGTTGTAGGGGGCGTAGACCTCGTCAAGGGTGAAGGGACGGAAGGTCTCGGCCACAACGACACCGCGCGTGAGCAGGCCTTTGTTTGCAAGCGCGTTAGCAATCTGAGCGTGGAAGGCGCGGTAGAGGTTGCCGCCGCCAAAGTGCATCCACACGGGCTGCTGCATGCCGGCGGCCTTGACGGCGTCGACGTCGTAGGTGGGAAGCGCCACGCCCGCGGCGGCGAGGTCTTCCTTGCAGTCCTTCCAGTTCTTGAGCGAGAGCGTAGGCATTGCTTTCCCTTCTTTTTTGGCGCCGTCGAGGCCGACGGCGCTTGGCTAGCTTGGTTTACGTAACTGGTATATCACTTCTGCCCTATTTGAGCCATGGTTTTGCGGCGTAGGCGGTCACGTTCTATCGGTGAGCGTACGTTAGCAGCGGATAAACGTGGCTTTGAGCGGGGTTTATCTGGGTTGTATGCGGTTATGTTGCGGAGAAATGCAGGGCGTGCGACTGGTATGTAAGTGGCGGGGCGCGGCCGGGGCGCCTGGCCGCCTGGCCGCCAAGCGGCCTAGTACTCGAAGTACTCCGGGTACTCCTGCGCGATCTTCTCGCCGTCTAAGCGGGATTTCTGCAGGTGGCTGCGCACGAGGTAGCTCGCGCGGTTGGTATCACCCACGTGGATGGCCTGGCACATCTCGCTGTGCTGGCCGATGACCTCCTTGGGGTCGACGCCCAGTGTGTTGGCCGAAAGCCAGCGAAAACGCTCGAAGTGCGTGTTGGTGAGGTTCAACCACTGCCAGATCACGGGGCGGCCCGCGATGGTGTAGAAGAGATGGTGCATCTCGTTGTCCTTCTCAAAGAAACGGCGGGTGTCGTTTGCGAGAAGGGCGGCGCGCTGGTCATCGATGACCTGCTCGATGCGGGCGACGTCGGCGGCGGTCGCCTTGGCGCAGGCCTCGACGATGATCTCGGACTCAAGGCACTCGCGGGCAAGGCGGGCGGCCTCGGCGTAGCGCATGTTGATCTTGGACACGTAGGTGCCCGACTGCGGCACGGTCTCTACCAGGTCTTCTTGCTGCAGGCGAAGGAACGACTCGCGCACGGGAGTGCGGCCCAGGCCAAGGTTCTCGCACAGCTCCTTGACGCCGAGCTTGGTGCCGGGCTTGTACTCGGCAAAGATGATCCTCTCGCGAATCATCTCGTACGCTTGATCTTGCAGGCTGTCGGTCTGCTCGGCCATCGATTGCTCCTGTCGCTGCGGCTCTTTGGGGATTTTGGAACGCAAGTATAGGGCATTTCGTGGCAAACGGCACGCAGGTTATTGGGCTAGGACCTGCACCTGGCAGCTGCGCATGGTGGCCAAGGCCGCCTCGTGGGAGGCGGGGGTGACGCCGGCGCAAAGGGCCGCGTTGACGGCGACGGGGACCTCGGGCAGGAAGGCCTTGATTAGCAGGGCGTTGCTCACCACGCAGATGTCGGTGCATAGGCCGCAGAGCTCGATGGAGTCGATGGGGGCCTCGGCGTTGCGGGCCACGAGCCACTCGGCCAGGTCGGTCGAGCCAAAGGTAGGCTTGTCGAAGACGGGGACGTTGAGGGCGGCGGCCACCTCGGCGATGGCCGGGGCAAGCTCCCAGCCCGGGGTGCCCGCGACGCAGTGCGCGACTGGCAGGTTCTTACCCTCTTGGGTGTCCAGATAGTTTTGGCCGTGGGTGTCTCGCGTGAAGACGACGTGGCCGTCAAAGGCGCGGGCATGGGCCGCCACGCCCGCGACGATCGCCTGGGCCTCGGGCGTGCCCAGCGCTCCGTCGACAAAATCGTTTTGCATGTCAATAACTAGGAGGTACTTCTCGGCCATGGCGACCCCTTTCACGCGGTTTGCTTCATATCATTATGCCGTTCACGCTCGCCGCAAAACAAACTCTCGCGAATCAATGTCTTAATTCGAATGGCGTGGGTAGCCAGCGCCCATTCGCCAACGTTTGCCCAGTTGGCAAGAGCCGGAATCGGCGCGATACCCAGACGAATCAAATTAAGACATTGATTCGAGTAAATTTGCCTCAAGAAGCTCATGACAAACAAGGTAAACAGTAAGAAACTACCTGGTCGCACCTAGGTAGTCCAGGCCAAGTATGGGATACTCGCGAGGACGACCACGTTCAAAGGGGTTCCCATGATTCTTACCGAACCCAAGGTCAGGCGCTTCTTCTCTATCTTTGACCCGCTGATTCTATTTACCGACAGGTGCCTTGACCTGGGCGAACTTGAGCTGGCGCCCGACGGGCTGCCCACAGACGAGTCCCAGCACAAGGTCGCCTGCGAGCTGTGGCGAAACCCCAAGGTCATCGACGAGTTCGTGCAACAGAACCCGGCGCGTCTCTCGGCGCGCGACCTCAAGATCGCCGCCTCGTGGAAAGATGCGATCTTCGAGCATATGCCCTACGCGGTGCGGCCGGACGGCTCCGTCGACTTTCTTTACGAGGGGCGCATCTTTAGGCCAAAGGGGCTCACGCGCGAGATCGGCGGCATGCTCAACGACCAGCGCGGCACGGCCGAGCTGGCGCTCCTTCCCTTTGAGGACGACCTCATCTATGCAGGACAGATAAGCGAGATTGGCATCTCCATGGGGCCGGGCCTCAAGGCCGCCCACGAGGGCTGGTTTGCCGAGGCACGCGAGAAGGCCGCAATCACAACAGGCACGGGTTTTCTCGCCGTCGCTCCTGGCCTTAAGAAGGCGGCGCTTGACCGCGAGACGCAGAAGTTCATCGAGGATACCGAGTACGACATGAACCCGCCCACCTCGTGGCCGGGTTTTCACCGCGGCGTGCTGGCCGACGTGCCGCACGAGGAGCGCGACGAGCTGGTGCTGGAGGAAGCCAGGCGCCAGTTAGGCCGACCCAGCGGCGAGAAGACCTGGACCTTTATGAAGGGTCGGCTGCAAACATATTGCCAGAAAGGCCAGGCTACCTGCGACTTTGCAACTTTGGCGGCGCTTGAGAAGAATGCCGACCTGGCCAGGATCGCCAAGGAGATGGGGGCTAAGCGCACGAGCGGCCTTAAGAAGGCTCAGTTGGTCGAGACCTGCGCCGAGCTTTTGGCAGACCCCGCGGTCGACCTCCAGCCAATCATGGGCGAGCTGGTGCCCGAGCACTTCCCGTTCATAAAGCGCCTGGTAGAGACAGGTGGGCGCATCGAGATCCCTTACCAGGGCTTGGAGACCTTGGAGAGCCTGGCCGAGCCGCTGCCGCTGCTCACCTACTGGTTTGACGAGGACGACCACGCGACCTGCGTCATGCCCGACATCGTGCGCGAGCGCCTGGCCGGGCACGACCTCGAGGCACTTTCTGTCCACTACAAGAACCTCGCCGACCTCTGGGACGTTATCGACCTTTTAATCGAGACGCGCGGAATCGTGGCCATGGACGAGGCAGGGATGGAGTTCGGCCGCTTATACCCAGGCGTCTTTGGTCCGCTTGAGCTGGTGCGAGCCATCATCGACTACGCCACAAGCGAATGCGGGCCCTGCGAGGCCTATCGTGACGAGAACGGCTCGGGCGTTTACCTGGTGGAATCCGGTCTTCTCGACCAAGTCCAAGCCAAGGGAACCAAGGTCTACGTCCAAGGCGGCATCTGCTTAGGCGAGCTGGGGCCGTTGCAGAACCTACTGGACGCACGCGAGGGTAAGGACCCCTGGCCCCTGCCAGCCGAGCTGGTTGCCGCGCCTTGCCTGGTCGACTGGGCGCAGGACCTTCCGAGCGGCCGCGCGTTTTTGCAGTTCATCAACGAGAACATCCCCGACGGCGAAAACGACCTGCTCTATGCCGACCACATCTTTGAGAAGGTCGCCCTCATGTTCTGCGACGGCGTGGCTCCCGCCAAGGTGGTCCAGTGGGTCGCTGACCAGGGCCTGGGCTTTGAGGACATGCGCCACGAGAATGAGCTGATCGGCTGCATGTTCAACCTGTGTAACGACATGCCGCGCTGGGACAACAACGGCTGGCCGCCGGCCCTGCTGCACTCCAAGCTAACGGGCGTGCCCGATTTTAGAAACGAGGACGGCTCGCGCAAGAAGGTGGGTCGAAACGATCCGTGCCCCTGCGGCAGCGGCAAAAAGTACAAGAAGTGCTGCGGGCGCTAGGCCGCCGGCGGGTGGATTTGCGGGTTGCACAGACAAACTTGCGCGAATCAATGTCTTAATTCGAAGGGCCCTGGTATACAGGGCCCTTCTCGTTGCGTTTGCCCAGTTGGCGAACGCGAGAATAGCGGCGTTACTCGGGCGGTCCGGATTAAGACATTGATTCGAAGAAGTTTGTGTTTGGCGGGCCTAGGCGAGAAGGGCGCGGACGCGAGAAAGGACGTCTTCGAGGCGCTGGGCGCGGTGGCCGAGCAGGCGCACGCAGACGTCGCCGGTAGCCAGGCGGGTGATTCCGCCCGAGATGGCCTCGGTGCCGGTGGCCGCGCCGACGGGTGAGCCTGCGGCGGCGCCAATCACGCCGGTCTCGTCGCGCAGGTAGTCGCGGGCGGCGGTGAACGCGGCCTCCCCTACCTGGCAATTGATCAAAACGAGGTTACCCAGGTGAGAAAATCCCTCGTAGAGGCCCAAGTCCTCCATGGGCATCGTCGCTGGGTCAAAGACAACGTTGTCCAGGTAGACCGGACGCCCTGCCACATCGACGCGCACGTGATTGGTGAAGCTGCGGTACCCAAAGCGCTCGCTGCGGGCGGCGCGGCCGCAGGAAAGAATCTCCTGGTAGACAAAGCGGGCATCCGGGCCGGCCAGCTCGACCTCGGTGGTTGCCGAGAAAGACGAATCGGCAAAGGGAATCATCGGCTGGGGACTGTAGTCCAGGTAGCCTCCGTTAGCTACAGCCAGGCGCGTCGCGCGCGAGGCCGAGCGGCCCTCTTCCATGCGATGAATCTTCTCGAAGGCCTGGCTCGT
>CAVEMP010000016.1:11742-12992 GCA_963616835.1 uncultured Oscillospiraceae bacterium | reverse complement strand
CGCTCGCCGCGCATGCGGCGCGAGTCGCGATCCATCACCTCAAGCGAGGCGCCCACGTACGGCGCAAGGTCAATCTTGTTAATAACCAGCAGGTCAGAGCGCATAATTCCGGGGCCGCCCTTGCGCGGGATCTTGTCGCCCTCCGAGACGTCGATGACAAAGATCGTGGCGTCGGCCAGTTCGGGCGAGAACGTGGCCGAGAGGTTGTCGCCGCCGGACTCGACAAACATGATCTGGATGTCGGGGTGCGCCTCGACCATGGCCTCGACGGCCTCGAGGTTCATGCTGGCGTCCTCGCGGATGGCGGTGTGCGGGCAGCCGCCCGTCTCGACGCCCACAATGCGGTCGGGCGGCAAGACGGAGTTGGCGCACAGAAACTCGGCGTCCTCTTTGGTGTAGATATCGTTGGTCACGACGCCCAGCGAATACTCGCCCGCCATCTTGCGGGTAAGGGCCTCTATCAGGGCAGTCTTGCCAGAGCCCACGGGGCCGGCAACACCGATACGCACATAAGACATTGAACTTCTCCTTATAGAATGGACACCCGCGCGGGGCGCCGACTAGCTCATGTAGAGGCGCGAGTAGAGCGTCTCGTGCTCGATCGCGCGGGTGTCAAAGCCGGGCATCGAGAGGCCGAGAAGGGCCTCGGGCGCGGCGAGCGCCTGCTCGACCGCCGCGACCTGCGCCGGAGCCGCGTCGAACAAGATCTCTTGCCCCGCCGTCTGCGACAGGGGCACGGTCTTCACGCAGTTCACGACCATGGCCGAGACCTGCGCGTACAGGTAGCGGCGCATGAGCTCGGCCAGGTCGATGCCCGCTGCGGCCGCAAAGACGCCGTATGCCGCGTTGACCATGTGGCTGGCGCGAGTGGCCGCGTCGCCAACATACGCCGAGAAGAACTCGGCGGCCGGGCCGTCAAGGAAACCAGCCGCGGTCTTGCAGAAGCGGGCCGCCATGCGACGCGAGCCGTCACGGCACTCGGCCGGGACCTTGGCCGCGGCCATCAGGGCCTCGAGATGGGCAATGCGCCCCAGGTCACGGACGGTGGCGGCCTCATAGGCCAGACGCATGCCCAGAAGCTCGGTGTAGGTTAAGGGGTAGCGAACCTGCTGCTCGACGTAGCGGGCGGCCGTGACCTTGTCGTGGACCAGGCCCAGCTGGATGTAGGTCTCCAGGCCAAAGCTGTGCGAGTACGCGCCAATGGGAAAGACGGAGTCGCAGATCTGAAGAAGCAGCAGCTCGCGGGCCGG
>CAVEMP010000016.1:0-11573 GCA_963616835.1 uncultured Oscillospiraceae bacterium | reverse complement strand
CTTCTCCCCCACCGTCACGCTGACGCCATGCAAGCCCGTGAGCAGCCGCTCAACAGGCTCGGTGTACTCGCACAAGAGCTGCAGCCCGCCCTCGCCCCAAAAGAGGGGCGTGTGCGTGTTGCCAACCTCCCAGCCCACGCGCGCCAGCATGAACGCATGACCTGCATCCACGTCGATGACCAGGCATTTTGTGGGCAACAGGCGCACGGCCACAACGGTCTTCTCGCCGCCTGCGCTTTCTTCGACGCCAAGGACGTCGCCGCTGGACAGGCCGCGCGAAAGCACCCAGTCGCCCAGGCGCACGCCCACCTCGCGGCCCGCCGCGCTCACCTTGCGGTGCAGCTTCTTGAACGCCTCGTGCCAGTCGACGTCCACGTAGTCCACCGCGGCGCCGGCCGCCACGGCGGCGGCCCATTCGTCATCGGCCAGGTTGCCCAGGACCTTCTCGCATAACATAGGCCCGGCCCCTTAGAACAGGTTGTAGAGCTGCGCCAGGGGCAGCTTCTTGGCGGGCTCGCAAGTGGCCTCCTGGCCATCGACGGTGACCTTGTAGGTCTCGGGGTCGACCTCGATGGCGGGCGTGGCGTCGTTCAGGCGCATGTCGGCCTTGGTCACGGTGCGGCAGCCGTGGACGGCCGCGCAGTGCTTCTTGAGGCCCAGCTGCTTGGGAACCTCCAGGTCAAGGGCAGCCTGCGAGACAAACGTGAGGCAGCTCGTGGCGCGGGCCAGGCCGTCGGCGGCAAACATGTGGCGGTAGGTCACCGGCTCGGTCGTGGGGATCGAGGCGTTGGCGTCACCCATCTTGGACGCGATGATCATGCCGCCCTTGACGATGATGTCGGGGCGCGAGCCAAAGAAGGCCGGGTTCCACAGCACCAGGTCGGCGAACTTGCCCACCTCGACCGAGCCTACGTAGTCGGCGATGCCGTGGGTTAGCGCCGGGTTGATCGTGTACTTGGCCACGTAGCGGCGGGCGCGGAAGTTGTCGTTGCCGTGGCCCTCGTCCTGCGGCAGGGGGCCGCGCTGGTCGCGCATCTTAGAGGCAGTCTGCCAGGTGCGGGTCACGACCTCGCCCACGCGGCCCATGGCCTGCGAGTCGGAGCTCATCATGCTAAAGACGCCCATGTCCTGCAAGACGTCCTCGGCGGCGATCGTCTCGGGGCGAATGCGGGAGTCGGCGAAGGCCACGTCCTCGGGGATGGACTTGTCCAGGTGGTGGCAGACCATGAGCATGTCCATGTGCTCATCGAGGGTGTTCACCGTGAAGGGCATGGTCGGGTTCGTTGAGCTCGGCAGGATGTTCGGCTCGGCCGCGGCGCGGATGATGTCCGGCGCGTGGCCGCCGCCCGCGCCCTCGGTGTGGTAGGTGTGGATGGCGCGGCCGCCGATCGCGGCGATGGTGTCCTCGACGCAGCCGGCCTCGTTCAAGGTGTCGGTGTGGAGAGAAACCTGCACGTCGTAGGCGTCGGCCACGTTAAGGGCGTGGTTGATCGCGGCGGGCGTGGCGCCCCAGTCCTCGTGGACCTTGAGGCCGATGGCGCCGGCCTCGATCTGCTCGGCCAGCGGGCGCTCGTCCGAGCAGTTGCCCTTGCCGGTAAAGCCCAGGTTCATGGGGTAGTCCTCGGCAGCCTTAAGCATCATGTGGATGTTCCAGGGGCCGGGCGTCGAGGTCACGGCGTTGGTACCGTCGGCAGGGCCGGTGCCGCCGCCGATCATCGTGGTCACGCCCGAGTACAGGGCGCAATCGATCTGCTGCGGGCAGATGAAGTGGATGTGGGTGTCGATGCCACCGGCCGTGACGATCAGGCCCTCACCGGCCAGGGCTTCGGTGCCTGCGCCCACAGTCATGCCGGGGGTCACGTTGTCCATGGTGTCGGGGTTGCCGGCGTGGCCTATGCCTACGATGTAGCCGCCCTTGATGCCGATGTCGGCCTTGTAGATGCCGGTGTAGTCAAGGATCAAGGCGTTGGTGATGACCAGGTCGAGAACACCATCGGCGCTGGTAGAGCGCACGTTTTGTCCCATGCCGTCGCGCAGGGTCTTGCCGCCGCCAAACTTGGCCTCGTCGCCGTAGGTGGTAAGGTCGCGCTCGACCTCGATGACCAGGCTCGTGTCGGCCAGGCGAACCTTGTCGCCCGTGGTGGGGCCGTACATGGCCGCGTACTTCTCGCGTGAAATCTGGGTTGCCATCGTTTAGGCCTCCTTAGCCGCGTCGATACCGTCGTCCCAGCCGGGGGCGAAGCCGGTCGCGACGCCCTCGACGTAGGCGTCGAAGCCGCGGCGGTGCGCGCGCTCCAGGCTGGCCGCGGCGGTGCGCGGGGCGGTGACGTCGCGGGTAAGGTCGTTCAAGCCATAGACGGTCTTGTTGCCGCCCAGCTCAACAAGGCGGACGACCTTCTCCTCGCCCGGCTCAAAGCGCACGGAGTTGCCGCTGGGCACGTCCAGGCGGTAACCGTAGGCGGCCGCGCGATCGAAGGAGAGGCAGCGGTTGACCTCGAAGAAGTGGAAGTGGCTGCCCACCTGGACCGGTCGGTCGCCCAGGTTGGTGACAGAAAGCTCACGGGTCGCGCGGCCGGCGTTGATCTCGATGGAGCCGGGGGCGCAGATAACCTCGCCGGGAATCATAGATATGCCTCCCTACTGGATGGGGTCGTGGACAGTGACGAGCTTGGTGCCGTCGGGGAAGGTGGCCTCTACCTGGACTTCCTTGACCATGGCGGGCACGCCGTCCATGACGTCGTCTGCCGTGAGGATCTGACGGCCCATGGTCATGAGCTCACTCACGTCGTGGCCGTCGCGGGCAAGCTCGAGCAGGTCGGAGCTAATGAGGGCCACGGCCTCGGGGTAGTTGAGCTTAAGGCCGCGGGCGCGGCGCTCGTGGGCAAGCTGGCCGGCCAGGTGCAGCATGAGCTTCTCCTGGTCCTTGTCGTTAAGGCGCATACCTCTCCCTTCGTTGGGTTTGCTGCAGCTATCCTACGGCACATTGCGCGCGGGTCACCGAGCCTTAACGCGGCCGGACATCACCCGTAACACGCCGAAACACGCCCACAACATAGGGCCGGGAGCGCCCGGGCGGCGCCAAACCAGCGCCAAAGCAGCGCCAGACCGGGCAAAACCGCCCCTTCCGGCCGCCCCGCAGAAAGAAACTTCGCCGAATCAATGTCTTGTTGCGCAACCACCGAGTATCCAGGCTGCGCGCGACAACAAAAGGCCAGGTCAGCGAAGCTCGCCAACCCGGCCTACCTAACAATCCCAAATTAAGACATTGATTCGGCGAAGTTTGTTCCCGCAAGACCGCCAAATAGCCCGCGAAACCCCGCTAGAGCGACATCGTCGCCTGCAGCTTGGCCTGATCAAGGTCGGCGGGGGCGCCGTGCATGATGACGCGGCCCTTCTCAAGCACATAGCAGTCATCGGCAATGCCCAGGACAAACTCCAGATACTGCTCGACGATGAAGACCGCGATGTCCTTGGAAATCACGCGGAGCACGTCGCCGATCTGGTCGATGACGTTGGGCTGGATGCCCTCGGTGGGCTCGTCCAGGACCAGGACCTTGGGCCGGCCCATCATCGCGCGAGCGATCGCCAACTGCTGTTGCTGGCCGCCCGAGAGGTCGCCGCCCTTGCGGTCGAGAAACTCCTTCAAGATGGGGAACGTCTCGAAGATCGACTCGTCAAGCTCGTCCTTGCCGCCGTGGGCCTCAAGGCCCAGCTGCAGGTTCTCGCGTACCGTGAGCTGCGGAAAAATCTCGCGTCCCTGCGGCACGTAGCCAATCCCGGCCTGCGCGCGAGCGTACGGCGGCAGCGCCGTGACGTCGGCACCCGCGACCTTCACGCTACCCTGCGCCGCGGGCAAAAGACCCATCACGGTCTTCAACGTCGTGGTCTTGCCCGCGCCGTTGCGGCCCACCAGGCAGGTAACGCGCCCGCGCTCGGCGGCCAGGTCGACGCCCTGCAAAACCATGCCCTCGCCGTAGCCCGACCAAAGGCCCGCGACCTCAAGCACCTTCTCGGCCATCTATGCCTCACCTCCGCGACCCAGGTACACGTCGATAACCTGCTGGTTGCTCGACACCTCGTCCATTGTGCCCTCGTCCAGAATCTGGCCCTCGTGAAAAACGGTGACCTTATCCGAGACGTCCTTCGCAAACTGCATGTCGTGCTCGACGACCACCACAGAACACTCGTCCTTGACCTTGTGGAGAAGCTCGGCGGTGTGCTCGGTCTCGCGCCGGCTCATGCCGGCGACGGGCTCGTCAAGCAGCAGCAGGTCGGGCTTCTCGGCCAGCAGCATGCCAATCTCGAGCCACTGCTTTTCTCCGTGAGAAAGGCGCGTGGGATACTCGAACTTCTTGTTGTCCAGGCCAATGAAGTCCAGGACGTAGCGGATGTGGTCCTCGGTGTCGGCCGAGAGCTTCTTGAACGTGGTGGAGTACAGTGTGTGCTTGCCGGCGGCGGCCAGCTCCATGTTCTCCAGGATCGTGATGCCGTTGAAAACAGAGGGCGCCTGGAACTTGCGGCCAATGCCCAAGTTGGCGATCTTGTACTCGCGCATCTTGGTGAGGTCGTACTCGCCCTTGTAGACGATCCGGCCGCTCGAGACCTTGTTCTTGCCGCAGATGGCGTCGAGCATCGTGGTCTTGCCGGCGCCGTTGGGGCCAATAAAGAAGCGGATCTCGTTCTCGCCTACAGAGGTCGTGACACCCTTGATGGCCTTGAAGTCGCCAAAGTTGATCGAGACGTCCTCGATGGAGAGAAGCGCGGGCTTCTCGCCGTCGGTTGTGGCCGTAGGTGCGACGGTGGCGGTTGCAGAGTCAAACATTTATGCCTGACCTCCTTCTTCTTTGAGCTCGGTGGGTACGACGGCGCCAGACTTGCGCTCGCGCCAGGCGGCAAAGCGCGCGGGGACGTCCTTGATCGACATCAGGCCGCCCGGCAAGAACAGGATGACCAGGACGCAAACCAGGCCCAGGCCGTAGCTCCACAGGTCGGGGAAGCTCTCGGACGCGAAGGTCTTCACGCCGTTGACGAGAAGGGCGCCCAGGATGGGGCCGGCAAGCGTGCCCTTGCCGCCGATGGCGACCCAGATGATCATCTCGATGGAGGGAGAGACGGCCACGTCAGACGGGGTGATGATGCCCACCTGGCTCACGTAAAGGGCGCCGGCGATGCCCGCGATGGCGGCGGACAGCGCGTAGACGAAGACCTTGAAGAACGCGGTGTTGTAGCCGGTGAAGCGCACGCGGTTCTCGGAGTCGCGGATGGCGATCAAGATCTTGCCCACGCGGCGGCCCACCAGGAAGGTACACAGGCAGAAGAGCGCGATCAGGACGGCCAGGGTCACGTAGTAAAGGGCCAACTTGGTCGAGCTCGCGTCAAGCGAGAAGCCCAGCAGCGTGTCGAAATCGGTGAGGCCGTTGGAGCCGCCGGTGTACTGCTGGCAGCCAATGAGCAGGACCGACAAGATCATGGCCAGCGCCTGCGAAAGGATCGTGAAGTAGACGCCTTTGATGCGGTTCAAGAAGGTGAGAAGACCGATCACGACGGCCACGGCTACCGGCACAACGATAACCATCACAAAGGCGAAGGCCGGGTTGGTGAAGGGCGACCACCAGAAGGGCAGGCTGTCGAACCCGGCCCAGGTCATGAAATCGGGAAGCGAGCCGGCCGAGGCCTCGAGCTTGAGATACATGGCCATGACGTAGGCGCCAAGGCCAAAGTAGACGCCGTGGCCCAGGCTCATGATGCCCGTGTAGCCCCAGATCATGTCGAGGCCCAGGGCCACGATGGCAAAGCACATGTACTTGGCGATGAGGCTCACGCGAAACATCGGCAACACGAAGGGGGCGACGGCGAGCAGGACAAAGACGACGGCCGCGACGACCCATTTGTAGGATTTCTTCTCGGACATTTAGCGGAACACCCCCTTAATCCTCGAGCGAGCGGTTGTGGGTCTCGAAGAGGCCCTTGGGCTTGAACTGAAGCAGGATGACGATGCAGACAAAGATCAGGACCTGGCCGATGGAGGCGTCGGTCAAGAACTCGAAGGCCGACTGGCCAACGCCGATGAACGCGGCGCCAAAGACCGAGCCAAAGATCGAGCCCACGCCGCCCACGACGACGGTCATGAAGGCGTTGACGATGTAGTTCTGGCCCAAGGTGGAGCCAATGAGGCCGATCCAGGTCAAGGTGCAGCCGGCCAGGCCCGCAAGGCCGCAGCCAAAGGCAAAGGTCACGCCGTCGATTCGGCGGGTGTTGACGCCCAGGGCGCTGGCCATCTGGCGGTTTTGCATGACGGCTCGGATGTTGCGGCCCCAACGGGTCTTGAACATCAAGACGTAAACCGCGGCCAGGGCGACCAGCGCGATGACCAAGATCCAGATGCGCGTGTAGGGCAGGTAGACGCCGCCGATCTGCAGGGAGCCCTGCATGTAAGCGGGGACCTCGACGCCCACGTTAGCCGAACCAAAGAGGTTGCGGGCGGCCTGCTGCAGGATGAGGCTCACGCCCCAGGTGACCAGCAGCGAGTCCTCGGTGCGGCCGTAGAGGTGGCAGATGACGAGCTTCTCCAATGCCAAGCCGAGAAGTGCCGCCACGACGAAGCTCGCGACGATGGCCACGGGGACGTAGGCGCCCAGCGCGTCGGGGGCCACGGACTTGAAGATGTTCTGGACGACGTAAGCGGTGTAGGCGCCGATCATCATGAACTCGCCGTGGGCCATGTTGATGACGCCCATGAGGCCAAAGGTGATGGCCAGGCCAATGGCGGCCAAAAGCAGGATGGAGCTTAGGCTGATGCCGTTAAACACCTGCATAAGGATGGTTTCCACGTCACACCTCCTAGTTGCTAAGGCCAGCGGCCCAGTCGTATGTCTTAAGGTACGGGTCGGGCTTGACGGGGTCGCCCGTGGACCAGACCTCGTCGATCAGGCCGTCGGCGTTGATGCGGCCGATGCGAACCGGCTTGTACATGTGCTGGTTGTCGCCGTCGATCGTCATCGTGCCCTCGGGGGCCTCAAAGGTGATGCCGCCCGCGGCCGCGCGGACCTTGTCGACGTTGGTCGAGCCGGCTGCCTCGACGGCGGCTTTCCACAGGTAGACGGCGTCGTAGCCGGCCTCGATGGGGTCGTCGGTCACGCGCGTCTCGCCGTAGGCGGCCTTGTAGGCCTTGACGAACCTCTCGTTTTGGGGCGTGTCGGTGGACTGGTAGTAGTTCCAGCTCACCAGGTGGCCCTCGACGTAGGAGGCGCCGATGCCGGCGACCTCTTCTTCTGCGATGGAAACCGAGCAGGTCATGACGTCGTCGCAGGTGATGCCCGAGTCCTTGAGCTGCTTGAAGAAGCTCACGTTGGAGTCGCCGTTCAAGGTGTTGAAGACAAAGTCGGGCTTGGCGGCGCGGATCTTGTTGATGATCGTGGCGTAATCGGTGTGGCCCATGGGGGTGTAGGTCTCGCCCACGATCTCATAGCCCTTGGCCGCGGCCTGGGCCTTGATGACCGAGTTGGCCGTGCGCGGGAAGACGTAGTCACTGCCCACCAGGAAGATCTTGGGGCCGTAGTTTTGGGCCAGGTAGTCGACGGCGGGAACGATCTGCTGGTTGGGGGCGGCGCCCACGTAGAAGATGTTCTTGGACGACTCCATGCCCTCGTACTGGACGGGGTACCAAAGCAGGCCGTTCTTGGACTCGAAAACGGGCAGGACCGCCTTGCGAGACGCCGAGGTCCAGCAGCCAAAGACGCAGGCCACGCCGTCGGAGTCCAGGAGCTTGGTGGCCTTCTCAGAGAAGGTCGCGTTGCTAGAGGCGCCGTCCTCGATCACGGGGACGAGCTGCTTGCCCAGGACGCCGCCTGCTGCGTTAATCTCGTTGATAGCTAGGACCTCGGCGTCGCGGACCGAGGTCTCGGAGATGGCCATGGTGCCCGAGAGCGAGTGGAGGATGCCGACCTTAATGGTGTCGCCAAAGACGCCGTCGGTGCCGTCGGCCGCGGTGGCGGTGTCGTCGCTTGAGGCGGCCGAGGTCGCCTGGGCGAAGGCGCTGCCACTGCAGCCGGCCATGGCGGTCGCCGAAGCCGCGAGGCCCATGAGCCCCACGAACGAGCGGCGGCTCAGGGTTTGGTTTGCCCGAGTTGCTGTCATCCAAGCCTTCCTTTCCTTGATTTGGTGCCTGGATGTTTTATAGACGCGGGCGGCGAACGGTTGTGTTACGGCGGCGAGTGGCGAAACACGATAGTTGCAGGGGGCAACAATCGACACGCGGGGGTCCCCGGCCGGTTATCCCGCCGAAACCGCAGGGAAAGATTTTGAAATTGGTGAGAAATACGGGGCGCTGCGGGACCGGGCGGGGGGCGGGGTCGGGCGGCAGCCCTGCCAGTACAAACTCGCGCGAATCAATGTCTTGTTGCGTCTCGCCGAGTAGAGACGCGAAATCCGCCCACGTTTGCCCAGCTGGCGGAGGCCCGATTCACGCCGCTACTTGCCCGCTTCGAATTAAGACGTTGATTCGAAGGAGTTTGTCCCCGCACAGCCTGCAGTCAAAGAAAAAACGGAGCTGCCTAAGCAGCTCCGCCCTAACTCGAAATCCCCCGCCTGGCCAAGGCCAGGCCCTAAGTCCTGCTCGTAATATGCCAGCCATTGCAAAGACCGCATCGATACCAGGAAAGCCTGGCACCCCTCTTGGCCGAGCCAACAATGCAGGCATGGATAGCCTTTTCCTCGGTACCATACCGGTTCTTGCCCGTACACGACCTAAACGCATAACGTTCGGCTGCATATGGGGAATACCTCTGCGCAACCTCGCTGTGATACCGTTGCCAATCCGCGCGTTTGGCCTCTCGAGTGCGCTCCTTTTTCCGCTGCCTCTGTCGCCTGCGCGTCGCCGGATTCTTACTCGCCATTGCAACCTCCCGTTATTTAGAAACGATGGCGAGAACTTATTCCAGCTACCGGACATTAATTAGCGTGGCTTATAGCCGGACCTGCCTTTCCTAGCGCTCAGCCAACACAAACTCGCGCGAATCAATGTCTTGTTGCGTCTCGCCGAGTAGAGACGCGAAATCCGCCGACGTTTGCCCAGTTGGCGGAGGCCCGATTCACACCGCTACTTGCCCGCTTCGAATTAAGACATTGATTCGAAGGAGTTTGTTCCGGCACGGCCTGCAGCCAGAGAAAAGCGGAGCCGCCAAAGCAGCTCCGCCACATGTTCTTGCATAACTGAGAAGCCCTAAAGGTCCTGCTCACACTCACCGGAATCTAGGACAAGGCGCTTAATCTCATAGCTCTCGAACTCATCAGGGAAAAAGACGTAATCGAAAGGATGGGTGGGCTCAGTGTCGTCGTCTTCATCATCCTCCCAATACTCGACGCTTTCGGGCTCCGGACCCCAGTACTCGTAGTCCTCGCCCTTAACAGTCTCAACCGTCCAGCGACCCCATTGCCGAGCGCCCGTGAGCCAAGTTCGTCCTTTCTCAATAGCACCAAGGTCCCGCTCGATATAGCCCACCGCAGCAGACAGGCTGGTAAACGCCGCTTCCACGAAGTCATAGCGCTCATCCCAGTCGCCTCCATAGGAGTGGACAACATAAATCGTCGAACCACTATCAACCATAACCAGGCGCTCCTTCCGCGCTCCCGTGCCTACGCCACAAGCGGAATGGCGTCGACGCTGTACTTGACCATGCGCCCGGTTGCGTTGCGGGCCTGGGCAGCAATGAGCCGGGCGCGCAGCCGGGTATTCTCGGCCGCGAGCTGGCCCACCAGCTCCCAAGGGTCCGGCTGAGAAGCGCGGGCGGCCTCGACCACGGCCCGCAATTCACCGTTGCGGTACAGCGTTGAACGGCTAACGCCCGACTCGGCGGCAACCGAGTAGAAGTCGACCTTCGCCGGCCGCCCAAGCAGGCGAGAAACCGCGTCCTGCACGCAGACCAGCTCTGCCTCGCAGCGCCGCGCGTTGATCTTCATCAAGGTATCGTTGCCCATAGTGCCCATAGCGCCCTCCCCGCCCAAACTTCTCTCCATATATGAAAGGCATCGTACCCAGACAACCGGACATAAATTGAAAGCGCAGGTTAAAACCGAGCCCCCGCCCATTCCTTAGACGTTGGCCTCAAAGGCTTGCCCGCGCTCGCGGATGTGAACTGCCATCGCCGCATCCAGATTCAACGTCGCCGAGAATAACCTCGTAGGCCAGGCTTCCCTCGGGGGCAATGGCAAGCTCGTCACAGACAAGCGCGCCGCCGGCGCCCGCGCTCGCCTCAAGGGGCAGCAGGTCGCGGCCAATAAACCCCTCGTAGAATTGGTCTTCTCCCTCGAAGAGGATGTCTTCCTCGGCATCGACGATCTCGCGCGCCATAAGCACGTCTGCGTAGGACCTTCGCATGAAGCCGGTGACGTATTCGCCGAGAATGGCCAACGCATCGTCGCCAAACCCAGAAAACGAGACCGGCCTGCCACCGGGCACGCCCGCCCGCAGCACAAACGCGCCGTCGTTGAGCCAGGCAAAGTCGATGCGCGCGGTATCGCTGTCATCGCCGCCGCAGACCGTAAGCACCGCATTGCGAGCGCGGGCCTCGGCGTCCTTCTCCGCATCGTGGCCGTAAATCAGAATGGTCCCAAAGTACACGTACGGGCTGACAAATGCCCTGCCATCGTTTGCCGTGTACGAAAACGCGCGCACCCGCACGGGGCGACTGGCCTGCTCGAGCAGCAGGCAGACGCGAGGGTCTTCGGGCGGCACGTTGAAGTAGGGTTTGTTGAGGATGTCGCAGTATGGCATGGCGCCGCCTCGCTTTCGCAGTTTGCGTTGCAGGTCAACGCGGCCGGCACGTTCCTGCGGCCGCAAAGCAAAGCAAATCACCCCGCGCGTTCGGACTGCAACAGTCGCATCGGGGACGTTTCGGTAAACGGCGTAGCAAATTCCCCTTTAGCTTGACAAGCGCGCCGTCCAAGCAATTCCGGCTAGCACCGACAGCTAATCCCCGTTGTACATTCTCGCTTTATTTGCGTTAGCCTTAAGCATAAAAGTACGGTTTGGGAGAGAGGCCTGCGATGTCCCCTTTGCTTGAACTTGCGGCGCAGTCCAACGGCTACGTCACATCCTCCCAGGCGACAAAAGCCGGCATCCCGCGTCGCAAGCTCACCGAGGCCGCTGCGGCAGGCAAGCTAGCCCAGATCGACCGCGGACTCTACGCGCTGCCCGACGCGTGGGAGGATCCCTACCTTGTGGCCCAGCACCGCTTCTCGCGCGGCGTGTTCTCCGACGACACGGCGCTGTTCCTGCACGGTATGACCGACCGCGCGCCCTTCTCGCTTGTCATGACCTTCCCCCGCTCGTACAACGCAACCGGCGCGCGCAAGGCGGGCATCACGTGCCGCACCTGCGCGAACAACGTGCTTGACCTGGGGCTTTGCGAACTGGAGACCCCCAACGGCAATATGGTCCGCGCCTACGACCTGGAGCGCACGCTCTGCGACGTCGTGCGCGGTCAGAAGGTCGTGGACGCCCAGCTTGTGACGCCCGCCATGCAAGCGTACGCAAGGAAACCCGACCGCGACCCGGCCAAGCTCATGCGCTACGC
>CAVEMP010000015.1:0-4097 GCA_963616835.1 uncultured Oscillospiraceae bacterium | reverse complement strand
GGGTGAAGGGCTGGTGCTCGGCCTGGTAGCTCTTGGTGTCCTCGTCCCAGTGGAACAGAGGGAAGTTGACGACCCACAAGAAGTCGTGGCCCTCGCGCGGCAGCTCAAGCGCGTCGGCCATGTGACGGCGCATACCGCCCAAGATCTCGTCTGCGTGCAGACGGCTCTCGACGGCAAACATCACCAGGTCGCCGGGCTCGACGTCCATCTCGGCGCGCAGGGCGGCCATCTCTTCATCGGAGAAGAACTTGACGATCGGGCTGGTCACCGAGCCGTCCTCGCGGAAGGCGATGTAGGCCAGGCCCTTAGCGCCAAAGCCGGCGGCCACGTCGGCCAGGCGGTCGATCTGGGCGCGCGGCCACAGACCCGCGCCCTTGGCGTTGATCGCCTTGACGAAGGTCTTCTCGTCCGCAGCGGCGCTGGCAAAGAGCTTGAACTTAGAGTTGGCAAAGATCGGCGTGACGTCGTGGAGCTCCATGCCATAGCGGGTGTCCGGCTTGTCCGAGCCGTAGGTGTCCATGGCGTCCCAGTAGTCGATGCGGCGAAGCGGCAGCTCCATCTTGACGCCCATGGCCTCGAAGGCCTGGCCCAAGACGGTCTCGATGCAGCCCATGACGTCGTCTTGGTCCACGAAGGACATCTCGACGTCCACCTGGGTGAACTCGGGCTGGCGGTCGGCGCGCAGGTCCTCGTCGCGGAAGCACTTGGCAACCTGGTAGTAGCGCTCGACGCCGCCGATCATCAAGAGCTGCTTCAACAGCTGCGGAGACTGCGGCAGGGCATAGAAGTGGCCCGGCTGCATGCGAGAAGGAACCAGGAAGTCACGGGCGCCCTCGGGGGTGGACTTGAAGAGGCAGGGGGTCTCGACCTCGGTGAACTCGGCGTCGTGGAAGGCCTGGCGGATCGCGAAGGTCAAATCGCTGCGAAGTTTGAGGTTTGCGGCCATCTTGGGGCGACGGATGTCGAGGTAGCGGTAGCGCAGGCGCACGTCCTCGGAGGTGTCCACGTGGTCCTCGATCTGGAAGGCCGGGGTCTTGGAGGTGTTGAGCACCTCGAGCTCAGAGACCAGCACCTCGATGTGGCCGGTGGCCAGCTTCTCGTTGTCCTGGCCCTCGGGGCGCTCACGCACGGTGCCGGTGACCTTGATCGGCCACTCCGAGCGCACGTCCTCGGCCGCGTGGAACGCAGTGCCGCCGGAGTGCTCGGGGTCAAACGAGATCTGCGTCACGCCCGCGCGGTCGCGCAGGTCGATGAAGATAAGGCCGCCGTGGTCGCGGCGGTGCCAAACCCAACCGGTCAGCGTGACGACCTGGCCGATGTTCTCGGCGCGAAGCTCGCCGCAGGTGTGGGTGTGCATGGAGAAGGGCATCTGAATCCTTTCGTCTTTGCTGCCCCGTGCCGTGACGGACAGCCAAACTGCAAGACGGCGCCGGGGCGTAGACGGCACCTCGGCACACGGCTTGAGGATTGTACTACGCAAACAAGCCGCAAGTCGGCGGCAGTGTTAAGCTGAACCCAATCTGCAACAGAAGGGAATGCGCGCGTCATGGCATATCAAACGGTCGTCTTTGACCTGGACGGCACCTTGCTGGACACCCTGGAGGACCTCTACCTAAGCGTCAACCGGGCGCTTGAGGCCAACGGCTTGGCCAGAAGAACCCGCGACGAGGTGCGTCTGGCCACGGGAAACGGCATCGCGCGTCTGATTCGTATCTGCGCAGGTCAGGACTGCGACCAGGCTTTATACGAGAAGGTCTTCGCCGATTTCAAGGCCGATTACGCCGCGCATTCCATGGACCACACGGCGCCCTACGCCGGGGTGCCGCAGGTGGTCGAGGCGCTTAAAGCGGCCGGCGTACGCGTGGCCGTGGTCTCCAACAAAGCCGACTTTGCCGTGCAGACCATCATTAACGACACCTTCCCCGGCGTCTTTGACTGCGTCATGGGCGAGAACGAGGCCGCGGGCATCCGCAAGAAGCCGGCGCCCGACATGGTGTGGGCGGCGCTTGAGCGCATGGGCGTCTCGGCCGCGGGCGATGACTTTGTCTACGTGGGCGACTCGGAGGTCGACCTTGCAACGGCCACAAACCTGGGCTGCGCCTGCGTGAGCTGTACCTGGGGCTTCCGCGACGCCGATTGGCTTGTCTCGCAAGGGGCAAAGGCGCTGGTAGATACGCCGGATGAGCTTCTTGCCGCGCTTTTGGGCTAGGCGGCGCGCCGGGGCGACGGGTCGCCCTTCCCTACCCGAGCTACTGCCGCTGGCCGGGTCAAGCTCGCGCTTACCGTACAAATCCAAAACATGCGTCTAACTTTTGGCCGCGCGGGTTATATTCTTCCTATCGCCAGACTGGTTGTTCGACAGAAAGGAACTGCCATGGGTAAGAAAGCTGCAGAGGCCCTCGACATCAATTACGACGAGCTCGCCGAATACCTGCACTGCAACCACTCGGTCTACATGAAAATCGATTCATCGATTTATTACCTTACCGACGTGAACTACGAATCCTGGCGCGCCCAGGACACCAGCCGCCGCAACGAGAAGAACCACTTTGTCGACTGCTCCGAGCTGGTTCCCACGGTCGACGAGTTCCTGGCCCTGGCCTTCATTAACGGCAAGACCATCAAGGACGTCTTCGACCACGCCACGTTCTACGCCTCTTTGTCCGGCGAGAAGGACTGACGAAGCCCCCGCAACACGCGTTTTCGCACCCACGGCCGCCCTCCCGGGCGGCCTTTTTCGTGCCTCGAATCGACCTCGAAAACAAAATCGACGAAAGACGGGCGCACTGGCGGCCTTCGGTCGTGTTACCGGGTCCACCGGCCAACAAAACCGCAGGTCACGAAGATGCGATTCTGTCGGCCTGCGGCCAACTAGCAGGAGTGCGCCCGTCTTTCGTAGATTTTGAATTTGCTGCAACCGGGGTGGGGGTCGCTGGCGCGAGCGAGAGTGTCGTGCATGGTAAGATGAGGGCAGTCGACCTACTGGGAAACGGGTCGCGGAGAGGGAGAGCTGCCGGTCAACACGACCCGGCAGCTCTTTTTGCGCGCTTTCCCGCAGCCTAGTCCAGGCGCAAGACGACGTCCTTGGAGGTCTTATAGGTGAGAAGGAAATAGCCTCCGTAAAGGATCACCACAAAGCCAGCGGTCACCACAAAAGAGCTGGTAGCGACGTTGCCTAAAAGCGAAGCCAGGGTGTCGTTGACCACATAGAGGGCACAAGCCGCGTGGCACAGGGCCACAACCAGGGGGAACAAGAAGTAGACGCCGATCTGGGCCAGAAGCGCACGGCGCACGTCGCGGGGGTCTGCGCCCAGCTGGGACAGCACGCGGTAGCGGCCCGTGTTGTCCGAGGCCTCGGAAAGCTGCTGCAGCGCCAGGACCGAGGCGCAGCTGATCAGCAGGATAAGGCCGATGTAAGCGGCCAGGTAGCTCGTGACCGTGCTGAGGCCGGTGGACTGGTCCGCAAGCTCGAGGGCCGAGTACGTGCTGCTAACGGGCCAGCCCGAGGCAATCGTTTCGCCGCTCGCGCCGTCAGCATCCACAGGCGCGAGCGAGGCCATGTAAGCGGCGACGGCCTGGCGGAACTTCTGGTCAACGTCTTGACGCGAGCCGTTGTAGTTGGCGTCCACGTAGACTATCCAAGTCTCCAGGCCCTCCTGGTCAATCAACGCGTCGGGCACGATGAAGGTCGCGTAGCTCGAAGACCCAAGGTAGTTGTACATGCCTTCTGTGGCCAGTGAGTCCCGAGGGCGCAACGCGTGGCCCAGTACGTCGACCGTCTGGTGCTGGTCGACGAAGGCCTTCCAAAAGGCAGAGAAGGACTGGTTGTCGCACCATACCAGGCAACCATCCTCGCCCAGGTCAACGGGGTCGTCTCCGCGCAGGTGGCGCAGGGCGTTGTAATCGGAGAGGCGCACGAGGCTCACGGGGCTGTTGCTCGTCGAGAAGCCCAGAGCAACGGTTGCGTCGTCGCGGGTATAGTCGGTTGTGTCGTAGATATCGCCCAAGGTAAAGGACTTCTGCTCGGTTTGGGCCAGGTAGGTGCGGATCTGCGCCGCGCCCGCGACCATCTGGCCCCAACCGTCAACGTTGGCCTC
>CAVEMP010000014.1:14477-22928 GCA_963616835.1 uncultured Oscillospiraceae bacterium | reverse complement strand
GGCCAAGGCCTGCGACGAGGGCACCTTTGAGTCCAAGGTGGCAAGCGGCCTTTTGAACGAGGTCGTGGACACCGTGGTCGCGGTGGCCGAGTTCACTCAGGCACTCCTAAGCTAGCGCGCAAATAAAGAGCAGGTAACTGGACATGTCGAGCAACGCAACAAAGGGAAAGAAGAGGCCATCACGGGCACAGGTTAAGGCCGCCGCGCTGACCGCCGCCTCCGCCGTCGACGTGCCGGCGCGCTGCGATGTGGCCGTGTGCGGTGGCGGGGCCTCGGGCCTTGTCGCCAGCATCGCCGCAGCCGAGAAGGGCGCGCGGGTCGTTGTGCTTGAGCGCGACCTGGAATGCGGGCGGACCATCCTAGCCACCGGCAATGGGCGCTGTAACTTTGCAAACATGCGGCTGGAAGGCTGGCGCTACAACGATCCTGAGTTTGTCACGGCAGTTGCCGGGACCAGTTGGCTAGCCGATATCCTGGAGTTCTTTGAGGGCTGTGGGCTGGCTTGGGCCGAAGAGGACGGGAGGTTGTACCCCCTGTCCAACCAGGCCGCGTCGGTCCGCGAGGCGCTTTTGGCCCGTGCGCGGCGGGCGGGGGTCGTTATGGCCTGCGCCCGTGAGGTCCTGGACGTGCGGCACGACGGGAGCGGATGGGTCGTTGCCTACCGCGACGCGTTTGGCTGTGAGAAGGAACACGATCTTGTGGCGACCTCGGTCGTGTTGGCGAGCGGCGGCAAGAGCGAGGTCTTTGACTCGCTGGGGCTGAAAGTCTCGCCGCGCAAGGCCGTACTGTGCGGCTTGGCAGGACATGGCAAAGACCCGCTTAACCTGGCCGAACTTGACGGAAGGCGCGCCCGTGGGCGCGTGAGCCTAGTCCGCGACGAACAAGAGGTCTACACGGAGAAGGGCGAGGTCCTTTTCCGCGCGGGCGGCCTTTCTGGCATCTGCGTCTTTGACCTCTCGCGCCGGGCGGTTCCTGGTGACGAGGTCCACGTCGACTTGCTGGACACGCTGGACAATGAGCGCGTGGCAAAACTGAGCGCGGCCGGTTGCGCCGAAGGTCTTCTCGACCCTGTCATCTGCGCTTCACTAAGTCGCGCGGGGGCAGACCCCGTGGCCGTGGCCCGCGACCTAGTGGTCACTGTGGATGGCATGGCCGACGAGGCCCGAGCGCAAGTGAGCCGCGGAGGCATCGCCACGTCGCAGCTGGACGCCAATAACCTGCAGGTCAAGGGCATGCCCGAACTCTTTGCCTGCGGAGAGACCCTTGACGTCGACGCCGACTGCGGCGGATTCAACCTGGCCTGGGCCTGGAAATCCGGCCTGGTAGCCGGCAACGGCGCGGCCGCCCGCGCCCACACTAACTAAGAAGGAGAGCACCCCGTATGCTAGAGGTCTCTGGTATCAGGTTCCACTTAAGCCAGCTGGACGGCAGCGACGCCCAGGAGTTCGCGCTTTGCAAGAAGGCGGCGGCCAAGAAACTGCGCGTCAAGGCGTCGCAGGTCACCAAGGTCGAGCGCCGTCGCCGTTCCATCGACGCGCGCAAGAGAAACGACATCGTGGTGGGCTTTACCCTGCGCGTCGCGCTTGCCGGCGGCCCGGGCGAGGAGCGCGAGGTCTTGGACGCCCTTGTCGCCGCACATGCCGAGAAGGGCGTCGCGCTGGCCGAAGCGGACTCGTTTAGCTACCCCGAGGCGCCGCTTGCCTGGGACGGGGCCAAGGTAGGCCGCCCTGTTGTGGTGGGCGCCGGCTGCGCGGGCCTGTTCTGCGCCCTCTACCTGGCCCGCGCAGGCCTTGAGCCGCTGCTCATCGAGCGCGGAGACGACGCGCGCCGCCGCGGCCAGGCCGTAGATGCGCACAACAAGAACGGCGTCCTCGACACAGAGAGCAACATTCAGTTTGGCCTGGGCGGTGCCGGGACCTTCTCGGACGGAAAGCTGCAAACCGGCACCAAAAGCCCTGCTCACCGCCTTATCCTTGAGACCTTTGTGGCTGCGGGCGCCCAGCCGCGCATCCTGTGGGACGCAAAGCCCCACGTGGGATCCGACGTTTTGCCAACGGTGGTCGAGAACATCGTCGCCCAGATTCGCGCAGCTGGCGGCGAGGTGCGCTTTCGCTGCCGCATGAGCGACATCGACATCGTGAACGGCCACGTCGCCGGCGTTACCGTGGCGCAAACGGGCGCCGATGGTCAGACGCGCGAGGAGAAAATCGCGGCATCCGACGTCGTGATCGCCTGTGGCCACTCGGCCCGCGACGTCTTTGAGCTGCTCAAGGCCAAGGACGTGCCCATGGAGCGCAAGACCTTTGCCATGGGCGTGCGCATCGAGCACTTGCAGGCAGACATCGACCGCGCCCTTTACGGCCGCTCTGCCGGGAACCCCGCGCTGGGCGCCGCGCCATACAAGCTATCCGAGCACCTTCCGCAGGGCCGCAGCGCCTTTAGCTTCTGCATGTGCCCCGGCGGCTATGTGGTGAGCGCCGCCAGCGAGAAGGGCGGCGTGGTAACCAACGGCATGAGCCTCTCGGACCGTGCGGGTAAAAACGCCAACTCGGGTCTTCTCGCCAACGTATTCCCTGACGACTTACCTGGCGACGATGTGTTGGCGGGCATTGCCTTGCAGCGTAGCTGCGAGCGCGCGGCCTTTGCCGAGGGCGGCGGCGCCTACGTGGCGCCCGCGCAGCTGGTGGGCGACTTCTTGCAGGGCGTTCCATCGTCGGCTTGCGGAAAAGTGCAGCCCACTTATCCCCGCGGCGTTACCTGGGCCGAGATAGACGGCTGTCTTCCCGAGTACATCACCCAGACCCTGCGCGCGGCGATTCCCCGCATGGCGCGTAAGCTGCGCGGCTTTGACACGGCCGACGCCGTTTTGACCGGCGTCGAGACACGCTCGAGCTCGCCCGTGCGCGTGGTGCGCGGGCAGGATGGCCAGTCGGTTGGCGTGGGCGGCCTGTGGCCCGTGGGCGAAGGCGCCGGCTATGCGGGCGGCATCATGAGCGCCGCGACCGACGGCATCCTGGCGGCGGCTAAGCTTGTCGATTATCTGAGCTGATCTGCGCTACGGCTGCGCGAAGCTTCTCGAGCCACGCGTCCATCGACTCGGTGATTGGCCCGTCGCCCAAAAGCGCGGTCTCTTGGTTTTCCAGCGCCAACTGGGCCGTGGCAAACTGAGGCAGCTCGAACGTAGGAACAAACGCCTTCGCCAGACTGCCGACCGCCCGAACAAGATAGCTTCTTTGCTCCCCGTCCATGCCTGCAAGCTGCGACAACATGGCGGGCAACGTCTCTGGCAGGTTGTTCTTAAGCCCGGCCAGGCTGTCTTGCCCGCCTGCATATAACACCGAGAAGAGTGCGTTGACAAAACCCTCGCGTTCCTCGCGCGTGGTCGACGAAACCCATTGGTTGAGGCTCTGGTCCACATAGACCGCGCTGCGCGACATATCGTCTGTCTGCACAAACGAGGTGCCGTCGACCACCCACGAAAACGGGTCGTGCTGCATGATGCCTATCTGAGTGGATCGCACGACCGTGTAATCCTCCTGCTGCTCGAACATCATGCCTATAAGCGACGACTCGGGTACCGTTTTTGAGAGCTTCTCGCCCACGCGCGAGTAATCGGCCGAGGCCAGTGCCTCTGCCGTAAAGCCCGGGCCGTCGTGTGAGAAGACACGCCTCACGCGCTTGTAGGTAGACGGGCGACAGTGCGCGGAAGCGTACACGGCAAGGTTGCCGCCCTTCGAGTGGCCACCCAGGTAAAGCGGCGCGCGGGTGGACTTCGCCACAGCCTCAAGGTATTCAACGGCCCTCACCTGCGAGGGAACGTTGGTCTCGAAGGCCATATTGAAGTCCTCTTTCCAGCCCACCAGCGAGTTGTCTGTACCGCGAAAAGAGACGTAGCACTCGCCGTTTGGCAACTTGAGCGTGCAGGCCGAGAACTGCTTTTGCTGCCCCTCATCAATCTCGCTCACGTAGTTGCAAAGCCTGGTGCCGCGCAGGCGTGGAGAAGCAACGACACAGGCGAGAAGCTCGATCAAGCCCGCCGGGTCCCACAGCCCCTCGCATATCCCTTCGAACCAATCTGCACGAAAGATGTCTGCAAGCGGCATGCCCTTACCCGTGCGGGCGGCCGTAGCCTGGGCCGGTAGACGGTAGTAGGAAAGGCACGCCAACACCAGGCTGTCGCAGTCACCCAACGGGCGCTGGTCAAAGCCCTCGAACTCGTGCGTAAGATATCCAAAGATATTCTCTTTGCGCCCGGGTATCTCTTTTGACATAAACCACCTCTCCTCTCCTTGGCGCCACGGCAAGGCGCTCGCCTTTCTGCGAGGCCGCTACTTCTTTCGCGGCCGGTACTTTTTCCTGGTGGCGTGCGCGCTTCCCTTGCGGGCCCCGGCCTTAAGGCGCGCCATAACGTCATCTGCAGAGACACCCTCAAGATGGGCCTTCACCTCGACCAAGCGGTCGCGGGCAGCGGCGGCTCGCTCGAAGTCCATGTCCTTGGACGCCCGGGCCATCTCTTCCTCAAGGCCCACTGCGACTTCCTCAAGCTCGGTACGCGTAAGGTCGCCCAGCTCAAAGACGTGACGATCCTCCGGCGCGCCCTGCTCGTCTGCCCCCTCGCCAGACGCGGTGTAAAACGCATGATCCTTGCGCTTTCTCTTGCCCACGTTCTCGTCGGCCTCGCTGATGAAGCTGGCGATATCGGTGATGGACTTGCGCACCGTGCGCGGAACGATACCGTGCTCGGCGTTGTAGGCCTCCTGCAGCTCGCGACGGCGGCAGGTCTCATCGATGGCCTGTTGCATAGAGTCGGTGACGGTATCGGCATACATGACCACCTGACCCTGGGCGTTTCTCGCCGCGCGGCCCATCGTCTGTATGAGCGACCTGCGGTTTCGAAGGAAGCCCTCTTTGTCCGCGTCCAGGATGGCGACCAGCGAGACCTCGGGGATGTCCAGGCCCTCGCGCAAAAGGTTGATACCCACCAGCACGTCAATCTTTCCCTGACGCAAGTCGCGGATGATCTCCACACGGTCGAGTGTCGCGGTATCCGAGTGCATATAGTTAACGCGAATACCCTCGTCTAACAGATGGTCGGTAAGGTCTTCTGCCATGCGCTTGGTGAGTGTTGTCACCAGCACGCGCTCTTTTCTCGCCACACGTTCTTTTATCTCGCCCAGAAGGTCGTCGATCTGGCCGCGCACCGGACGCACGTCCACCAAAGGGTCGAGAAGACCCGTGGGGCGAATGATCTGCTCGACGCGCTGCTGGCTCACGCCTTCCTCATAATCGCCCGGGGTGGCCGAGACGTAGATGAACTGCGGGACGCGCGCCTCGAACTCGTCAAAGCGCAAAGGGCGGTTGTCCAGGGCCGACGGAAGACGAAAACCGTGCTCTACCAGGGTAATCTTGCGCGATCGGTCACCTTCGTGCATGCCGCGGATCTGCGGGACCGTGACGTGGGACTCGTCGATGATGCAGACCATGTCTGAGGGAAAGTAGTCGATCAAGGTGTAGGGAGGCTCGCCCGCCTCACGCCCGTCCAGATGGCGCGAGTAGTTCTCGATGCCGGTGCAAAAACCCATGGTCTCCAACATCTCGAGGTCATAGCTCGTGCGCTGCGCCAGGCGCTGGGCCTCGAGCAGCATATCGTGGCTCTTGAGCTCGGCCACACGGACCTCAAGTTCCTCGTTTATCGTCTGCAGCGCGCGGGTAATCTTGGGTCTCTCGGTCACGTAGTGCGATGCCGGCCAAATGGGGATGGCGTCGAACTCGCGCAGCACCTCGCCCGTAAGGTTGTCGAACTCGGCAATTAGCTCGACCTCATCGCCAAAGAAGCTGATACGCAAGGGGTTCTCGGCATAGGGCGGGTAGACGTCCACGGTGTCGCCGCGCACGCGAAAAGTCCCTCGACCCAGGTCATAGTCGTTGCGGTCGTACTGGATATCGATCAGCGCGCGGATAAGGTCATCGCGCTCAAGAGGCTCTTCCTTGCTCACGTTGGGGGCCAAACCCGCGTAATCCTGCGGGCTGCCTATGCCGTAGATGCACGAGACCGAAGCCACCACAATGACGTCACGGCGCGAAAGCAGGCTCGACGTGGCCTGGTGGCGCAGCTTCTCTACCTCCTCGTTTACCGAGGAGTCCTTCTCTATATAGGTATCCGTCTGCGGAACGTATGCCTCAGGCTGGTAGTAGTCGTAGTACGAGACAAAGTAGACCACCGCGTTGTTGGGAAAAATCTCCTTCATCTCGGACGCAACCTGCGCGGCCAGCGTCTTGTTGGGCTCCAAGATAAGCGTAGGGCGGTTGAGAGCCTCGATGGTCTTAGCCATAGTGAAGGTCTTGCCCGAACCCGTGACGCCCATGAGCGTCTGGTAGCGCAATCCGTCTTCTATCCCTTGGGCCAACTTGGCAATGGCCTGCGGCTGGTCGCCCGCAGGCTCGTAGGGACTGACGACCTTGAGGGGCACGCCACCGCTCTTCACGCCAAAGCGCTGCAGCTGAGCGCCAAAGTGCTCCTCGTGACCCTGCGTTTTTGGAACCTGCGCCATGCCTTCTCCCCGCGACGGACCCAACGTGAAAAAGAGTTTACCCCATTGTCTGGAAAACAAACAGATGTTCGTGCTATATTTTTCTCGAGTCGGCGAGAAGGACTAAAGGCATGTCCAAAGCCGCTTGGGTAGAATGCAAGACCAACAACCAGCGAGGCCAAAGGACAACCATGGCAGCCAAACCCAACAAAACACAAAACGGCGAGCGTCCCTCGTTGGCGCAACTGTTCCGTGGCCTTTTGGGTAGGTCGGATGCCAAGCCGCAGCCTCCTGCCGGCGCCAAGGACAAGCCAACCGAGAAGCCCACCGACGACAAGCGCCCCGCCCGTCCCGGCATCTCGCAGCAGCCGTCGCGCGACGGCGGGCCCAAGCCGCCCGAGACATCGCAAGAGTCGCTTTCCTCTCCCGATCAGCGCGTTGACCAGGAGCTTATTGACGGACTCAAGGAGTTCGAGGGCGTTGTCTTGGGTTCGCGCGACCCAATAGCTGCCATAAAGGATTACGCTAGCCACGCCACGGGGCGCTATCGCGACTTCCTGGTACCGCTGTTAGAGGCAAGCGGTGCTCTTAACGCCTGTGACCCCGGACGCGTTAACGTGATTAAGCTCACGCGCACTGGCACGTGGTGGGTCAACGCACATGAAGAAAAGTCGCCTGGACAATACGATGCGATGGTTGCCCTCGAGACGGCCCTCAACGTTTCTTGCGACCTATTGCCCGACCTTGCCGCAGGCAAGCTGGGTGCCACCAGTCCCTCGGCAAAAGACGTTGTCGGCCTCTTTGTTGGCGTCGCTTCCCTCGAGCCCTCGGGCGACGGTGCGCCCCAAAGCGGCGAGGGCGAGTGGGCTTCTCGCCTCAACCTTGCCCGCTACCTTGAGGACACCCCGGCCCCCACGCGTATTCTGGCCGATTTCCAAATGGACGTTGAAGGACACGTTGCCGTCATAGACGTCGAGGTCATGCGCCCGGCCGCCCTGGGCGTCCTAGGCATCGGGGGCGAGAAGGACGTCCTTCACGAGGCCCGCGCATACGCCTACCGCCTGTGTCTTCTTGCCGGCAAGGCGGCGTTTGCCTGCGCCGATGGCCTAACACGCGTGGTCGCGAACGGTCGCGAGGCCCAAACCGACTATCCCCTGCTGTCCCTTGACCTGGCACGCGCCGGGATGGATGCCTTGCTAGAAGAAGCCACAGACGCACAGGCAAGTCTTCCGCCCAGAAGGCTCGGTGTACGCTTCCAAGACAACGCGACCGGCTGGTTCGAGCCCGTGACCCCCTTCGCGCAGCGCGGCGACCAAATTGTGAACCCGCCCGAGCGCTGGGGCGCTCCCGAGATGAGCAGCGACCCCTGCCCACCTGCGGTGCGCGAGACTTGCCATGCAAAAACCTGGCGCGACCTGGGCATCAATGAGAAGGCCGTGCGCGTTGCCGCCTGGAACAAGATGGCGCCCAACCTGGGCATCACCACGCGCCAGTCGGTCGCCCAGTTTGTGGAAACGCGCGAGAAGACACGCGACGTAACCGTGGCCGCCGCCTGCGAACGCGCAAGCGAGGCCCTGGTCAACGGCAATGTTGACGCCGCGGACAAACACAGCTTGGCTCATCTCTTTGTGGACGGAAGCGACCTGTCACAGGTAGTCGAAGCTACGAGCGCCGTGGAAGAAGCGGCCGCCAGCGACGAGGACCACGTCACCTACGAAGAGGTGGACGCAGCCGTCGCATCGCTGCGCGAGGCCCTGGACCCCCTCATGGCCACAGGCATCTACCTGGACGACTCAGACAACGTCTATCGATACTTCAACTCGATGGCCGAGCGCGTTCGTTACAACCAGCTCAATGCTAATGAGCTGCGCCGCGTTTGCTTGGTGCCCGACGAGTACTACGCCGCCAACACGCGGGCTTC
>CAVEMP010000014.1:11422-14176 GCA_963616835.1 uncultured Oscillospiraceae bacterium | reverse complement strand
ATCAAGGTCGAGCTGGGAGAGCTCATGGCCTCCGCTGGCAAAGACTGCGTCCCGCAGGGAGAAGACGAGGTCCGCGCCGTTCTAGCCAGTGCCAACATCCCCTTTGGCGACACCGAGAAAATCCACGCGGACGCCCTTCTCGCCGCCCAGGCATGCGTGGATGCCCAGGCCTTCGCGGTAGCGCAACCGCTGGTGGGCGTGGCAATACAAGCCCACCACGACGACGCGCTAATGCGGGTCTACCGCTCGCTGGCCGCACCGATGCCAGAGGGATAGGCCTGCGCGTAGCCTTCGTAGGCCTCCTCAACGCGCTCGAGATAAACGCGAGTCTCGACGTAAGAGATGTTGTCGGGCACAGTGCCGCCGTCTTCAAGCCACGACAAAACGGTACCTATGCCGGCGTTGTAGGCGGCGATAATCTCTTGGTTAGACGAAAGACTCTTTTGAAGAAAACCAAGGTAGGCGCAGCCGTACTCGATGTTCACCGTTGGGTTGGTAAGGTCTGTGGGGTCGTAGGCAGACCCATCCACCAAACCCATGTCAACAAGGTCGGCCGCGGTCTCGGGCATGAGCTGCATGAGGCCCTGCGCCCCCACAGAAGAGACGGCCGAGCTGTCCCAGCCCGACTCGCACTTAATCACCGCGCAGACCAGCAGAGGGTCGACACCGTAGCGGTCAGCCGCGCCCTCGATCTCTTGGGCGTAGCTCACGGGGTAGTAGCCGCGCCCCACCGTGGTTGGCATGAGCTTAGGCAGGACACAGACCAGCAACGTCACAACGAGAAGCACAGCCGGCACCACCCGGTACCAGCGAAGAAATCCGGGGCGACGGCCGGAATTGCCCCGGCGGCCCGCCGACGACCGGTCGTCCTGGCGCCTCGTGCCACGACGATTTTCTCGCCGCGTCCTATCCACGCTCGCCACCCTTCCAGCTAGCGGCCTCACGTGCTTCCCACCAGGTGCCCAGGGCCTCCATCAGGGCACTCGGAGAGCCGGAGTTGTCCAACAGCGTATCCGCATGAGCGGCCAGGTACTCATCGGAGGGCTGATTGGCCGCACGAGCGTCGAAGTCGGCGGCGTCCATGCCTCGCAGCACGGCACGCACGCGGCGCGTCTCAACAGGGCAAGCCACGCACACAATCTCGTCGGCCAGGCCAAAGAGGGGCTCCATGCGGTCAAGCAGCGGCACCTCGACCAGGCACACGGCCGGGGACGTCGCCGCGCAGGCACCGCCCTCCAGGGCGTGTACCAGCAGCTCCTTGATGAAGGGAAGCTCAATGGCCTCGAGTCTCTTGGCGTCATCCGCAGTCGAGAAGGCCCGGCTGGCGAGAAGCCCGCGGTCAAGGGTGCCTGTCTGGGGGTCAATCAGGTCGTCGCCAAAGGCCTCGCAGACCTCGGCCAGGCAGGGGCTGCCGGGGTCAAGGACCGTGCGCGAGAGCTGGTCGAGGTCGATGCGCCAGGCGCCGCGACGCTCAAGCTCGCGGGCCACACTGGATTTACCCGAGGCAATTCCCCCGGCGAGAAACACGACGTACACGGCGGCCTCCTATCGATACGCGGCGCTTGCGCGGCCACCCGGGGCCGACGCGGGAATCAAATCATAGGGCATCTGGCGCTTAAAGACCCAGACCATCGCGCACGCAAAGAGGGTGACCACGTCGAGGTCCGAGAGCAACAACAGTGCAAAGACCGCAATACGGGCCAGGTAGAAGGCCAGGCGCAAGGTTCCTTGGCGCGGCTTAGTGTCGCAGCTCATGCGCACCACAAAGCCGCCCGGGGTCTGGCCGTTGCCCAAAAGCGGCACAAAGAACTCAAAGAGTGTGACAAAGATGCCAAGCACGTAGTATCCCGCATGGGTGGGAAGCGTCTGCAGGTACCCGTGACGCACAAGCCACTGGCCGCCCGCATAGACAATACCCGTGCAACCCGCGATAAAAAACGCGTCCAGGCACAGGGCCACCAGACGACGGACGAAGCCCGGCTTGGCCGTGACCTCAAGGTCGGTCGGGTCGCACTTCCTGGGTAAGAAGTGCCCCAAGGCAAGCGCCACCAGACAGCCGATCAAGGCGCCCGTCGTATTGGTCAAGATATCGTCTACGTCAAAGGTGCGGTACGCATAGGCATAGACGCCAAACAAGCCCGTGAGCTGCGCCGTCTCGATCAAAGTCGAGGTCACAGCGCCTAGAAGCGTCGACGTGACGACGCCCGCGCCTAGGCCACGGCACAAGATGAAGCCAAACGGGATGAACAGCACCACGTTGGCACCCAGCTGAAAAACGGCGTACTTGGTGTTGTGCTTAAGGTCACCGATGAAGCCCAGGATATCGGTGCGCGGCGCGATGCCGTACGTGATTCCGGGACCCGAGTCGCCCGTGGGCAGCGGATAGAGCGTAAAGCACACCAGGCCCAGGAAGTAGAGGACGCTCAAGTATGCACCCAACGCCGAGAAGAAACGCAGACGGCCGTCTCGGCGGTAAAGAAGGGCCAGGATAGGCAGGGTGAGCAACAGGGAGACAAGCGGCCACAGGGCCAAGGCCGTAGCGAAGGTATCGGAATAGGCAAGCAGGTACTTCATGTAAAGGGCGACGCCTTTCAAACAGCGGGGAGAAGCCCGCAGACAATCGATTGGGCCCTTACAACGATAGGTGCCAATGCCGCTCGCCGGGCAAGGTCCGCGCTATTCTCGCCAAAAAAGCTCAACCCCTCCCCTTTCCCAAGGCAACCGTCGCGTCGCGGGCACTCGCCCACGCACATG
>CAVEMP010000014.1:0-11305 GCA_963616835.1 uncultured Oscillospiraceae bacterium | reverse complement strand
CGCACATGGCTTCGCGGAGCCCCACAAAACAGGCGGAGGGCCCCAATCGGGACCCTCCGCCGAGTCGCTAAAGGTATGAAACCACGCTTCGTGCCCGCGTTACTCCACGGACTTCAAGGCCTCAAGCATATCGACCGTCGACAAACGCCGCAGCTCGACAAAGTAAAGAACCACGGTGATGACGCCAATGACGATCAGGGGCACGATGAACTCGATCGGGGCCACCTCGGGGTTGAACATGACGTTGTCGGGCGGCACGACGTTCAAGATGTACTCGTGCAGTGCCACGCCCAGGCCGTATCCCACCAACAGGCCAAGGACGGTGAGGATAATCGTCTCGCGGTAGATGTACATCGTGGTCTCGTTGGAGTGGAAGCCCAAGACCTTGACCGTGGACAGCTCGCGCATGCGCTCCGAGACGTTGATGTTGGTGAGGTTGTACATGATGACGACCGCCAGCATGCTAGCCACAACGATCAAGATACCCATGATCTTGTTTAACGAGCTCACAACCGTATCTACCTGCGACTGCAGCGCCGTGTTCTGGACCACGGACTTCACGGCGTCAAGGCGCATGAACTCGGCCGCGTGTTCCTCGACAGAAGAAAGCGTCGAATCGGCAAGCTTCACCATCGAGGCGTTGGCATCAAAGTCGCAACCATAAACGCTCTCATAGGCCTCGCGACTCATGACCATGAAGTGGCCCATGTACATCTCGCAAACGCCGCTGACCGTGACCTGGCGCTCGCTGCCGTCTGCTGCGGAGAAGGTCACGGCGTCGCCCACGCCTACACCCAGCAGGTTGGCCAGGCGCTCGCTGATAACGGCGCCGTCACCCGTGAGGCCCAAGGCCTCCTGCGTCTTGCGGTCGTGCAGGTCAAGGTACTCGTCCAGGCCACCGTCGTCTTGCGGCACCAGCAGCGTGATGTCCTGCGTGTCGCCGTTGTTGCCGGCCACCAGGCTCACCGACTCGTAGTAGAGGGGCACCTGCGAAGAAACCGCGTCGCTGGCAAGAAGGTCGTCAACCTCAGCCAGTTGCTCATCGGTTGCCGTCGAGGTCTGGGCCACAATCATGTCGTACTTAAGGATGACGCCAAACTGCTTTTGGGCCATGACCTGGATGGAATGCTGGACACCAAAGCCCGCGACCAACATGCACGCCGCGCCCGCGACGCCCAGGATGGTCATGAACATGCGCTGCTTATACCTAAAGAGGTTGCGCGCGGTAACCTTGTGGGTAAAGCTCATGCGGCTCCACACGGGCTTGATGTGCTCGAGCAAGATCTTCGAGCCGCCCGAGGGAGGCTTGGGTAACAGCAGCGCCGCGGGCTTCTCGCCAAGCTCACGACGGACCGCCAACGCCGCAGGCAAGACCGAGCACAGACCAGCAAGCACAAGCGCCACCACGGTAATCGCCGGGTAGAAGCACAGTTTAATGGGCGGCAAGGTGAACTTGGTCCCGTAGGCGCTGTAGCAGATGTAGGGCATGAGGGTGTGGCCCAAGATGATACCCAGCACGGCGCCCAGGCCGCCCGCCAGCGAGCCGTACAGCACGAACTTAAGCGCAACGTCGCCGTCGTGGTAGCCCAGGGCCTTCAAGGTGCCGGCGTTGATGCGCTCCTCGTCGACCATGCGGGTCATCGTAGACAGCGTGACGAAGGCGGCTACCAGGTAAAGAAGCACCGGAAACACGCGGGCCAGCGAGTCGACGATCTGCGCGACCGAGCTGTAGGTCCTGTAGGCGTCAGACCCCAAGGTCTCGCGGCGGCTGCTCACGCTAAAACTGGGCATAGCAAGCTTGGCCAGCTTGGCGCCGGCGGTTTCGAGGTCGGCCTCACCGTCGGCGATTTTTTGCTGCGCCTCGGGCAGGGCGTCGTTGTACTCGGCCAGGCCGTCGTTGTACTCCGATTCCTTCTCGGCCAGGGTGGCCTTGGCCTCGGCAAGCTTGGCGACGCCGTCGTCGTACTCGCCGTACTTTTCCATCAGGGTCTCCTGGGCCTCATTCCAGGTGGCCAGGTTCTCATAGTAGGACGCGCAGCCGCTCTTGTAGGTGGCCAGGCCCTCGTTATAGGCGGCCATGCCCTGGTCGTACTCGGCCTGCTTGGCGGCGAGAAGGGCGCCCGACTCGTCGATCTGGGCCTTGGCGGCAACAAGACTCTTCTCGCCCTCTTCGGCCGTTGCGGCCTTCTCGTTGTAGGATGCCCAGCCGGTGTCCAGCTGTTCCTTGACGGAAAGAAGGGCCTGCTCGTTGGTCTCGAAGGCGGCGATGCCCTCTTGACACTGGGTAATGCCGTCCTCGATCTGGACTTTCATTTCCCGGCACTTAGCCAGGGCCAGCCAAGCCTTGATGTTGGCAGGGTTGGCCTTAACCGCCGCCTCGTAGTCGCTGATGGCCTGATCGACCTGCGCAAGCTGCACCCGCAGGGTCTCAAGCTGGGCCTTTGCCGCCTCGTAGGACTCGCGGGAAGCCTCCAGCTGCGCGGCCTTCTCGTCGTATTCCGCCTGGTTGACGTCAAGCGTAGCCTTAGCCTGTGCCAGGGCAGCCTGGCCATCTGCCAGCTCTTGGACCTTCTGGTTGTACTGAGCCTGGGCCGCGGCCAGGGCCTGATAGCCGTCGTCAAGGGCGGTCTTGCCATCGGCCAGCTTAGTCTCAGAAGCCTTCAGGGTATCCTCGGCCTCCTCTAGCTGCAGCTTTGCCGCAGCAAGCTGTCCCCACGTAGAGTCCAGGGTGGCCTGGCCGTCTGCCAGCTGCTGGCTAGCGTCTGCCAACTGGGACTCGGAGTCGCTGATGGTCTGGTGCGCCTCGGCGATTTGGGTCGCGGCGTCGTCCAAGGTGGCCTTGGCATCTGCCAGCTGCTGCTTGGCGTCGTCGACCTGGGCCTGGCCGTCGTCGATCGAGGCCTGTGCGTCGGCCTTCACGGTGGCCAGGCGGCCGGCAGCGCGGCCCGCGGTGTTCTTCTCCACCTCGGCCTTGTGAGCGGCTACCAGGTCACGGTACTCGTTGGAGTAGGGGTCCTTCTCGGCCGTGTCCTCAAAGGTCAGGCGGGCGGTCATGTAGACCTCGGAGTCAAACTCGTCGTCGACCACGACGCCGTAGCCCTTAAGCGAGCCCGTACCCGCCGTGGACTGGCCCATGTTTACGATCGAGATTATCTCGGGCGTGTGGACGTGACCCACCACGGTATAGGTCGTGTCGCGCAGGCACGTCTTGTCGTTGAGCGCGTTGGCCTTCTCGCTCACCGTGATGGTCGAGCCGATCGCGTAGTTCCCGCCCACGTTGGTGTCGACGGCAATCTCGCCGACCTTGGCGGGCATGCGGCCGTCCACCAGCTCGAGCTGCGAGATCTGCTCGGGCGCGCTCATGACGCGCAGGGCGTCGGTCGTGCCATCCAGCGTGACGTCCTTGAAGTAGCCGTACTCGATCGCCGTGGTGCCGCTCGTCTTGTCAATCGCGGCCACGTCGTCGGCGTCCAGACCGTAGTCGCTTACGACGGTAAGGTCGGCCAGCGAGTACTCGTTGAAGTATGCCGTGCCCGTCGCGCGCATGTCGGGACCTGCAACAAACAGGCCTACCAGGGCAAACGAGCCCAAGGCCATTAACAACATGATAGAGATGAAGCGCCCCTTGGAGTGCGCAATGGCGCGGCGCACGTCCTTCCACAGGGCCGTCTTTCGCTGTTTTGCTGCCACGTTCTTCTCCCCTACCACTCGATATCGGCGATGGGCGTGGGCGCCGCGTTGATGTCGATGGACGAGACGCGCGCGTCGTGCATGCGGATCACGCGGTCGGCGATGGGCGCGATCGCGGCGTTGTGGGTAACGATGATGACCGTGGCGCCCTGCTTGCGGCTCATGTCCTCGAGGATGCCCAGGACCTGCTTGCCCGTGCGGTAGTCAAGGGCGCCCGTGGGTTCGTCGCACAGCAAGATCTTGGGGTTCTTGGCCACGGCGCGCGCGATAGCCACGCGCTGCTGCTCGCCACCCGAAAGCTGGGCCGGGAAGTTAGCCATGCGGTCACCCAGGCCAACGCTGCGCAGGACCGCCTCGGGGTCGGCCGCGTCGCGCACGATCTCGGACGCCAGCTCGACGTTCTCTTTGGCGGTGAGGTTCGAGACCAGGTTGTAGAACTGGAAGACGAAGCCCACGTCGGTGCGACGGTAATCGGTGAGCTGGTGGGAGTTGTAGGCCGCGATGTCGTTGCCGTCGATGATGACCTGGCCCTCGCTTGCGGTGTCCATGCCGCCCAGGATGTTGAGCAGCGTGGACTTGCCGGCGCCCGACGAGCCCAGGATGACCACGAGCTCGCCCTTCTCGCAGGTAAAATTAACGTCGTTGTTGGCAAGGATCTGCGTCGCGCCGCTGACGTAGCGCTTGGTCTCGTGAATCACTTCGATATAGGACATGGTTTGGATTGCCTTTCGGGGTAAATGCTGTGCATGGCGAGAAGCCCGGGTTCTTCTCGCCGTCAACCGTTGTTTGGGAAGCTTAAATGAACAACATGTTGACTATTTACGAAAACGATTCTACCCTTGAGGTTGAAAATGACACTAATCAAAAATCAACAGGTTGTTGATTTAAGAATAAATCCCAGCTAAGAAGGCGTGATAAATGACTAAAGAGACCGCCACGCAGCAGATTCGCAACACTCAGACCCGCTCGCGCATCAAAAAGGCCTTGACCGAGCTGATCGTCATGAAGGGCTTCGACGCGCTGACGGTAAGCGACATCACGCGCCGTGCCGAGATCAACCGCGGCACCTTCTACCTGCACTACATTGACAAGTTCGACCTTCTGCAAACGCTTGAGGACGAGATGATCGCCGAGCTTAAGGGCGTACTTATAGACGAAGACAACGCCGAGGGAGCTCAAAGCGCCTGCGACATGTTCCCCTACGATGCGCTGCTCGCGTGCCTGAAGATCGTGTGCGCCGACTTCGATTTTGTCGCGGCCATCTCGGGCAAGGGCGGCGACCCGGAGTTTGGCTCGAAACTCACGGCTATCATTAGCGACCTGCTTGACCAGAGCCTGCGAATTACCGGCGGCGAGATTCGCTGCGACCAGTTTAGCTACGACTACGCCCGTGCGCTCACGATTTGCCACGTGACCACGATTATCAACCTGTGGCTCGAGCGCGGCGGCCATGAGTCGCCCGAGGAGGTGGCCCGCATGATCGTGGCCGCCAAGGAGATCTGCCCCGTCGAGCTGGTGAAGCTCGCGGACTAGCGCCGGCCGGAAGGCGGGTTGCGGGCGGCGTGGCCGGCAAGAAAACGACGCACGTTGCCGATTGCCGATAATCCCTGTACGCACGCCGCGTTCCCCCTTTTCAGAATGGCACTGACCTGCTAGCTTCTCTCGCAATAGGCTGTCTTGAAGGAGACGCATGAGAGAGGTCATTCGCCAGGTCACCGACCCGTTGGGGTTTCATATCCAACTTGCCGTGCTGCTTGCCGGCGAGGCTCAGCGCTGGCGCAGCCGCGTGACGTTTGTGCACGAAACCCGCGAAGTCGATGCATCCGACCTCATGGCCCTGTTGTCTTTGGGTGTTCGCTGCGGCGAGGCCGTGGTCGTGCGCGTCGAGGGCCTGGACGAAAACACCGCCGCCGAAGCAATCGAGCGCCTGGCAAGAAGCTGGTAGGCCAAGGTCGATCAACAATCGATTCACCCAAAAGGAGCCTTTACGGGCTCTGTTTTCGTTGCTGCCGTTGCCGCTCTGCGCGACCCGGAGTTTTTGCACGACCAAAACGGCATTTACCGAGTAGACGGCCCAATCCGGACATCTGTCAACTGGGAAAACACCCTCACCAAAGCACGCGCTACTAGCTAAATCTCAATCGGGTCGTGCAAAAACTCCGGTTTGTTTGCGCAAAGCCCCGCCGCGCAGATTTCACACGTCCTTTAATGGCGGCGAGCGCCTAAAAATCGATGAGCGAAGAGACCGACACGTCGAGCGCGTGGGCGATCTTGCACAGCACGTCGATGCCAACGTCCGCGCGGCCACCCTCGAGCTTCCAGAGGTATGACCGGCTCGTCCCCGTCATGAGCGCGAACTGGCGCTGAGAAATGCCCCGCGCTTCCCGCTCACGGCGAATATTGGAGCCCAAGCTCCTCTTTTCGGCCTCGTTATCCATAGCAAAAAGCGTAGGTATGCAATACTTGGGCATGGCTCTTTATAAAGAGCCATCGCGAAGCATCTAATAGCCAAAGCCGACATCTTGCCGGCAAAAGAACCAGGGGAGCAGTATGAAGAGGAACTGGAAGAGACTGTTGGCGCTCGCCGCCGTCACATTGGCGCTTGCCGTCCCGGCAACGGCGTTTGGGCAAGAGCAGGTCTACTACCTCGGCTCGACCGTAAATGCCGGAACCGACACTGGCTACTCTAACGACGACGCCTTAACCGAGAAGGATCCCCACTACGGTTGGAGTCTCGGTCGCTTCTACGCCACCGGCTTCACCACAGTAGAGCGTGAGGATGGAAGCGTCACCTTCCTTAAGACCACCGGCGACGACATCAAGCTAAAGTTTCGCCTTGATCAGGATATCAGCAGTCTTAACGGAGACGGCGCCCTCACCATCAATGACGATACGAATGGCTATGATCAGCGCTTTGGCACCACAAAATCCGAATCGGGCCTTGGACGCGGCGCCCTCATCATCAAGCAAATCGACTACACCAACGACGAATCGACCCCGCAGGTATATGTGAACTACCTCGAAGGCATCGAAAAGGGCGCCGAGACGGACGTTTCGTCGTTTGCCGAGGGAGACTACGAGGTCGCCCTCGATTACGAAATCCTTAAAGATTCGCGTAAAACTCCTGGTATTGGCCCTATCCCCAGTTTCTCGATTCTGCCCGAATACAACAACTACACCATCCGTTTCAAGTTCTCGGTGCGCAACGGCGACGCCATGGTTTTCCTTCTTGATTCCAGCACCGGCTCTGAACTCACCAACAGCGCGATAACCGAGAACGGCTTCACCGTCGACTTTGCGAAATCACACTACTTGAACATCTACGTTAAACGCTCCGTTCTTTCTGACAGCGGCAGCGAGCTAGTCGACGTGCGCTCCAACGAGCCCGCAAGCGACGGTAAGGCCTATACCGACCCCGGTATCTACACGATTACTGCCACCAACCCCAGCACCAATCAGACAACCGAGAAAATCATCTACGTCGGTAACGATCCGCTGCTCAAGGCATATGCGATTACTGGTTATACGCTTGAACAGATTCAAGACATGCTCGGGCAGGGCGCGACGGTCGCAGAGGACGGGACCATAGTCTGGCCCGAAGTTGAGACGCAAGAGGCCTCGACCACAACCTCAAGCACGCCTGCTAGCACCACAGACGACAACTCTAAATCGGATAACGGCGGGCTTCCCATTTTGCCGATTGTCATCGTCGTACTAGTAATCGCTGCCATCGGTTTCTTCATTGCAAAGAACGCCAAGCACAGTACCGAGGAGACACCCAATGAGAAATAAGGTTATCGCCCTCCCCCTTTGTCTTGCGCTTGCATTACAAGGATGCGGAGCGCCCGCTCAAATCACTAACAGCGGCAACAATGAGACCACGGCCTCGCAGGAAACAACCCAACCCGTCGAGACCAACCAGAAAATCTCGGACGCCAGTTTTGTCCAATACCTGCAGGACAGCGTCTACAACCTAATCGTGGACGACCTGGACGAAAACGGCGACGAGAAACAAATAGAAGTCCAAGAAGTCAAGGCTGTTTATCTGTCCAAGGAGTACATCGAGCAGTACTCGTTCAACTCCAAGGAAACCAAGTTCTTTGGCAGCACGCTCGGCGAGCTTGAGGCAAAGTTCGGCGACCAGAAATACGTCTTCGACATCGACGAGAGCGGCAAAACGGTCTGTCACGCGGTCAACGACTTCGACAATACATTCGACCAAGTCCAGCAGGTGGCTGTTCTCGGCACCGGGGTGATTCTCATTAGCGTCACGATTTTGTGCGCTACTAGCGGCGCACCGGTCACCGCCCTCGTCGCCTGCACCGGCCCTGCCGCCAGCACGATTACTGCCAATGCGCCGCAGATCGCCCTTCTCGCCGCCAGCAGCGCCGTGGCGATCTTCGACGACGGTGACGTGAGCGACGCGGCAAAGGACATCGCGTTCGATACCGGCAGCGACTTCATTATGCAGGCAATTGGCGGGACAACAGCCATCGCCTAATAAAGCAAGAGCAGCACAACAAGGAGCATCATGGAACAAAGCAAATTGAAGGCAATCACCAACAAGAAACTCAGTTTCCTTCTCACCAAACCAAAGATTTTGGTCTACGGAATCATCATTGGCCTGGCAGTAGGGATTTTTGCCATCTCGAGCCTGTTTCGAGCAGGAGAGCAGCGTTATCGCCAGGCAAACACACTCAGCCCGTCAATCGTGTTCTCTCGCATCGTCTCGTCCAACGAGATGGTAAGCGCCACACAAGGCTATTCGATCGTGGACAAGGCCGTCGATGACAACACCTTGTTTAACATCATCCACATCCCCTTTACCGAGAACAGCTTCTGGTATCGCTACTGCGGAACCATCAAAGTGGGCGTCGATTTGTCCAAGGCGACTTACGACACCGCAGAAGACGGCAGGACTGTCACCATTTCTCTCCAGCAGCCCTACATCATCTCGAACACTCCCGATATGGAGGAGTCCGGCGTGCTAGAGGAGAACAACAACGTATTCAACCCCATTCATGTCCAGGACGTTGATGCATTCCAGCGCAAATGTATCGAACAGAGTGAGCAGGAAATCGCCGCGGGCGGTATCTACGAGGAGGCCAAGCAGAACACCGAGGACAACATTCGCGGCATGTTCAACTCGGCACTGGGCGATTCTTACACCATTCAGTTCAACTGGCTTGAAGCCAGCGAGTAAGGAGAAGCATGAACATTCCTACAAAAGCAATCATCGTTGCAGCGATAATCCTCGTGGTGTTTATCGCTTTCTTCTGGCTTAACAACTCCGTACTGTCCTGGGGCTAAACGCCCACCGCCCCTCGCGGGCGGACAAAATCGAAGGTTGTCGGCGGGATGCGGACGAAAATAGGGGCTTGTCGGCGCCGACAAGCCCCTGATTTGTACGGATTGGCGGTCTAAGCCACCGACAACCTCGCGATTTGTTCGCGGGCCGCCGGGCCGCCGTGCACTACCCGGTATAGGCGTCCTCAGGCCCGTTAGAGAAGTCCTGCTCGGCAAGCCAACGGCGTTCCGCCTCGGTCTCGGGCACGTCAATGCGCTCGATCTTGAAGACGACCGGCCGGGTCCCGTCGTTACAGCACGCGATCATCATGCGCTCGTCGCGCGTCCAACCGTGCATGATGGAGCCTCCCTGCAGCGCCGTGTACACATACCTGCTCACGGCATCCCAGGCCTCGCCGCAAAAGCGGCCTTGCGCCAGGTGATAGAAATCGTCCCTCTCGGGCGTGCGCTCGAACCAGATCTCTTGCCCCGGCGAGAAGAACGGGCACGGCCCGCTCGCCGGATCGGCCAGGTAGAGCCGTTGCAAGTCCTCGCGCACCGTGGTCTCGAGCACCGTGACCTTGCACTTATGGCGCATACCCTATGCCTCCTGGGCCGCGTCCTCGTCGCGGTAGCCCCACACCCACACCAGCACAAACGTCACCACAAAGCCAATGACCGCCGCGATGCAGGCGTTCACGAAGTTGCCCATGCCGTCGGGCCCAATAAACGCGGGCATCGACAAAAGACCCGGCGAGATGAACGCATAGCACTTCACGCCCGTGATACCCGAGTAGAAGCCGCCGCACGCGCCGCCGATCATGACGCAGGTCAGGACCTTCTTGAAGTTCAAGGTCACGCCAAATAGCGCCGGCTCGGTGGTGCCCAGAATCGCCGTGATGCCTGCGGTGATGGCCGTCTCTTTAAGCTCGACCTTCTTGCTCTTAAGGCCCACGGCCAAAGCCGCCGCGCCCTGCGCGATGTTGGACGGCAGGTTACCGGGGCAGCAAATCTGCTCGAAGCCCTGCGCGGCGATCGACTGCATCATAAAGGGCACGATGCCGTAGTGCATGCCCGTCGTGACCATCAGCGGGAAGATGGCGCCAACAACGGTGGGAACAAGCCACGGGACGTAGGTGGACAAAGCATCGAGCCCCGCAGACACCAGGTTGCCCACAAGGAATCCGATCGGCCCCAGCACGATGAAGGTCAGCGCGCCCACAAGCACCATGCACACCACGGGCTTGAAGAAGAAGCGGGCCAACTTGGGGATGCAACGGTCACAGGCCTTCTCGACCCAGTACAGAGCACCCACCATGAGCAGCGCCGGAATGACCGACGAGCTGTACGTGGCCAGCGTCACCGGCAAGCCAAACATCGAAGAGAAGTTGACCGCAAACGCGTCGGTGATCATCGCGGTATAGGTGGGGTGCAGCATCGCGCCCGCGATCGCGACGGCCAAAAAGCTGTTGCAGCCCACTTTCTTAGACGCCGTATAGGCGAGAAGAACGGGCAGGAAGTACAACGGCGCATCACCGATGAGGTTCACGAAGACGTAGGTGGTGTCGGTTGTGGGCACGCCGAGAAGAACCGCGATGGCCAGGATCGACTTGATGAGACCCGCGCCGATGATGGCGGGCAAGATCGGCGTGAAGACCGAGCTCACGAAGTCGAAGACCACGTCGAGGGCACGCTTCTTAGCTGTGGCGGCCGGGGCGCCCGGAGCGTCGTCGGCGCCCGCCGCGCCCTTCTCGCCGTCTGCGGCCGCATCGGCGTCGGCACCCGCGTCCGCAGGCAGAAGCTCCTGCAACGCAGCGTAGACGCCCGGCACCTCGGCGCCGATGATGCACTGGTACTGGCCGCCGCCATGAGCGACGTTGATGACGCCTTCGATGGCCTTGACCTCGGCGTCGTTTGCCAGCGACTCGTCTGCCAGCGTAAGACGCAGGCGCGTGGCGCAGTGCGTCGAGGCCTTGATGTTGGCCGCGCCGCCCACCTTCTCCAAAATCTGGGCGGCTACCTTCTTGTGGTCCATACGTTCCTCCTTATTCTTGCGGCCCGCCGCACCGGTCGCGCGACCAAGCCTTTTCCCACTTGCTTATCAACCGGCCAGCGCGCGGCCGGCCAAAGCGCGGCCAGGGCGCTGCCCTACAGCCCCGCTGCCACGACGTGGCCCTCCTCGACCGCGGCGGCGATCTTGCGCGCACGCACCGCGTCGCCGATTTGGTAGACCTTGGGCACAACAAAGCGCAGCTCATCGGCCAGGTCGCTCACCGGGCGGTAACCCACGGCCAGCACGACCGCGTCGCAGGCAATCCTCGCCGGCTCC
>CAVEMP010000013.1:0-3274 GCA_963616835.1 uncultured Oscillospiraceae bacterium | reverse complement strand
TCCTCGACGATGTTGCCCACGACGACCTGGTACTGGCCGTTGGCGTGCATGACCTTGATGACCTGCGGGAGCGCAGAGATGGCGTCGTCGTTGGCCTTGGACTCGTCCTTAAGCTTAAAGCGGACGCGAGTGATGCAGTGGGCAACGGAGTTGACGTTGCTCGGGCCGCCAACCAGATCAACGATCTGGGAGGCGAGCTCGTCGTACTTACCAGCCATGTTTCTTCCTTTCCTTGTGGTGCTAAATGCCAGATATGCCATGCAATCGCCGGGCACCGGGCCCTGATGGCCGGCGACAAAGACAACAAATTGGGTTGGGTGCGCGCTTGGCGCGGGTGGGGGAGGGACTTACTGCCCCGTGGGTTTTTCCCTGGGCTGCATCTGGTTGAGATGCATCATGAGATAGAGCATTTCCTCATCGGTGCACGACCAGTTGTGGTCATGCTCGAGGTACTGATTGATCGCCATCGCAATCTTGTACGTCTCGGGAAAGTCGCGCGCGGCCTGGTGAAAGAGCGAGAGGTTTGCCGTTTGAACGGGCGCGCCGGCCATAAGACGTCGGGTTAAGTAGCGCATGTGCGTAACAAAGCGCACGTAGGCGTAGCAGGTGCGGTCAAGCTCAAAGCCAACCTGGGTCTCGACGACGTTGGTGATGTCCTCGAGAATCTTGGTGGTCTTAAGAAGCTCGTCCATGTTCTTGGCCGGAGCCGCGGTGCCAAGCTCGGAGTTAACCAGGTGAAGAGCAACCGAGGCCGCTTCTCCTGTGGGGAGAAGAACGCCGGTGTGGTCCTGGACAATGGCCAGGCCCTGCACGCCCAGTTCGTGCTCGCGCTGGTAGACGCGAGCAACGTCGCCGGCCAGGGGGTTCTGGATCTCGATACCGTCGCGTGTGCGGTCCACGGCAAACTGCAGGTGGTCGGCCAGAAGAAACGGCAGGCTCGCAGCCATTTTGCAGCCAAGGTTTGCCTTGGCAAGATCGTTGATGTCTGAGGCTGCGCGCAGCACCTCGTCGCTTACGGTGATGAGGGCATCGGGCGAGTTGCCGCCGTCGCTCACAAAGGTCTTCTCGATGACAGAGAGGTCTTCGAGTTCGTAAGGCATGGAGGGAAAGCCGACACCCTTGCCAAAGATAACGACCTCGTCACCCGCGTCGGAGCACGCGAGCGCGACGTTGTTGTTGATCTTCTTGAGGATAAGCATGAAAAAACTCCCCGTGGCTTTAGCGCAGAGCGATTGCTATTAACGACTTTCCCTGCGCAAGTGATGCCTCCCGGAGAGTAACAAACTCGCTGCAAAGTAACTTTGAAGTAACCGTGGTCCTTAGACAACAAATCGCCGGTGAGCGGTAGGTTGCTCACCGGCGAACGGCATGTATTGGGTTTTGTGGGGCTACGATGGGTGGCTCGGGGTGCCTTGGGGGACGCCGGGGACATCGTGGCGCCAAGGGGCGTCGCGTTAGATGAGGCCCAGGTGCTCGAAGGCGTTCCAGAGGCCGTCGTTGTCGACGTCGGTGGTCACGTAGTCCGCGGCCGCCTTGGCCTCTTCTCCGCCCGAGCCCATGGCCACCGAGGTAGCGCAGCACTCGAACATGGGGATGTCGATCTTGGCGTCGCCAAAGGCCACGGTGTCTTTGATGCTGGCGCCCAGGTGGTCGAGAAGGACGTGGACCGCGTGGGCCTTGTCGATGCCCTTGACTCCCATGTCGCCAAAGAGGGCCGTTTCACCGGCGCCTCCCCAGGTGTGGCACTCAAGGTCGGGGAACTCGGCGATCGAGTCCAGGTGGTCCTGGTACGAGCCAAGGATGAAGCTCACCTTGTTGAGGTCGTCGCGGTAGAGCTGGCCACCGTAGACCATGCCGTGCATGACGTCGTCGGTCTCGAGCGTATTGGCGTTTGGGGCGCCCTTGCGGCCCGCGTAGATGCGCAGGACCGGGCGGGCGGCCTCGCGGAAGTTCTCGCTGGCAAACAGGCCGTTGTTGGACTCAAGGTAGAACTCAAGGCCGCGGCCGTGTAGCCAGTCGACGATGTGGCGGCACTGCTCGGCGGTAATTAGCTGGTGCATGACCACCTGACCGTCGTCCTCGACGTAGGAGCCGTTGCCGCCAATCATGCCGTCGAAGCCGATCTCTTGCAGCTCGGGCGGGATCTCGGCCTTGCTGCGGCCCGTGCACAGGTAGGCGCGGTGGCCGTTGGCACGGGCGGCTTTGATGGCGCGCTTGGCCGACTCGGGGATGTTGTTGTCGTAGTCGGTGATCGTGCCGTCGACGTCCAGGAAGAGGATCTTCTCGGCCATTGTGTCTCCAATGTCCAGGCCAACAACGAAGCGGGAAGCCGGGTTACTTACTCAAGGCCTTCGGTGCCGTTGGACTTGATGATCTTCTGGTAGGCGTAGAAAGAGTCCTTCTTCTTGCGCTCGAGGGTGCCGGTGCCGTCATCGTGCTTGTCGACGTAGATGAAGCCGTAGCGCTTGCGCATCTCGCCGGTGCCGGCGGAGACGAGATCGATCGGGCCCCACCAGGTATAGGCGATAAGGTCGACGCCGTCATCGATGGCCTCACCCATGGCCTTGATGTGGCTCTGCAGGTAGGCGATGCGGTAGGGGTCGTGGATCGAGCCGTCCTCTTCGACGGTGTCGTAGGCGCCCATGCCGTTCTCGACGACCATGAGGGGAATCTGGTAGCGGTCGTAAATCTCGTTGAGCGAGAAACGCAGGCCTTCGGGGTCGATCTGCCAGCCCCAGTCGGTGGAGGAGAGATACGGGTTCTTGCCGCCAAAGGTCATGTTGCCGGCCGCCTGCTCGACGTCGTGGGTGCCCACGACGTTGCTCATGTAGTAGCTAAAGGTGTAGAAGTCAATCTTGCCGGCCTTGATGTCGTCGAGGTCGCCGTCCTTGATGTCGAGCTCGATGTCGTGCTCGCGCCAGAAGCGCTTGGCGTAGGAGGGGTAGGCGCCGCGGGCCTGGACGTCGGAGCAGTACCAGTTCATCTGGCGCATCTGCTGCTGGTTAAGCAGGATGTCGGCGGGGTCGCAGGTGGCAGCGTAGGACAGGATAAAGCAGTCCATGTTGCCCATCTTGAGCGCGGGGTAGTTCTCGTGCGCGTAGCGAATGGCGCGGCCAGAGGCAACAAACTGGTGGTGGAGCGCCTGGTAGCGGGCCTGGAAGGTGGTGTGGACGCCCGAGGCGGGGCCCTCGTAGCCCTGGATCATCGAGGTCTCAAAGAGGTTGCCCATGTCCATGGTGCCGCAGTTGATCTCGTTGAAGGTCAGCCAGTAGGT
>CAVEMP010000012.1:11442-12533 GCA_963616835.1 uncultured Oscillospiraceae bacterium | reverse complement strand
AGCTCGGCGAACTTGGCGGCGTGCTCGGCCTCCTCGTAGGCGGCCTTCTCCCAGTACAGACCAACCTCGGGGTAACCCTCGCGGTGAGCGATGCGGGCCATGCACAGGTACATGCCCACCTCAGAGCACTCACCGGTGAAGTTGGCCTTGAGCTGCTCAAGGATGTAGGCCTTGTCCTCGTCCGAGATGTTGGGGTTGTCCTTCACGGTCTTGTCGTAGACGCCGTACTCGTGCTCGGCGGCCAGCTCAAGCTCGCCCTCGACCTTCTCGAACATCTTGGCGGGAGCGTGGCAGACGGGGCACTCCGCAGGAGGCTCAGCGCCCTCGTAGATGTAACCGCAGACCTTGCAGACCCACTTGTCCATAATTTCCTCCTTTTGATGGCGACCAGCTTCCCAGCGCCGGTCGCGTCCTCTCCTATGTCACACGGCCTGCGGCGCGCACGCCGCACGGCTGGTATGGCTAAAGCTGCTGGCAGGCAGGGCAGATGCCGTCGAACTGCAGCGTGTGGCCGGTGATTTTATAGCCGCTTGCGCTGCTCGCCGCCACGCTGGCCTCGTCAAGCACCGGAATCATCACGTCATCCACCTTGCCGCACTGCGTGCAGCGCACGTGGTAGTGCGCAAAGACCTGGTGATCAAAGTGGTCGGCCCCGTTGTTGATCTTGACGCGCAGGGCTTCGCCCTCGTCGGCGAGTTTGCCCAGCGTGCGGTACACGGTGGCCTTGCTAATGGTGGGGTGCTTGGCGTGGACAGCCTCGTAGACCTCGTCTGCCGTGGGGTGGTTTGCCAGAGCCTTGAGCTCGCCCGCGATGATCTCACGCTGAACGGTGTTTCTCGTTGCCATGGCTTACCTCCCCTCGCGTTGCGGCCCCGCTTTGGCGCCTGTCCTGCTGTTGCCTATAACTATAGCTTATTAGGAGTGGTTATCAATAGGAAATTTCTACCAATTTTTGGGCACACTTACCCTTAAGCATCCCCTTGCCGCAACAAAGCGGAGTTTTTGCACGACCCGATCGCCATTGTCTAGGTAGCAACTCCCGATTTCGCTGCAAAAGCCCAGGATTCGCTCGCTGGCTACTCGGCAAACCG
>CAVEMP010000012.1:4705-11202 GCA_963616835.1 uncultured Oscillospiraceae bacterium | reverse complement strand
ACGTCAAAGATACCCGTGTCCTCAAGCTGCTCGGGGTCGTCAAGGCGATACAGGTCAAAGTGATAGAGCGGCAGACGCCCGCCGTCGTAGACCATCTGGATGGTGAAGGTGGGGCTGGTCACGTCGGCGGTGATGCCCAGACCTGCGGCGATACCCTTGGTGAGCTGCGTCTTTCCGGCGCCTAAATCGCCCGTGAGCACCAGCACGTCACCGTCTTGCAAAACGCGTCCCAGCCGCTCGCCTAGCGCGATGGTCTGCGCCTGCGAGTTAGTGACAAAGCTCAGCTCACTGCTCATATCAATCTCCTTAGAGACGAGAAGTACAACGTTGTACTAGAGGCCCTGCTGCTTTACCGGGTTCTCCCGCAGCCACTGTCCAACCAGCTGCAGATCCTGGATTAGCAAAGGCTCCCACTGCTCGTGGTAAATGCAGGCCGCAGGGTGAAACGTAGGCGCCACCACAAAGTGCCCCACCTGGTACAGATTGCCGCGCAGGCTTGTGACGCCGGCCTGCGTTCGCATGACAAACTGCGTGGCAAAGTTGCCTAAGCACACAATGACGTCGGGCCACACGCTGCGAATCTGTTCGCGCAGGTATGGAGCGCACGCCGTGATCTCCTCGGGCCGTGGGTTGCGGTTCGAGGGCGGCCGGCACTTAATGACGTTGGCGATATAGACCTCTTGCCTGGTCAATCCCGCGCAACCGAGAAGAGCGTCAAGCTTGTGCCCTGCCGCGCCCACAAACGGCTCGCCTTGCAGGTCCTCGTTGCGACCGGGGCCCTCGCCCACAAACATCACGCGCGCGTGCGGGTTGCCGCAGCCAAATACTAGGTTGGTGCGAGTTTCTCCCAAAGGGCAGGCGTGGCAGTCCCCCACCGCGGCGCGGATCTCGTCAAGCGAGACCTCACGCGGCTTTTGGTTAACGTGCCCGGGAATCTGCATCATAGGCATGGCACACCACCGGCTGCTCTAAACGTAGACTTTCTGCAGGCGCAGGCCAAAGTCGCAAACGACCTCGTAGTTGATGGTGCCGCGCAGTGCCGCATGGTCGTCGGCCGTAATCTCGTAGTCGCCGTCGCGGCCAATCAAGGTCACCACATCGCCCTCGGCAACGGGGCTGGTGGGACAGTACGGGCGCGTGGTGTTGACGTCCACGGCAAACATGAACTGGTCCATGCAGATGTTGCCCACTTGGCGCGCGCGACCGCCGCCCACCAGCACTTCCATCTTGTTGGACAAGGTGCGAGACAGACCATCGGCGTAGCCTATGGGCACGGTGGCAATCTGGATGTTCTGCTTGGGCACGCGATAGGTCATGCCATAGCCAACGCCATCGCCCACCTGCGGATATATGACACGCGTCACGCGGCCGCGCACGCTCATCACCGGCTCTAGCGAAATTCGGGCGCGCGTGGTGTCTGCCGGGTGCAGGCCGTACAGGCCAATGCCCACGCGACACATGTCAAACTGGCACTCGGGGTGAAGGATGGTGCCCGGCGTGTTGTCGCAGTGCACCAGGCCCGTCTCCAAGCCGGCGCCGCGCAGCGAGGCCACGGCCTCTTGAAAGCGATTGAGCTGCAGCGCAAAGTCCCAGTCGTCGGGCACGTCGGCCGTGGCAAAGTGTGTAAAGGTGCCCGCGCACTCAAGGCCGCGGTGAAAGTCGATGGTTCTTCTCAGCTCAATAACGTCCTGGCGACGCACGCCAATCCGCGTCATTCCCGTATCAAGAATCAAATGATATTTCGCAACCTTGTTGGCCGCCGCCGCAGCCTCGCCAAGCGCCAAGGCAAAGTCGGCGGTGTAGACCGAAGGCATAAGGTCGAACTCGACCAGCTGGTCCACGCAGTCCACGGGCGGCTCGGACAAGATGAGGATCGGCCACTCGATGCCCGCCTTGCGTAAGGCCACGCCCTCGTCCACCGTGGCCACGGCAAACTGAGAAGCGCCCGCGGCGTGCATCGTCTTTGCGCAGGCCACGGCCCCGTGACCGTAGGCATCGGCCTTGACCACGCACATCATCTGAACCCCGCGCGCCAACTGGCGCTTGAACGCCGTGGTGTTGCGGCGCAGGGCCGAGAGGTTGATCTCTACCCAGCTCCACCTGTTGTGGGGGCATTTAGTTGTGTCCATGGTCAACTCCCGTGCCGACGCGCCGCCGGCGGCCTACTCTTCCTCGCCGTCCACCTCAGGATACATCGCGTGCTCTTCGATGGCGTCGGCGGCAAGGCCAATGCGATCGATGACGTCGGTGGCCATCACGCCGCGCGAGCCGTAGCTCTCCACGGCCAAAGAGCCCGCGTAGCCGTGAATCTCGCAGGCCAGGGCGCAAAGAAGCGGCAGGTTGCCCACCTTGGGCGTACCCGCGACCTGGGCGAGAAGAGACGCCGTCAAGCCCGCCAGCACGTCGCCAGAGCCGGCCGTGGCAAGCGCCGAGGGGCCCGGCTTGGGCAGGATCGCCTGCGAGACGCCCACGCAGCCAGTGGCGGTACCCTTGGCAATAATGGCCAGCTCGGAGCCACCGTCGCACCAAATGATGCTGCGCGCGGCCTCAAGTTGATCAGACAGCGAGGTCAGCGGGTCGTCCTTGCGGTTGACAAGGCGGGCCAGCTCGCCGCGGTGCGGGGTCAAGATCAGCGGCGCGTCGCGACGGGTAAGCTCGGGGAAGTCGCACAGGTTGCCCTCGGTTAGGCGAGACAGGCAGTTAAGACCGTCGGCATCGATGACCAGCGGTGCATTGGACTCAAGCAGCGCCGAGACACACTTGGTCGTGCCGCCAGACACACGCATGCCCGGGCCAATCAGCGTGGCCGAGGCGTTCTTTGCCAAGCGCACGACCTTCTCGGCGGCATCCTGGGTAAGGACGCCCTCGACGTCGCAGGGCAGGCCCACAACGGGAATCTCCAACACGTGCGACTGCACCAGCGGCACGATAGTGGCGGGGACGGCCAACGTAACGTAGCCGGCACCGGCGCGAGCGGCCGCGCGGGCCGCCATAATGGGGGCGCCCGGGAAGCGAGAAGACCCGCCCACGACCAGCACCGAGCCGCGGGTGAACTTGTCCACGGCACTGGTGGGCTCGGGCATGACCTCAAGGTAATCGGCCAGGTCGGTGCGCCAGGCCACGGGGTCTGCCTCGACTACAAGACGCTCGGTCTGCTCGGCCAAGGGGGCGACCACAATAGAGCCGCACACGTCGCGGCCGTTGTCGGCGAGAAGACCGGGCTTAAGGGCGATCATGGTCACGGTCATATCGGCCATGACGCAGGGGCCGCAAGCAAGGCCGGTCTGGGCCGAAAGGCCACTGGGCACGTCCACAGCCACCACGCGAGCCGAACTGGCGTTCACGCACTCGATCCAGATGTCAAACGGCGAACGCACGCCGCCCTTGAAGCCGGTGCCCAGCATGCAGTCCAGAACAACATCGGCATCTACCAGGGCTTCATTGACCTCGTCCTTAGAGGGGCCAACCAGCATGGGCACGCCGGCGCGGGCCGCGCTTTGCGCGACCTGGCGGGCAAGGTCGCCCTTAAGCTGATCGGGGTCGATAGGGGTCACGACCTTCACGTCGATGCCGCGGGAAAGCAGCGCCTCGGCGGCCACCCAGCCGTCGCCGCCGTTGTTGCCCATACCGGCAAAGACCACGGCTTTGTTGACGCCGCCCAGCTCAAGCACCTCTTGCGCGGCGGCGCAACCGGCGCGGTGCATGAGCTCAGAGACGCTCACGCCCTCACGGGTAAGCGCGACCTCGACCCGCTTGATATCCTCGACGTTAAGAACTGGCTGCATGGGTTACTCCTTGGTATCTTCTGCGGCGGCGTCCAGCGCCTCCGCGGGGGTTTGGTTTGTGTCGGCAACGGCCGGGCCTGCAGCGGCATCCGGGCCAGCAACGTCCGAGCCCGCAACGGCGCCCTGGCCCGCGCCGTCGCCCGCCGTGTCCTTCTCGCCGTCCTCAAGGGCCGCAGGGTCGACGCCCTCGGCGGCCGCCTCTTGCACGCGCTCAAGCTCGTCGATCAACGCGCGCGCCTCTCTAAAAGAGCTGGCCAGCGCCTTGGCGGCGTCCTCTTTGGGGTTGGGCTTGGGCTTGACCTTGTCGGTCACGGCCACGGCGTTTGCCACGGCCACACCGCGGGTGTGAGAGATAGAAAGCGCAATCTCGCGCACGCCCTGCTCGGCCGCGATCTGGGCGGCACGGCCCTCGAGCTTGGCTTGTGGCCGGCCCGTCTCGTCATTGACAACCGAGACGTCCTTCACACGCACGCCGTCAGAAAAACCGCAGCCTAAGGCCTTAAGAACGGCCTCGCGGGCGGCAAATCGGGCGGCATAGTGCTCGGCCGGGCGGGCGGTGTGCTCGCAGTAGGCGCGCTCTTCGTCGGTAAAGACGCGACGCAAGAAGCTGGGACGGCGCTTGATCACGCGCTCCATCCTGGAAATCTCCAGCATATCGACGCCAATGCCCGCCAGAGCCACGCTTTACCTCCCGCTTTCAACAAAGACGTCGCCTTGACAGCGCACGCGTGCCAAGGCGACCTCATCAATCACGTACTTCTTTATTCTAGATTACCGCTACTCAACCGTCACCGACTTAGCCAGGTTGCGTGGCTTGTCCACGTCACAACCACGAGTGCGGGCCACATAGCGAGACAAGATCTGCAGGTGGACGATGGCCACGATAGGCACCAGCAGCTCGTCTGCCACGGGCGGGATCCACAGGACGTGCTCGCACAGGCTCGCCACAGACTCGTCGCCGTCGGTTGCCACCGCGATGCACACGGCGCCGCGGGCGTTGACCTCCTGGATGTTCGAGACGGTCTTATCGTGCACGCGGTCCTCGGGCACGATCGCCACCACGGGGAAGCCAGGCTCGAGAAGGGCGATGGGGCCGTGCTTCATCTCGCCGGCCGGGTAGGCCTCGGCGTGCAGGTAGCTGACCTCCTTGAGCTTCAACGCGCCCTCGTAGGCAGTGGTGGAGTTCACGCCACGGCCCAGGAACAGGGCCGAGTGCGCGCGACGGAAGATCCCAGCGGCACGCTTGTCCTGCCACGAGCGGCCAATGACCTCGCGGATAAGGTCGGGCAAGGTGAGAAGGTCCTTGTAGTGGCGCTCGACCTCGGCCTTGTCCATCTCGCCGTGGTTTTGGGCCAGACGCAGGGCAAACAGGGCGCACGCCACAACCTGGGCGGTGTAGGCCTTGGTCGAGCACACGCAGACCTCGGGGCCGGCCTGGACGTACATGCAGCCATCAGACTCGCGCGCGGCCGAGGAGCCCAGGACGTTGGTGATGGCAAAGACCTTGCAGCCCATCCCCTTCATGCGGCGGGCGGCCGTCAAGGTGTCGGCCGTCTCGCCAGACTGGGTGATGATGACGCACAGGGTGTTCTTGGTCACCAGGATGTCCTGGTCGTAGTTGAACTCAGACGCATATGCGCAGGTAACCGGCACCTTTGCCCAGGTCTGGATGAAGGTCTTGGCAATAAGGCCCACGTGGTAGGACGTGCCGCAAGCGATAAGGAAGATGCGGTCGACGGCGGCCAGCTCGTCCTCGCTCATGTGCAGCTCGTCGAGCTGGATGCCGTTCTCGCCCAGGCGATCGGCCAGCAGTCGCTCCAGGGCCTCGGGCTGCTCGGCGATTTCTTTGGCCATAAAGTCGGAGTAGCCGCCCAGGGTCGCGGCCGAGGCGTCCCAGTCGATGTCGATGGCAGACGGCGTGTCGACCACCTGGCCGTCGGCGTCGTAGACGGTGACCTCGCCGCTCTGGCGCAGGCGGGCAAACTGGTTGTTCTCAAGCTGGATGACGTGAGAAGTAACGCTGGCCAGCGGCGTGACGTCAGAGGCGCAGTAGGCGCCTTCGGGCGTGGAGGCCACGACCAAAGGACTGCCGTTGCGAGCGACGATCAGCTCGCCGGGGGTGTCGGCGCACACGGCCGCGATGGCCCAGGAGCCCTGCAGGCGGCGGCAGGCGTTGCGCACGGCCAGCAGCAGGTCACCCTTGGCGGGGCCGGCCCAGGCGTCCTCGATCAGGTGCGCGATAACCTCGGAGTCAGTGTCAGAGGCAAACTCGTGACCGGCGCGCGACAGGCTGGCGCGAAGCTCGCGGTAGTTCTCGATGATGCCGTTGTGCACGATGGCGATGCGGCCCGAGCAGTCGCGGTGCGGGTGGGCGTTCTTATCGGTGGGGGCGCCGTGGGTGGCCCAACGCGTGTGGGCGATGCCCGTGGTGCCAACCAGGTTGGCCGTGGCGCAGCGCTCTTCCAGGACGGCCACGCGACCAGCGCACTTCACGCCGTGGAGCTGGCCGTCGGTGGACAAAACCTCGACGCCTGCCGAGTCGTACCCGCGGTACTCAAGCGTCTTCAAGCCCTCAATAAGATAGCCAACAGCCTGGTCACGACCGGTGTAGCCAACGATTCCGCACATGTTATGTCCCCCAATATCGCGTGCCCGCAGGGGTTGCGGGCACTGGTATCTACCAAAAGTGACCAGTCAAGTTTACCAGTTATT
>CAVEMP010000012.1:0-4029 GCA_963616835.1 uncultured Oscillospiraceae bacterium | reverse complement strand
TACAAGATCAGGTCGCCGTCAACCACGTGGCCGCGCTCGTCAACGGCCAGGCAGCGGTCGGCGTCGCCGTCGTAAGCAAAGCCCACGTCAAGGCCATTTTGCACAACAAAGCGCTGCAGCTGGTCGATGTGGGTAGAGCCGCAGTCGACGTTGATGTTAAAGCCGTTGGGCGCGTTGTTGATCACGTGGGTCTCGGCGCCCAGGGCGTCAAAGACAGGGCGTGCGACCGAAGAAGCCGAGCCGTTTGCGCAGTCCAGGCCAATCTTGAGGCCCTGCAGAGAAAAGCCGCAGCTAGAGATAAGGCTTGCGATGTAGCGGTTGCGGCCTTGCATGTAGTCAACGGTGCAGCCAATGTTGTCCTCGGTGGCCAGAGGAACCTCGCTACCTCCGTCGATGTACTCCTCGATGAGCTCAAGGACGTCCTCGTCCATCTTGAAGCCCTCGCGGTTGACCAGCTTAATGCCGTTATCGGTGTAGGGGTTGTGCGAGGCGGTGATCATAACGCCGCAGTCAAACGCGCCGTCGACAACCTCGTAGGAAACGCCGGGCGTTGGAATAACGTGCAGCATGTAGGCGTCGCCGCCAGAAGCCACCAGACCCGAGATAAGAGCGCTCTCGAACATGTAGCTCGAGCGGCGGGTGTCCTTACCAATGATGACGCGGGCCTTCTTGCCCTGACGAGCGCCGTAGTACCAGCCCACAAAACGGCCGATCTTGTAGGCGTGCTCGACGTTTAGACCCTCATTGGCGCGGCCGCGAAAGCCGTCGGTACCAAAGTACTTCATTGCCTTTTCCTCCAAATATAAGAAAAGGGCTTGTCGAACCAATGCCGACAAGCCCCAAAAAGCAAAGGTGCTGCCTCGAAGGACTAGCGCTTCGAGAACTGCGGGCGCTTACGAGCCTTCTTGAGGCCGTACTTCTTACGCTCGACCGCACGGGCGTCGCGGGTAAGGAAGCCAGCCTTCTTGAGGTCGGCACGGTACTCGCCAGCCTCGAGAAGAGCGCGGGAGATGCCCAGACGGCAGGCGCCGGACTGGCCGTTGATGCCGCCACCATCGCAGTTAGCGAGGACGTCAAAACGATCAGCGGTCTCGGTCAGCTTAAGCGGAGCAAGAGCGTTGTCGACGAGCTGCTGACGACCAAAGTAGTTAAGGGCGTCGCGGCCGTTGACGATGAACTTGCCAGTGCCGGGGACAAGACGAACGCGGGCGGTAGCCTCTTTGCGGCGACCGGTGCCCCAATAAACAGCGGTGTTCTCAGCCATGGGTTATGCCCTCCAGTCGATCTTAACGGGGTTCTGAGCGGTGTGCGGGTGCTCGGGACCAGCGTAGACCTTGAGCTTGGTGCCCTGCTGGCGACCAAGGGTGGTCTTGGGGAGCATGCCCTTCACAGCGTGCTCGATCACGCGCTCGGGGTGCTTAGCCATAGCCTCACGGAAGGACTCGAACTTGAGGCCACCGAGATAGCCGGAGTAGCGCCAGTAGCGCTTCTGGTCGGCCTTGTTACCGGTGAGAACGACCTTGTCGGCGTTGACGATAACGACAAAGTCACCGGTGTCGGCGTTGGGGGTGAACTGGGGCTTGTTCTTACCGCGCAGAATCATGGCGGCGGTGGTAGCCAGACGGCCGAGGGTAGCGCCCTCTGCGTCGATCAACACCCACTTGCGCTCGACCTCGCCAGCCTTGGCGTAATGAGTCGATTTCTTCACTTGACTCCTCCTACAAACATGTGTGATTGACAGCTTCTGGACAAGCCGCCAGGTGCTATTTCTTTTAGAGATTACGGGGCCCTAGTGGAAAAAGCCTTATGAGTATAGCGCAGCGCGTTTGCGTTTGATCCGTGTTTTTTCACAGAGAAGCGCCACCACGCGCGCTCCACAAACGAGACGCGGCGCAGCGTCGCGAACGGACTTATCGGCGAGACGGGCCGGGTGGGGCCGGGCGTTACTCGGCGGCATTGGCGTCGGCGTCTCCACCGTCAACGCGCAGGAACTCGTCGATCTCGGCCAGACGGGCCTCGGCCTGACGACGACCCTGCAGGTAGAGGTCGAGCAACGGCGCCCCCTCGTGCTCGGTAGTCTTGACCGTCACGGGCTTCTCGGGGGCAATTACCAGGCACTTTCCCTCGCGCTCAAGGTCCCACAGCTTTTCTCGGCAGGCGTTGTAGCGCATATAGCGGCTCTCAAGAGCCTCGACGTAGTACGGGAAGTTGTCGTAGCGGCGCGAGCGGACAATCATCGACTCTGTCGAGTTGCTCTTCTCGTATCCACGGTCCTGGGTAAGGACCACCAGGGCACGGTTGGCCGGCGTGTGACCCTCGACGGGGCGCGAACCCTCAAGGCCCATCGCGGCGGCATAGGGAATCGCATCGGTTGTGCCGCCGTCCAGGTAGCGGTGACCGTCGATCTCGACGATGTTCGAGACCCCTGGTAGGCTAGCCGAGGCGCGCACCTTCATAGCGTCCTCGGGCAAATGAACCACAGGTAGATAGGCCGGTGTGCCAAACGTGACGTCCGAGGCCACGGCCCACATTGGCACAGGATTGGCCTCAAAGGCGTCGTTATCGCAGGGGTCCAGGTGGTTTTGGACTTTGTCGTAGACAAACTCGCCACCCGCGATATCGCCGGTCTTAGCAAGCGAAAGAAGGCTCATAAAGCGCTTGTCGTCGCGAAAGGCCAGCATAACGCGCATGGTGCGCCCGATCTGGCCACTCTTGAAGCTCACCGCGTTCATGGCGCCCGCCGAGACACCCCAAATGCTAGAGAAATCAGTTAGGCCGCGCTCCATCAACACGTCTAGGACGCCCGCGGTAAACATCCCGCGAAACCCGCCGCCCTCAAGGACCAGCGCCGGAACGTCGGTCTTCTCAACAGGTGCCTGCGCGCCAAATGCGATATCAGAGCTCATGGTTTCCTCCATGCTAGCGGGTGGACAGCGATTCTCTCATTCTACCCAGCGCGGGGTGCGGTCTTGCCTTGCTAGTTTTAGCGGGCATGTCAGTGGATTTTGGGTGTCAATTCGTCAGCGGCGAGAAACCCCACTTGCAAAACCGCAGGTCAACGACTCACGTATTTCTCGCCGTCAAAAAGGGGCCCTGAAATCAACCGACAAGGCCCCTAAAACTAGCAGTAACGGGGAGACCCCGCGCCCGCGTCTACTTTGTAAGGATAGAGAAGGACCTCGCCTTGGGCTCGCCTAGCGGCAGGCTCGCGTCAGAAGGCCACCAGGTGGTGCTGGCATCGATCGCCACCGTAACGCGCTGGCCGTCATAGGTGTCCCACGCCGCGTCGTCCAAAGCGAGAAGGACCAAGGCAGCCTCCTTGGTCGAGCTGCCGTCGCCGTCTCCGTTAGAGGCCGTAACCTGGGTCTTCTCGTCAAACACAAGCACGGTAAAGGCACTGGCCTGGGAATATCCCGGGCTAGGGTCGCTCACGCCCTGCAGGGCGCACAGGCCCTCGGTGTCAAGGACGCGCACGGTGCCGGTCAAGACCTGCAGGCCCGCCTGCTCGGCAGCGATTGCGGCATCGGCAGCAGATGCATCGACGTTGCTCGTCCACGTCTCGCCGGCCAGCGCGTCCAACACGCTCGAGTCGCCGGCAGAAGTCCAGGCAAGCTCGCGCTGCTCGGCCTCGAGCGGCACCGCGCAGGCGGTGCTCAGCATGAGCTTACCGGTATATACCTGGCGCTTTGTCCACGCCTGGCCGTCAAACGAAAGACGCACGGTGCCCGTGGTGCCCGCCCCGGAGCTAACCTCGCTCACAAGAAGCCCGTCCCCGTAGGCCGAGGCATAGACCTCCCCGCGATAGCCACCCGCCGCTGCGACGCCCCTCGAGAGCGCCTCGCCGCAATCGGCAAGCGAGCCGTTGGCGTCAACGTAAAGGACGCTCACAGAGTCGATGCCGCCCCACTGGGCCTCATCCCCGTGCAGGCAAAGCAACAGCGCGGGCGCGTCAAGCCCCTCGACCTTAGCCAGCGCATAGGAGTACTCGCCGCCTTGGACAAGCGCGCTATCCAGGCCTTTGTTCTGGAA
>CAVEMP010000011.1:0-5186 GCA_963616835.1 uncultured Oscillospiraceae bacterium | reverse complement strand
GAGCCGGGCACCAACGGCCAGCACGCCTTCTACCAGCTGATTCACCAGGGCACCCGTCCTGTCCCGGCCGATTTCATCGCCTTTGTCAACACCGCCAACCCGGTGAAGGACGGCGAGCAGGACGTCCACGAGCTGTTCTTGGGCAACTTCCTGGCTCAGACCAAGGCGCTGGCCTTTGGCAAGACGGCCGACGAGGTTCGTGCCGAGGGTACCGCCGAGTGGATGGTCCCGGCCCGTTGCTTTGACGGCAACCGCCCCACGACCTCGATCTTTGGCGTGGACCTGACCCCGCACGCCCTGGGCGAGCTCATTGCCCTCTACGAGCACATCACTTTTGTCGAGGGCACCGTTTGGGGCCTGGATTCTTACGACCAGTGGGGCGTTGAGCTGGGCAAGCAGCTTGCCAAGCAGATCACCCCGGCTTTCCACGACGACGCCGCTCTTGCCCAGCAGGACGCGTCCACCAAGGCCCTCATCGAGTACTACCGCGCCAACCGCAAGTAAGGTAAGCACTTCTCGGCTTTTGACATAACGCACTGCTAAGGCGGCTCCTCACGGGGCCGCTTTTTCTTTTTGGGGACTTGTCGGAAGTTCGGCGACCCCGTCTTTTACGTTTGAGGAGTTGTCGGAAGCAAAAGGTCTTCTCGCTGCATGATTTGGGACTTGTCGGAAGAGATTTCGTTCCGACAAGTCCTTAAACGTGCAGATTGGGGGTTCGCGTGTTCCGACAAGTCCCCAAACGAAAAGGCGGCCTTCCGACAAGTCGCGAAACGTAAAAGAGTGGCCGGCGAGAAGGGCTTGTCTCGCCGTTGGCGGACCCTCAAATTGCTCCAGCAAAAAATCTATTGTGAAGAGACTTAGATTATGTATAGAATCAAAACGCATGGGGCATACTGCCAAATGTACAACGAAGCATAGAAGTGTGCGCGGGACCTAAGTAGTCGCCGCGCGCAAAAAAAAGAAAGGACCATATCATGGGCAAGATTTTAGGCATCGACCTGGGAACCACCAACTCCGCGATGGCCGTTCTCGAGGGCGGTCAGCCCACCATCATCGTTAACGCCGAGGGTGCCCGCACCACCCCGTCTGTCGTTGGCTTCCGCGCCGACGGAGACCGCATTGTTGGTAGCGCCGCTAAGAACCAGGCCGTGACCAACCCCCAGAACACCGTGTTCTCTATCAAGCGTTTCATGGGTCGCCGCTACGACGAGTGCGCCTCTGAGCTCAAGACCGTTCCTTACAAGGTCAAGTCGGGCACCGGCAACCGCGCTGTTGTCGAGATCGACGGCGAGGACTTCACTCCCGAGCAAGTCAGCGCCATGATCCTCTCTAAGATGAAGGCAGACGCCGAGAAGTACCTGGGCGAGCCCGTTACCGACGCCGTCATCACCGTTCCTGCTTACTTCAACGACGCCCAGCGTCAGGCCACTAAGGACGCCGGTAAGATTGCCGGCCTCAACGTCCAGCGTATTGTCAACGAGCCCACCGCGGCTGCTCTGGCCTACGGCCTTGACAAGCAGGACAAGGACCAGAAGGTCCTGGTCTTCGACCTGGGCGGCGGCACCTTTGACGTGTCCCTGCTTGACCTGGCCGACGGCGTGGTCGAGGTTCTGGCCACCAACGGCGACAACCACCTGGGCGGCGACGACTGGGACCAGCGCATTATCGACTGGATGGCCGACAAGTTCCAGCAGGACAACGGCATCGACCTGCGCAAGGACCCCATGGCCCTGCAGCGCCTGAAGGAGGCCGCCGAGAACGCCAAGAAGCAGCTCTCCAGCGCCCAGCAGACCCAGATCAACCTGCCCTTCATCACCGCTGACGCCTCTGGCCCCAAGCACCTTGACTACACCTTGACCCGTGCTGAGTTCGAGAAGATCACCCGCGACCTTCTCGACCGCTGCAAGGGCCCTGTGACCAAGGCCCTGCAGGACGCCAACCTCCAGATCTCCCAGGTCGACGAGGTCATCCTCGTTGGCGGCTCCAGCCGTATGCCCGCCGTCCAGGACCTCGTGAAGTCCATGACCGGCAAGCAGCCCAACATGTCCGTCAACCCCGACGAGGTCGTTGCCGACGGCGCGGCTGTCCAGGGCGGCGTCCTGACCGGCGACGTCTCGGGCATCCTGCTGCTTGACGTCACCCCGCTTTCCCTGGGCGTCGAGACCATGGGCGGCGTCATGACCAAGATGATCGACCGCAACACCACCATCCCCACCTCCAAGACCGAGGTTTACTCCACTGCTGCAGACAACCAGACCTCCGTTGAGATCAATGTCCTGCAGGGTGAGCGTGAGATGGCCGCCGACAACAAGTCTCTGGGCAAGTTCAACCTCTCTGGTATTCCGGCTGCCCGCCGCGGCATTCCGCAGATCGAGGTCACCTTCGACATCGACGCCAACGGCATCGTGAAGGTCACCGCTAAGGACAAGGCCACCGGCAAGTCTCAGCAGATCACTATCTCTGGCTCCACCGCGCTTTCTGACGACGAGGTCGATCGCATGGTCAAGGACGCCGAGTCCCACGCCGAGGAGGACAAGAAGCGCAAGGACGAGATCGAGATTCGCAACCAGACCGACTCTTTGTGCTACGGCGCCGAGCAGACCCTGGCAGACCTTGGTGACAAGGTTCCCGCCGACCAGAAGTCCGAGGTCGAGGCTGCTATCGCCGAGGCCAAGAAGGCTCTTGAGGGCACCGACATCGAGGCCATCAAGGCCGCGGGTGAGAAGCTGACCGCCGCCTCCCAGAAGCTGGCCCAGATCGTCTACTCCAACACCGAGGAGCAGACCGCCGCTGGCGCTGGTGCCGGCTCTGCCGCTGGCGACGACGTGGTTGACGCCGACTACGAGGTTGTCGACGACGACAAGTAAGCCTCTGCACGGAGTGTTTGCGCAGCTAGATTAACTATTTGGAGGCGCTCGAGAAGGGCGCCTCCTTAGATAAACGATGAGGAGGGTGACGTGAAGGTGCCCATCGAAGGTGAAGAGACAAAGAACGAGGCTACCCAGGCCGAGCCCGAGGTAGAGGTTAACGAGAACGAGGCCGCGGCCAGCGAGGTCGACACCACCGCAGAGCTCGACGACGAGCAGGCCCGCGTCGAGGCCGCCATCCGCGCAGGTGAGGAAGCTGCCGAGAAGGAGCTGGCCGCCGACGCCAACAAGATCCGCGAAGAGCGCGACGAGCTGGCTAAAAAGCTTGCCGGCGTGGCCGACGAGATTGAGGACGCCAAGAAGAAGGCGGCCGACGCCAACGAGCGTTACATGCGCCTGCAGGCGGACTGGGACAACTACCGCCGCCGCACCGCCGCTGAGCGCCTGGCCGAGAAGGAGCGCGCCGCCGAGAAGCTGGTGTGCAACCTTCTTCCCGTCATTGACGACATGGAGCGTGCCCTTGAGCACGCAGGCAAGACCGAGGCCAACGAGCAGATGCAGACCTTTGTCGACGGCGTCTCGGCCGTGCGCGCAAAGATGGTCGGAGTCCTTGAGGCCGAGGGTGTCTCGGTCATCGATCCGGCTGGTCAGGCGTTTGACCCCTTGTCCCACCAGGCCGTAGGCCGCGTAGAGGACAAGGAGGCCTACGACGAGACGGTGGCCCAGGTGTACCAGAAGGGCTATCGTATGGGCGAGAAGGTCATTCGTACCGCAATGGTCACGGTTACCTTTGGCGGACCTAAGCGCCCCGCCGAGGAAGCGCCCGCCAATGACGAGGCTTCCGATCAGGACAGCCCAGCTCAGGATGCACAAGAGTAATCACAGGCTCGGCGCCCAGGCTCTTTTGTCTGGGCGCATCTTTTGAGAGGGGGTCGTGCCAACATGGCAGGCACTCAAAACTACTACGACGTCCTTGGTGTGAAGCGCGACGCCACAGACGACGATATCAAGAAGGCGTTTAGGAAGCTCGCGGCCAAGAACCACCCCGACCGCGGCGGCGACGAGAAGAAATTTGCCGAGATAAGCGAGGCGTACACCACGCTGTCTGATCCCAAGAAACGCAAGGAATACGACCAGCTGCTGATGTTTGGCGGCGTGGGTGGGGCCGGCTTTGGCGGCAACCGCGGCGGCTACAGCTACACCACCAACGTCGACAGCGATTTCTTTAGCAATTTCGCTGACGGCGGCTTTGGCGGCTTTGACTTTAGCTCCATCTTTGGCGGGGCAGCCGGCGGCGCCGGCGCACGTGGGCGCACCCGTCGCCCCACGAAGGGCCGCGACCTTACCATGTCCATCGACGTCACGGCCGAGGAGGCCCTTTACGGCGGCAGCCGCAAGGTATCGTTCTCCTCGCCGTCAACCGGGCAATCGCAGACCATCACGGTCCGCATTCCCTCGGGCGCCTACGACGGCGGCAAGCTGCGTGTCCACGGCTACGGCGACGACGGTGTTGCCGGCGGCGAGAAGGGCGACCTGGTCATCACGCTTAACGTGGCCGAGCACCCGATCTTCAAGCGCGATGGCGCCGACATTCGCATGGAGTACCCCATTAGCATGTATGAGGCCGCGCTGGGCTGCAAGATCGAGGTTCCCATGCCCTACGGCAAGGCCGCGCTACTCAACATTCCCGCAGGTACGCAGGGTGGCCGCACGTTCCGCATTCCCGACAAGGGCGCGCCCGACATCAAGCACAAGGGCAAGAACGGCTCGGTTTACGTGACGGTGCAGGTCAAGGTGCCCACGATGCTGTCCAAGAAGGAGCGCGACGCCCTTGAGGGTCTTCTCGCCGCCGACGAACGCAGCTACCGCGACGCCTTTAGGGACCAGGTGAGAAAGGACGCTGATCGCAATGGCGCGTAGCGACCGCGAGAGCAGGAACAAGCCCCTGTACATGATCAGCGTTGCGGCCGAGCTCACGGGCATGCACCCGCAGACCCTGCGCGTCTACGAGCAGAAGGGCCTTGTCACCCCCGGTCGTTCCAGGGGAAACACGCGCCTGTACTCGCAAGCCGACATTGATCGGCTGGAGTTGATTTCGAAGCTTACCGACGAGGGCATCAACCTGGCCGGCGTTGTGCGCATCATCGACATGCGCGAGCGCGCCGACCAGCTTGAGGCCGAGTGCGAGGAGCTTCGCGAGAAGGTCCGCAAGATGGAGGAAGAGCTGCGCGAGTATCGCGTGCAGGAGCGCATCACGTCGCTGGCTCGTTACGACGGCACCAATCCCGAGCAGATCATGCGCAAGCTGCTGGGCAACGG
>CAVEMP010000010.1:0-4501 GCA_963616835.1 uncultured Oscillospiraceae bacterium | reverse complement strand
TCATGTACGTCAAGGGCCTGGCTTCTGCCTACCACGGCTACGACGAGCTGGGCATTGGCCTGTACGACTCTTCGACCGGCAAGTTCATGGACGCGCTTTCTGACGATGGCCCCTACATGGAGTCCCTGAAGTTCGTCAACAAGCTCTACCGCGACGGCCTGGTCGACCCCGACTCCATGACCCAGACCTACGACGAGATGATCACCAAGGTCCGTAACGGCAACGTGCTCTTCTCCATCTTTGACTACGCCGGCGCCACCGCCTACAACAACGATGACCACATCGCAGCCGGCAAGATCATGCTGCCCCTGGTGCCCTCCGAGGCTTCCGTCATTGTCCAGGGCCTCTCGACCACGGGCCAGGGCCGCATCTGGTCCATCGGCGAGCTTTGCGACGCCCCCGAGCGCGTGATGCAGCTCATCAACTGGCTCTACACCCCCGAAGGTGCCCTCACCAACCTCTATGGCCTGAAGGGCCTCATGTGGGACTACGACTCTGATGGCAACACAAAGTTCACCGAGCTGGGCAAGAAATGCTTCGAGGACCCCACCACCTCGCTCGACGGCGTTGAGTGGACCTCGCCCAAGACCGGCACCAAGTACACCCTCTCGGGCACCTACAACGACGGCACCCTGCAGATCAACAACACCACATGGGCCAACGGCGCCAAGAACCCCGAGGCCAAGAACGACTGCTTCTACCAGGGCACCTGGTCTTCCAACATCGTCGATGCCCAAAACGACGCCGAGAAGGACTGGCGCGAGGTCACCGGCGCCAAGAGCCAGTGGGAGTACCTCAACTCTGTCAACTACACGGTCATCCCGGCTGCCAACTTCGCGCTGTCCACCCGTAGCTCCGAGCTCGAGCTTACCTGGCAGCAGGTCATCAAGACCATCAAGGAAGGCTCTTGGAAGGCCATCTATGCCAAGGACGACGCCGAGTTTGCCAGCCTGGTCAAGGACATGCAGAGCACCTGCGCCGGCTACGGCTACGACGACTGCGTTGCCTGGTGCAAGGAAGAGGCCACCCGCCGCTTTGGCCTGCAGGAGAAGTAAGACCCTCGCGCGCTGGCGCGGGTAACCAAATTCGAGAGGGGGAAAGACGCGCATGAAGATCACGGTCGACTCGCCGTTTGTCCAGGCGGGAATCAAGGCAACGAACCTGCTCATCGTCAACTTCTGGTTGGTGGTTGGCTGCCTTCCCGTCGTCACGGCCGGCGCCTCGGTCACCGCGGCCTTCACCGTCCTTCTCAAGATGAGCGAGGACCGCGAGGACGTTGGCATCACCCGGGCCTTCTGGAGCGCCTGGGTGGCCAACCTAAAGCACGGCGTCATCCTCACGCTGGCGATTCTCGCCTGCGCGTGGAGCGCCTGGATGAGCTGGCAGCTCTTCGAGAAGCTGCCCGACAACCCGGTAGGGTTTCTCATTTTGGCCTTTGCCGTGTTTCTTCTCGCCTTCGTCCACTTTGTGTACGTCTTTCCCCTTGAAGCTCGCTATGAGAACAGCCTGCTTCAGCAGATGCGCAACTCTCGCCTGATCTGCGTTCGCTTCTTTGGAAAGACCCTGCTTTTGATGGGTGTGCTGGGTCTTCAGGTTCTCATCTTTGGCTTCACGGCCCCGGTGCTCACCTACGCCGGCCTCTTCTTCGCGCCTGCGCTGGCCGTCTACACGGTCGCCCAGATCGCGATGCCCATCTTTCGCTCGCTTGAGGGGAACCCCAAGGCGGACGACGGAATCACCGTGTCGAGTGAACGAGACTGGTAAGGAATTTCTCGCATGATCAAGATCGCCATCGACTACTATCCCGAGCACTGGGACCGCTCCCTGTGGGAGGACGACGTGCGCGCCATGGCCCAGCTGGGCGTCTACGCCGTGCGTGTGGGCGAGTTTGCCTGGAGCCGCATGGAGCCCGCAGAGGGTGTCTACGACTTTGAGTGGCTTGACCAGGCCGTGGAGCTTATTGCCCGCTACGGCATGAAGGCCATTTTGGGCACGCCCACCAACTGCGCGCCGCTGTGGCTCTACACCGCCTACCCCCAGACCGTCCAGTGCGAGCGCGACGGGCAGCGCACCCACCTGGGCATTCGCGGCCATCGTTGCCAGACCTCGCCGGTCTTTCGCGCCTATGCCGAGAAGATCATCCGCAAGATGGCCGAGCGCTACGCCGGGCGCCCCGAGATCTTGGGCTGGCAGATCGACAACGAGGTCGAGTCAAATCACTGCACCTGCCCGTCTTGCCGCGAGCGCTTCCAGCAGTTTTGCCGAGAAAAGCACGGCACCTTAGAGCAGCTCAATCGCGACTGGGGCACCGTGGTGTGGAGCGGCGAGTACTCGGACTGGTCGCAGATTGAGTGCTTCAACACCGCGTGGGTGAACAAGTCCGACTGGTTCAACCCCGCCTACATGCTGGACTACGAGCGTTTTTGCTCTGCCACCACGGCCGAGTACGTGGCCTTCCAGGCAGATCTTATCCGCGAGTACGACCCCAAGGCGCTTGTCACCACCAATGCCTGCTTTGGCCTGCACGTGCAGGACTTCTACCAGGAGTTCGCGCCTCTTGACGTGGCCTCTTACGACAACTACCCGCCGGTCGACATCCCTGAGGACCCGCATGAGGTCTACTCTAACGCCTTTGCGCTTGACATGGTGCGCGGCTGGAAGAAGCGCAACTTCTGGGTCATGGAGCAGCTGGGCGGCCCCATGGGCTGCTGGATGCCCACCACGCGCGCCATGGAGCCCGGCATGCTCGAGGGCTACGCCATGCAGGCCGTGGCCCACGGCGCCGACCTGCTCAACTTCTTCCGTTGGCGCACCGCGTCGACCGGCGCCGAGATGTACTGCTTTGGCCTTCTCGACCACGACAACAAGCCCAACCGCCGCCTGAAGGAGCTTGAGCTTTTGGGGGACCGCCTGCAAAAGGCGGGCGAGCTCGACGGCACCCAGATTCACTCCCAGGTCGCGCTGATCTTCTCGCCGGAGCAAAGCTACAACTTTGCCAACCAGACCCAGAGCCGCGGCTTTGACTACTGGCGCCAGGAGCGCCTGTTCCACGACACCCTCATGGGCCTGGGCGTGAACGTGGACGTGCTGAGCGACGCCGAGCCGCTTGACCCTGCCCACTACAAGCTTGTCATTGTGCCGGCATACGCCGTGACCAGCGACGCGTTTGCCCAGAAGCTCACCGAGTACGTGCGCGCCGGTGGCCACGCCGTCTTGACCGTGCGCTCGGGCGCCAAGGATACCAACGGCAACTGCACGGTGGGGGAGTACCTGCCCGGCAAGTTTGCCCAGCTCTGCGGCTGCCGTGTTTTGGAAAGCGATGCCATTGGCGAGGCTGTCCAGACCGTGCGCGACGCCAACGGCAACGTGCACAACATCAGCGTGTGGTGCGACCTGCTTGAGCTTGACAGTGCCCGCGCCATCGCCGAGTACGACGAGCGCTACTACGCCGGCATGCCCGCCGCTTGCCGCAACGCCTTTGGCGAGGGCAGCTGCTCTTACGTGGGCACGGTTGGCGACAAGGGCTTCCACCGCGCGCTGCTGGTGGGCGAGCTTCGCCTGGCCGGCATCGACTTCATCGAGAATCTACCCGCCGGCGTCGAGAGCTCCACGCGCTCTTCCGACACCTGCGAGTACCGGTTCTTCTTCAACAACACGATGAGGAACCACACGTTCTTCTACCAGGGCAAAAGAGTGTCCATGCAACCGCTCGAGGCAAAGATCTCGACCTCGGACGGCCGCTGGCTTTAGCACATAGCGCGTCAGTCAAACAGCAAGTCACAACGTGAGTTAGGAGCGTGCGTCATGGCAACCGTCAGCTTGAAGCACATCGAGAAGGTCTACCCCAACGAGAACGCCAAGAAGAAGGTCAAGAAGCCCAAGAAGGGCGAGGAGACCATCGAGAAGAAGAACAACCTCAAAGAGACCGAGGAGGGCGTTGTTGCCGTCGAGGACTTCAACCTCGAGATCGCCGATCGCGAGTTCGTGGTTCTTGTCGGCCCCTCTGGCTGCGGCAAGTCCACCACGCTGCGCATGGTCGCAGGCCTTGAGGACATTACCCGCGGCGAGCTCTACATCGACGGCAAGCTTATGAACGAGGTGGCGCCCAAGGAGCGCGACATCGCCATGGTCTTCCAGAACTACGCCCTGTACCCGCACATGACCGTGCGCCAGAACATGGAGTTCCCGCTTAAGCTCCGCAAGATGGACAAGGCCGAGATCGACCGTCGCGTTGAGCAGGCCGCCCAGGTCCTGGGCATCACCCAGTACCTTGACCGCAAGCCTAAGGCCCTCTCTGGCGGCCAGCGCCAGCGCGTGGCCATTGGCCGCGCCATCGTGCGCGACCCCAAGGTCCTTCTCATGGACGAGCCGCTCTCTAACCTTGACGCGAAGCTCCGCAACCAGATGCGCGCCGAGATCATCAAGCTGCGCCAGCGCATCGACGCGACCTTCATCTACGTCACCCACGACCAGACCGAGGCCATGACCCTGGGCGACCGCA
>CAVEMP010000009.1:0-4451 GCA_963616835.1 uncultured Oscillospiraceae bacterium | reverse complement strand
GCCGGGTTGGAACGCGGCGTGCGGCCAATGGGCGACTGGTCGATGTCGATGACCTTATCGATAAGCTCGACACCCTCAAGCTTCTTGTACGGTCCCACCGCTCTCTTGGAACGATGGACCGCGTTGGTGAGAGCGGGTGCCAAGGTATCGGTGACCAGCGAGGACTTGCCCGAGCCAGAGACACCCGTGACCACCGTCAAGGTGCCCAGCTCGACTTTGGCGTTCACGTTCTTCAAGCTGTTCGCACTTGCGCCGGTGATCTTGATGGCCCCGCGGCGCGGGTTGCGGCGCTTCTCGGGCAGGCGAATCTGGCGGGCGCCGGTGAGATAGGCGCCGGTGACGGACTCGGGGTTGGCCTCGATTTGCGCCGGGGTGCCCGCAGCCACCACCTGACCGCCCAGCTCACCGGCGCCGGGGCCCATGTCGATCACATAATCGGCCGCGCGGATGGTGTCCTCGTCGTGCTCGACCACGATGACACTGTTGCCCTGGTCGCGCAAGCGCTTAAGGGTCTCGATAAGGCGGTCGTTGTCGCGCTGGTGCAGGCCGATGGACGGCTCATCCAAGATATAAAGGACGCCCATAAGGCCCGCGCCAATCTGCGTGGCCAGGCGAATACGCTGCGCCTCGCCGCCAGACAAAGTGGCCGCCGCGCGGGACAGCGTGAGATAGTCCAGGCCCACGTTCACAAGGAAGCGCAGGCGGGCAAGAATCTCTTTGACGATTGCGGCGGCGATAAACGCCTGGCGCTCGGATAGCTCAAGGTTCTCGAAGAAGACCAGGGCCTCTTTGCACGACAGCTCGCAGACCTCCCAAATGGATTTGCCACCCACCGTGACGGCCAGGATCTCGGGCTTTAAGCGCGCGCCGTTGCAGGTAGTGCAGGGAACCTCGCGGATGTACTTCTCAAGGTGCGTCCGCATGGTCTCGCTTGTGGTCTCTTGGTACTTGTCGAACAAGATCTTGCGCACGCCCGGGAAAGGCGTGTACCAGTTGGTATCACGGCCGTCGCGCGTGTGGTAGTCCACGCGAATCTTCTTGTCGCCCAGGCCGGCCAAGAGCTTCTCCTGCACCTTGGCCGGAATGTCCTTCCAGGGCGTCTGATCAGAGATACCCAGCTCGCGGCAGACAGCCGACAAGATCTGCGGCCAGTAGTTGGAGTTGCCAAAGAGGCTGCCAAAGACACCCTCAGAGATAGACAGGTTAGGGTCCTCAATCAAGGCCTCGGCGTCGACGATCTTGCGAAAGCCCAGGCCGTCGCAGTCGGGACAAGCACCGTAAGGCGCGTTGAACGAGAAGTCGCGCGGTTGCAGGTCGTCCAGTGAGTGGCCGTGCTCGGGGCAGGCCAGGGCCAGGGAGTACTGCAGAAGCTCGCCAGGAATGTGCTCGGGGTCGTTCTTGTCGGGCAGAAGCCAGAAAGCAACTTTGCCCTGGGCCAGTTTGGTTGCCTGCTCAACGGCCTCGGCGATGCGGCCCAGGGAGTTCTCGCGCACCACGATACGGTCGACCACGACCTCGATGTCGTGCTTGAGCTTCTTCTCGAGCTTGATGTCTTCTTCAAGGTCGCGCACCTCGCCGTCCACGCGAACGCGAGAGAAGCCTTCCTTCTGCAGGTCCTCGAAGAGCTTAGCGAACTCACCCTTGCGCCCCACGACCACCGGGGCCAGCACAAAGGCGCGACGGCCCTGGGCATGTACCAAGACCTTATCGGCCACCTGATCGGTGGTCTGGCGCTCAATCACACGCCCGCACTCGGGACAGTGCGGCGTGCCGATGCGCGCAAAGAGAAGGCGCAGGTAGTCGTATATCTCGGTAACGGTGCCCACAGTCGAGCGCGGGTTTCTCGACGTGGTCTTTTGGTCGATGGAGACTGCCGGGGACAAGCCGTCAATAGAGTCAAGGTCGGGCTTATCCATCTGCCCCAGGAACTGCCGGGCATAGCTAGAGAGACTCTCCACGTAACGACGCTGACCCTCGGCATAGATGGTGTCGAAGGCCAAGCTTGACTTGCCCGACCCAGACAAGCCCGTGATGACCACGAGTTTGTCCCTGGGAATGTCGACGTCGACGTTGGCAAGGTTGTGCTCGCGCGCGCCGCGGATGGTGATGGATTCTTGTGCCATGCAGGTCTCCCGTGAGAGGTAAGTTTTACTGCCTCTCAGTGTAGTTCAGAACACCTGTACGTACAAGAGAAAATCCGCAAAACTGGATCGACAAATTACCTGCGAACAAAATCAGGGGTTGTCGGCGGGGAAATCGCTCAAAACGGACGGATTTCAAGGTTATCGGTACCGACAAGCAGCGAATTTGTCCGACCAGAGGTCTAGAGCCACCGACAACCCCTGATTTTGTCCGCGGAGAGAAGCCCCGCCCTAAGCCGGGAAGTAGCGGTTGACGCCATGCGCGTCCACCTTGCGGGTAAGGCTGCCAAGAGCAACCAGGCGGTCGAGATGGGCGATGCTCTCGGAGACAAGAAACCACCTGGTCAAGGCCGGCACCTGGTCCCACGCATCGAAAGGCGCACGCCAGCCCAGGTGCGGCACAAGCTCGAAAGCCGTCGCACCGGGGCGCTCGGCCACGGCCGCAAGTGCCCGATCGGCGCGACGCAGGTGATGGGCGATGTTCTTCTCGCAACGCTGGGAAAGCTCGCCCTGCGGCACGCCGTGGCCCAGCATGGGATGCTCGACGCTCAGGTCGCGCAGACGTGCCAGGCTCTCCAGCTGCTCGGACATCGAGTCGCACATGCCCTCCCAAAAGCTGATGCATGTAGAGCAGGCGAACAAGACGACGTCGCCCGTGAAAGCCAGGCTCTTCTCGGCAAGCCAAAGGATGCGCTGGCCCGGGGTGTGGCCGGGCATGGGGAGAAGCTCAAAGGACCAGCGTCCGCAGGCAAGGTGGTCGCCGGCCGCCAGGGACTCGCAGAGCACACCCTGCGCCTCGATGTCGATGTTGTGCTTCCAAATGGCACCCGCCATCTGGGCCGCTTGGTCCTTCTCGACGCCTTCGACCATCAATCGAGAAACCATCGCGTCAAGATAGGCGCGCGAGGGCAAAAGGCGCATGTCCTCGACGGTCCTCTGGTACGCGCACACGCGAATCCCGGCCTGCGCGAGCGCGGCCGCCTGACCCGCGTGATCGTTGTGGGCATGGGTGCAGAAAAGCGTCGTTCGCGCCGGGTCGACCCCCAGGCGCAGCAAGGCTCGCATGAGGCGCGTGTCGTTGTAGTCGTCGGCGGTGCCGGTGTCCACCACCAGGGCCTCGCCTTCGTCCAGCACCACAAAGGCGTTGACCGAGGGCAAGAAGGTCTGGCCCATGAGCAGCTCGACGCGCCATACCTCGGGCTCGTCAAAGACCTTCTCACATGAAAAACCATCGGAATCCAGGGAAAACGAGTCCAGGCCAGCCACCGGCCCCATGATTTTGTTGTCGCGCTCGCTGATGGTGTCCGGCATCGGCTCTTCCCTCCCCGTGGTTAACCCAACCATTGTATTGAGTTCAATCGGTTTTGCGAACGCGCGTTTACCGCGGTTATACGCGCTCCCCGCGGCGAGTAATATAAAAGAGTTGTTTATACAGCGCGGATCATTGTCGCGCACCCCATAACCGCCAAACATTGGAGGCCACACATGGACGAAGCCGAGCGCGAGCAGATTCGCCGCGAGTTCGAGGCGTCAAGATCGGCCGGCGAGAAGAACGTCACGCCACAGGAAACCACGGCACCGGCCCAGGAGGGCCCGGCCGCCGGCTGCGTGATCAAGAACGTCATCGGCGTCGTCTCGGGCAAGGGCGGCGTGGGCAAGTCGATGGTCTGCGGCATCCTGGCCTGCGAATTGGCCCGACGCGGCGCCCGCGTGGGCATCCTCGACGCAGACGTCACCGGTCCTTCCATCCCCAAGATGTTCGGGCTTTCGGGCCAGCACGCGTATGCCCAGGATAACCTGCTTGTTCCCGTGGAGACCCTCGGCGGCATCAAGGTCATGAGCGCCAACCTGGTGCTGGAAAACGAGGACGACCCGGTCTTGTGGCGCGGCCCCGTGGTGGCGGGCGCCATCAAGCAGTTCTGGGGCCAGTGCGCCTGGGGCGAGCTTGACTACCTGCTGGTCGACATGCCCCCGGGAACCTCCGACGTGGCCCTCACCGTCTTCCAGAGCCTGCCCGTCGAGGGCGTGGTCATCGTGAGCTCGCCGCAGGACCTCGTGCAGATGGTCGTGGGCAAGGCCGTCAAAATGGCCAACATGATGGACGTGCCGGTACTGGGCCTGGTCGAGAACATGGCTTATGTGAGCTGCCCGGATTGCAGCAAGAAGATCTACCCCTTTGGGCCTTCGCATCTGCAAGAAACGGCCGACCACTTTGACGTGGTGGCAGCGGGACAACTGGCGATCGACCCCGAGCTGGCCAAGGCCTGCGACGAGGGCACCTTTGAGTCCAAGGTGGCAAGCGGCCTTTTG
>CAVEMP010000008.1:0-7542 GCA_963616835.1 uncultured Oscillospiraceae bacterium | reverse complement strand
GGGACGTCGCTTGCCAGCATCTCGTCCAAGGCCTCGTCGATCTCGCTGGGGTGGGTGATGCGGCGGGCGCGCCAACCGTAGGCGTCGGCCAGCTTCACGAAATCGGGGTTGTCGGCCAGCTCGGTGAAGGAGTAGCGCTTGTTGTAGAACAGGCTCTGCCACTGGTGAACCATGCCCAGCGCGCGGTTGTCGATGACCATGACCTTGAGGTTCACGCCGTTGATGGCGGCGGTTGCCATCTCTTGCGTGTTCATCTGGAACGAGCCGTCGCCGGCCACGCACACGACCTCGCAGTCGGGGCAGCCAATCTTGGCGCCAATGGCGGCGGGGAAGCCAAAGCCCATGGTGCCCAGGCCGCCCGAGCTAATGAAGGTGCGCGCGTGCTCGCGGTGGATGTTTTGGTGCGCCCACATCTGGTGCTGGCCCACCTCGGTGGTGACGATCGAGGCCTCGGGGTCGAGCTTTTGCGACAGGCGGTGCAGCACGACCTCGGGCGCGATGGCGTCGGGGTAGTCGGCAATCTCGGGCATGTAGAAGGGCCAGCGGTCGCGCCAGCTAAAGACGTCGGCCACCCATTGTGCGTCGTTGGGCGCAGCATCTGCCTTGGTGAGACGATCGTTCAAGGCCCCCAGCACCACCTTGGCGTCGCCCACGATGGGTACGTCGGGGTTCACGATCTTGCCGATCTCGGCGGGGTCGATGTCGATGTGGATGATCTTGGCGTGCGGGGCGAACTCAGAGACCTTGCCGGTCACGCGATCAGAGAAGCGCGCGCCCACGGCGATCAAAAGGTCGCACTCGGTGACGGCCATGTTGGCGTACTTAGAGCCGTGCATGCCAACGGGGCCCAGGTTAAGCGGGTTGGAGCAGCGCATGGCGCCCTTGCCCATGAGCGAGGTCACCACGGGGATCTGCATGCGCTCGGCAATGGCCGTGAGCTCTTGGCAGGCGTGGCTGGTCACAATGCCGCCGCCGGCGTAGATCAAGGGCTTCTCGGCTTTGCAGATAAGGTCGGCAGCAGCCTTGACCTGGCGCGCGTTGCCGCGGTAGGTGGGCTTGTAGCTGGCGATGGAGATCTTATCGGGGTAGTGGAAGACCATCTCGGCGCCAGAAAGGTCGCTGGGGATGTCGATAAGCACGGGGCCCGGGCGGCCGGTGCTGGCGATGTAGAAGGCCTCGCGGAAGGTGCGGGTAAGGTCGTCGTTGGACTGCAGCAGGAAGCTGTGCTTCACCACGGGCATGGTGATGCCCACGATGTCGGACTCCTGGAAGGCGTCGGTGCCAATGACGCCGCGCGTGACCTGGCCGGTGATGACCACCATGGGCACCGAGTCCATGAAGGCCGTGGCGATGCCCGTCACCGTGTTGGTGGCGCCGGGGCCCGAGGTTACCAGCACCACGCCAACCTTGCCGGTGGCGCGGGCGTAGCCGTCTGCCATGTGCGTGGCGCCCTGCTCGTGGCGAGCCAGCACGTGGTGGATCTTCTCGCTGTCGTAAAGCGCGTCGTAGATCTTGATGGCCTGGCCGCCGGGGTAGCCAAAGATGGTGTCGACGCCCTCTGCCTCAAGGCTGGCGATGATCGCCTGGGCGCCGGTCATGGTCTTGCCCTCGTGCTCGGTGTGGCTACCGGGGCCAAACGGCTTGCCTTCGATGGCAAGCTTTCGCATCGCGAGTTTTTCTTCTAAGGTCGTCATCCGAGGTAAGCCCCCTTATCTGCGCTGGACACAAGGCGTGCATATTTGGCCAAGACGCCGTGGTTGTGCTTGGGCGCGGGCGCCACAAAGCTCGCACGGCGGGCCTCGATCTCTTGGTCAGAGACCTCAAGCTGAAGTTTGCCGCCCTCGATGTCGACGGTGATCATGTCGCCGTCCTGGATAAGGGCGATGGGGCCGCCGGCAGCGGCCTCGGGAGAGACGTGACCCACGCAGGGGCCCTTGGAGGCGCCGGAGAAGCGCCCATCGGTGATCAACGCGACCGAGGTCGAGAGGCCCATGCCGCAGATGGCCGAGGTGGGTGTGAGCATCTCGCGCATGCCGGGGCCGCCGGCCGGGCCCTCGTAGCGAATGACAATGACGTCGCCGGGGTTAATCTGGCCGCCAAAGATGGCCTCGCAGGCCTCTTCCTCCGAGTTGAAGCAGCGCGCCGGGCCGGTGTGGCACATCATCGACGGGTCGACGGCCGCCTTCTTGACAATGCCGCCGTTGGGCGCGATGTTGCCGTGCAGGACGCGCAGCGCGCCCTGGGCCGAGTAGGGGTTGTCGTGGCTGCGGCAGACCTCGCCGTCGGCCGGCTTTGCGCACTTCTCCAGGTACTCGGGGATGGTGCCCATGCAGGTGAGCGCGGATTCGTCGAGAAGACCCAGCTCGTGCAGCTCGTGCATGACCACGGGCACGCCGCCCACGGCGTAGAGGTCAAGCAGCGGGCGCGGGCCCGAGGGCTGCAGCTTCACGAGGTGCGGGGTGCGCGCGCTTGCGGCGTCCCAGTCGTCCATGGTGATGGGGTGGCCGGCCTCCATGGCAATGGCGGTAAGGTGCAAGACCGTGTTGGTCGAGCCGCCAAAGGCCATGTCGCACTCCATGGCGTTGTGGATCGCGGCTTCGCTGATCAAGTCGCGGAAGGTGATGCCCTTCTCCAAGAGCTCCATGACCTTCATGCCGGCCTGCTTGGCCAGGCGCAGGCGCTCGGAGTAGACGGCCGGGATCGTGCCGTTGCCGGGAAGCGCGATGCCCAGGGCCTCGCACAGGCAGTTCATCGAGTTGGCCGTGAACATGCCAGAGCAGCTGCCGCAGGTGGGGCAGGCGCTGTTCTCAAGGTAGAGAAGCTCTTCATTTGTCATGGTGCCGGCCTTGACCTGGCCCGCGCCGTCAAAGAGCGAGTTGAGGTCGGTGGTGGGGCCGTCGGTCTTGCCCATCTGGTGGCCGGGGAGCATAGGCCCGCCCGAGACAAACACGGTGGGAACGTTGACGCGAAGGGCGCCCAAGATCATGCCGGGGACGATCTTGTCGCAGTTGGGAATGCACACGGCGGCGTCAAAGGCGTGGCCCTGCAGGGCGATCTCGAAGCTGTCTGCGATCGTCTCGCGAGAAACCAGGCTGTAGTGCATGCCGTCGTGGTTCATAGCGATGCCGTCGCACACGCCGATGGTAGAGATCTCAAAGGGGACGCCGCCCGCCATGCGGATGCCGGCCTTCACGGCCTCGGCGATCTTGTCCAGGTTGTTGTGGCCCGGGATGATGTCGTTGCGGGAGTTGAAGACCGCGACAAAAGGACGGTCCATCTCCTCGTCGCAAATTCCGTCTGCTTTAAGAAGGCTTCTATGCGGTGCGCGGGCAACTCCGCGTTTGATGGCATCGCTTCGCAGCTCCATGGTGGTTAGGTCCCCTCTCGCAATTTCTACTTAACGTGTGAGAAATGCGAGAAGGACGCAGGCGCTGCGCGTTTCTCGATGCCCGTGACGGAGGGTCCCGGCCCCAAGGTGCTTCTGGACAAAACGCGGGGGTGACCGCGCTTGACCAGGCATTTCTTGAAGCTGCTCGAGGAGGTTCGCATTCGGGCGGCCGCGGGTTCTCATTGCAGCCCGCTTGCTGTGGGGCTTGGCCCAAAAGTTACTGGTCCTGTCATCGCATTTGCTCAATGACCAAAACTCTAGCGCTCTGGGCAGCGGGGCGCAACGCTTTTCTCGCCAACGTCAAAAAGAAAGGCGCCCGGGGAGGGGCGCCTTGGGTTAGGGCGTGGGTTGGGGAGAAGGGCGTCGCGGCCGGCGCGCCCAAAGCTAGACCGTGGTCTGGATGATCTTGGGGTCAAGGCCGGCCTGGCGCAGGGCCTCGACGATCTGGGCCTTGTGCTCTTCTCCGTATGCCTCGATCGTGACGGTTAGCTCGACGGCGGCGTTGCGGTTGATGCTTACGAACTGGTTGTGCTTGAGCTTGATGACGTTGCCGTTTTGCTCGGCGATCACGCTGGCCACGCGCACGAGCATGCCCGGGCGGTCGGGGAGAAGGACGCTCACGGTGAAGATGCGGCCGCGCTGGATCAGGCCGTGCTGGACGACGGTGCTCATGGTGATGACGTCCATGTTGCCGCCCGAGAGGATGCTCACGATGCGCTTGTTCTCGGCCGGAAGGTGCTTGGCGGCGGCCACGGTGAGAAGACCGGAGTTCTCGACCACCATCTTGTGGTTCTCGACCATGTCAAGGAAGCTCACGACCAGCTCTTCGTCCTCGACGGTGATGACGTCGTCGAGGTTTTGCTGCAGGTAGGGCAAGACCTTGTCGCCAACCTCCAGGACGGCCGTGCCGTCGGCGATGGTGTTTGAGCTGGGGATCTTCACGGTGTGGCCGGCATCCAGGGCGGCCGTGAGCGACGCGGCGCCCGCGGGCTCGACGCCAATGACGCGGATCTTGGGGTTGTAGAGCTTGGCGAAGGTCGAGACGCCGCAGGCCAGGCCGCCGCCGCCCACGGGCACGAGGATGGTGTCGACAAGGGGCAGCTCCTGGACGATCTCCATGGCGATGGTGCCTTGGCCGGTGGCCACGCAGGTGTCGTTGAAGGGCGGGATGTAGGTAAGGCCGCGCTCCTCGGCCAGCTCGACGGCGCGGGCCTTGGCGTCGTCAAAGACGTCACCGTACAAGATGACCTCGGCGCCGTAGCCCTTGGTGCGGTTGACCTTGATCAAAGGCGTGGTGGTGGGCATGACCACGATCGAGCGGGCGCCCGCGTGGCTGGCGGCATAGGCGACGCCCTGCGCGTGGTTGCCGGCGCTGGCGGTGATGACGCCGCGGTCCAGCTCTTCTTGGGAGAGCTTCGAGATCTTGTAGTAGGCGCCGCGCAGCTTGTAGGCGCCGGTGCGCTGCATGTTCTCGGGTTTCAGCCACATGCGGTTGCCGGTGGCGGCGCTCAGGTAGGGGCTCTCGATGAGCTTGGTCTCGCGGGTGACCTCCTTGACCTTCTCGCTGGCTTCCTCAAAGGCCTCCAGGGTGAGCATCTCTGTCATGGTCGCGCCGCCTCTTTCGTCTCGCATGTGTCGGGGTGTTTCTCGAGCTTTTCCATAGTACGGGACTTTGCGTGCGCGTGCCCGGACAAATCTCGAGGTTGTCGGTGGCTTGAGGGCGCACGGCGGACGCTTTTAGAGGTTGTCGGCGCCGATAACCTCGCGTTTTGTCCGTTTTTGACGAGAAGGTCACCGACAACCTCGAGATTTGTCCGGGCTTTTCTCGCTCAGGAAACTCGTGTCGATGGATTCCAACTCGCGCCAAAGTTGCAGGCGCGCTGCGCGGTATTTCTTCTCGCGTGTCGGCCTGGGCGGTTCGCGGTTCAAGCCCAGGTCCTGGGTAATGGCGCGCATGAGGCCGTCCATGTAGTCGAGGCTATCGTATTCGTTCTTGAATATCTCGTAAGGTTTGAATCCGGCGGCGAGAAGTTCATTGCGCCTGCGAGTGTCTTTGTGAGCGACGGCCGTATCGTCATGCCAGGCTCCCATATAGTCCAGGCAGACTCCGCGCGAGTTGCCGCCCAGGAACAGCAGGTCGGGCTTGCGAACTTGCAATGTTCTGATGTTCACAGAAATGCGCCGCAGCTCAAAGGGGTCATTGAGAACGACTTTGCCCATGTTGTATCCACCTTTGGCCAACGGCAGGGTCGCGCGTAGATACAGCTTGGCCTCCATGGGGGAAGCGGCTTCGGCGGGCGCCGTGCATAGCGCCTGTCTTACCGCCCTCGTGCCCCAGGCGGAGCCTAGTTTGTCGAGAAAGGCCTCCAGCTCCTGCGGCGTGAGAAGCGGGTGCGCGCGTTGCGAGAGCCCCGTGTCCTCTTCTGAGTAAACTGCGTAGAGCCCAAGTAGCTCGGCGAGAAGCAGGTTCATTTCTAGAAACGAGAGGCGCGAAGCCATCTGCACGGCAAGAAACGCGGGGGAGACGCATCGCAGGCCTGGCGCGATTTGCACAAAGGCGCCTTCGGGCAAAGGAGTCGACCAAACGTGCGGGTGCGCTGTAAGGGTGGGGTGCGTCGCGTTCTTCTCAGCTAAAAGGATATCGACAGGGCCAGCTTCAAAGAGGGCAGGGTCACGAGACTGCAGGGACTGAAGCTCTTGGGTTGTGGGCATTTTGCACGGCAAGCCAGATACGCACGGCTTTCCCGCCGGGTGACGCATTGCCCGCAGAAGCTTGAGCGCACTGGTATGTGAAATCACGATATTCATGCTTTGAAGCTACGCATATCGCGTGCGATTTCAATAGCTTCAAGAATTAAAGTTCAAACTACCTGACAGGAATCTATCAGCAACCTATCACGTCAACGCGTTATGGCACGTAAAATCGTGATACTAAAATGCATCCAAAATGCATGTGGGCGATGGAGTTTTTGTGGCTTAAACGACGTCGATGCCACGGACAAAATCGGAGCTTGTCGGTGGCTTGAGAGGCCTCTGCGGACAGTTTTAGAGCTTGTCGGCGCCGATAAGCTAGCATTTTGTCCGTTTTTAGCGAGAAGGCCGCCGACAACCTCGGATTTTGTCCGTAGGGGCCACCGCCCCGGCGCCCCCGCGCACAAAAAAAGGCCCGGGAGCCGTTATGCTCCCGGGCCTGCCGAGTCATGGTGGAGATAAAGGGATTCGAACCCTCGGCCTCTGCCTTGCGAAGGCAGCGCTCTCCCAGCTGAGCTATATCCCCAGGTGCGTAAACGCCAACTGCGTCGCACGCGTTGGACATTGTGCCAGCTTTCGCGGGTCGTGTCAAGCGCGCGTCTAAATTAGCGAGAAGTTCTTCTCGCCGCTGCCTAGTACCGGGCGCGCAGGGAGTACCAGCCCTCGTGCTCGTCGACGGCCAGCGGCACGTCAAACAGGTCGGTCAAGACCTGGTCGCGCAGCAGCTCTTCCTTGGGGCCGTCGGCAAATACCTGGGAATCCTTGATGAGAAGGACGCGTCCAATCTCGGGGATGATGTCTTCTGGGTAATGGGTGACCAGGATGACGCTGCGGCCCTCGGCGGCCAGGGTCGACATGGTCTTGCGCACGTGGTACATGCCCTCGGGGTCAAGGCCGGTGCAGGGCTCGTCGTAGACCAGGACCTGCGGGTCGCGCACAAGCTCGCGGGCCACCAGGACGCGGCGGGCCTGGCCGGTGGAAAGGGTCATGATGTCCTGGTTGGCGATACCCGCGATCCCCAGGCGGTCCAGGGCGTCCATCGCAGCGGCCCGGTGGGCATCGGTCACCTTGTCGCGCATGGGCAATCCCAGGGTGCCAAACAGGCCGCCCACCACAACTTCTACGGCAGGAAGGTGAACGCGCACCTGGTCATGCATGGTAGAGCTCACGATTCCCAGCGCACTTTTGATGTCGCTAAGCAGCGGGCGGGCCGCGCCCCTAAAACGCACGGGAGGCTCTTCTCGCCAGATGGGGAAGACCTCGCGCGTGAGCAGCTGGATGAAGGTCGACTTGCCCGCGCCGTTGGGGCCAAGCAGCGCCACGTGCTCTCCCTCGCGCAGGGTGAAGTCGTCGACGTGCAGGATGCAGCGCTCGCCGCGCACCACGCTGGCGTCGTGGATCTG
>CAVEMP010000007.1:0-2338 GCA_963616835.1 uncultured Oscillospiraceae bacterium | reverse complement strand
TCAGCTCTTGCTCGCGTTGCGTGAACCCCTACCGCGCCGAGGACTACGCCGAGATCATGAAGCTCGCCGCCTCCGACGACCTGGAGATCATCGTCTCCAACACCACCGAGGCCGGCATCGCCTACGACGCCTCCTGCAAGGCCGACGACGAGCCGCCCGCGAGCTTCCCCGCCAAGCTCGTCCAGGTGCTCCACACCCGTTGGGCCGCCGGCAAGCCGGGCGTCATCGTGCTCGCCTGCGAGCTCATCGACCACAACGGCGAGGAGCTGCTGCGCATCATGAAGCAGTACGTGGCCGACTGGGGCTGGGAAGATGAGTTCGTGGCCTGGATGGAGAACGACTGCACCATCTGCACCACACTGGTCGACACCATCGTCCCCGGCCGCATCCGCGACGCCGAGGAGTGCGCGCGCGTTGCCGAGCGCCTCGGCTACGACGACCCGTTCCTGGCCGTGCGCGAGCCCTTCCAGATGTGGGGCATCCAGGGCGACGAGAGCCTTAAGGAGAAGCTCCCCTTCACCAAGGCCGAGCTGCCCGGCGTCTTTGTGACCCCCGACGTCACCCCTTACAAGAAGCGCAAGGTCCGCATCCTCAACGGCGCCCACACCTGCTTTGTCCCTGGCGCCTGGCTTGCCGGCTTCGACATCGTGCGCGACTGCATGCACGATGACGTGGTGCGCGGCTTCATGAACCAGATGCTCTACGGCGAGTGCATCCCCACCCTGGCCGCCGACCTGGACGTCGAGGACTGCAAGGCCTTTGCCGCCGCCGTCGAGAACCGCTTTGACAACCCCTTCATCGACCACCAGCTGCTCTCCATCTGCCTTAACTCCACCGCCAAGTGGCGCGCCCGCGACCTGCCCACCATGAAGGATTATGTGGCTTCTGAGGGCAAGCTGCCCCGCTGCCTGGCCACCTCGCTGGCGACCCTCATCGCCTTCTACACCACCGGCCTGACCGGCCGCGAGGCCGACGGCCTGCACCTCACCCGTGCCGACGGCGCCTCTTACGTGGCCCAGGACGACGCCTTTGTCCTGGACTTCTACGCCGATCACGCCGCCGATGCCGATGACGCTCTGGTCCACGCCGTTTTGACCAACGAGCAGATGTGGGGCGAGGACCTGACCGCGATCGAGGGCCTGGAGAAGTTCGTGGCCAGCGCCCTGGCCGTCGTGCGCACGCAGGGCGCCAAGGCTGCTTACGCCGCCGCTCTCGCTGAGTAAGCGCCGCCGAGAAGAACCTGGACAGGGGAGAGGGACCTTGAACACCATTCAGATCAACCCGGCAGACAACGTCATCGTGGCGCTGGCTCCGCTGGCGGCCGGCACCGTTGTTGACGTGCCCGGCGTTGGGCCCGTGGCGGCCACCGAGGACATTCCGCAGGGCCACAAGATGGCCGTGCGCGACATTGCCGAGGGTGCCGACGTCGTGAAGTACGGTCTGCCCATCGGCCACGTGACCGCAGACGTCGCGGGCGGCAGCTGGCTTCACACGCACAACGTGAAGACCAACCTCTCGGGCGAGGTCGAGTACACCTACAACCCCACGCACCCCGTTGTGGATGCGGTCGAGCCCGAGACCTTCATGGGCTTCCGCCGCGCCGACGGCCGCGCCGCCACCCGCAACGAGCTGTGGATCATCCCCACCGTTGGCTGCGTGAACGAGGTCGCCCGTCTTATGTGCGAGAAGGCCCAGGACCTGGTGGGCGGCACCCTCGAGGGCGTCTATTACTTCCCGCACCCCTTTGGATGCTCGCAGACCGGCGCCGACCACGCGCAGACGCGCCGCCTTCTCGTGGCGCTTTCCCGCCATCCCAACGCCGCCGGTGTCTTGTTCCTGGGCCTGGGATGCGAGAACTGCACGCACCAGCAGGTGCTGGACGAGCTGGGTGACTTTGACCCGGCCCGCGTGCGATTCTTGACTTGCCAGGACGTGGCTGACGAGCAGGTCGAGGGCCACGCCATTCTCGCCGAGCTGGCAGACGCCGCCAAGCAGGCGCAGCGCGAGCCCATTCCCGCCAGCGAGCTGGTCGTGGGCCTTAAGTGCGGCGGCTCGGACGGCCTGTCCGGCATCACCGCCAACCCCACCATCGGCCGCGTGAGCGACATGGTGGTGGCCCGCGGCGGCACCTCGGTGCTGACCGAGGTGCCCGAGATGTTTGGCGCCGAGTCGATCCTTCTTGACCGCTGCGTCGATGAGGACGTCTTCAACTCCGCCGCCGACATGCTCAACGGCTTCAAGGACTACTTCATTAGCCACGGCGAGGTTGTCTACGAGAACCCCAGCCCCGGCAACAAGGACGGCGGCATCACCACGCTCGAGGACAAGAGCTGCGGCT
>CAVEMP010000006.1:0-15683 GCA_963616835.1 uncultured Oscillospiraceae bacterium | reverse complement strand
CGCAGGTCTGCGCTGGTGGCGGGGAGAAGGGCGGTGCCGGGAAGCGCCAGGCCCAGGGCCATGAGGTTGGCGGGCAGGCCTTTGTCGCAGCTGGCCACAAAAACGCCGGCGTCGAAGGGCGTGGCCTTGGCGTGGATCTCGATCATGTTGGCAATGGCGTCGCGGCTGGGCAGCGAGTAGTTGATGCCGTCGTGGCCCTGGGCCTCGCCGTCGCAGATGTCGGTGCAGAAGTAGCGAGCGCCGTGGCCGCCGGCCTCGGCAACGCCTGTGCGCACCTCCTCTACCAGCTCAAAGAGGCCGGCACTGCCGGGGTGCGAGTCACCGGCGGTGGACTCGATGATGACCTGAGGCTTGTCCAAATCCTCGATGCTCCAGCCCGAGCCCAAGCGCAAAGGGTCCATCTCGGGGCTGATCTTACGGTACTTGCCCGAACGCGGCTGCAGGCTGGCGGCCAGCTCGGCGGCTTCTTCCTTGATTGCGGCGGCAGCGTTCTTCTCCATGGCTTTCTCCTATCTGATAAGGGGTTTTACCTGCGGTTGGTTTAAATGGGTTGAGGCGGTGGCGCGTCAAGGCAAACAGCGAGATGATCAGCGCGCAAGCAAGGCGATGAGGAATCCTACGACAACCAGCGGCAGCGGGCTGCTCTCCAGTAAAGGTCCGATGATTTGGCCCAAGCCGCAGTCCTGCAGCATCCAGCGAATGACGCCGCCACACGCGATGACCAGTAAGATCATGCCCACAGGCTTAAGGGAGCGGTCGGCCAGGGCCTTAAGCTCGGCGCCGGTGTAGCCGCGGCGAGCGCCCAACAGATACATCGCAACCAGGGTCGCCACCGTAAGAGCGACAAAAGGCTTGCCGAGAAACGCCAGGAAATCGGCCGCAGAGGTGGGCAGGGGCAGGTAGGTCGACAGCGTTCCCAGAAGAATCAGAACCAACGGGGCCAAGACGATGGCCAGCACCATGCCAAACGAGGGCGGCTCTTTTTCGTCGCCGGTGTCCTCGGCGGCGGCCACGTGCTCGGGCACGGCGGCAAAAATGCGGGCGCCCACGTTTCGGCCCCACAGCACGCCGGCCACGGCCATGGCCGCGAAGGCGGTGGGCACGCCGACCAAGATCATGGTGCCCAGGTCAACGTTGAGCGTGCCCTTCCACCAGCACAGATCCGGCCGAAGGCGGCACAAAGGCGTAACCCGAGGCCAGACCGGCCAAAAGTGCGATGCCGTAGTAGAGCGTGAACTTCTTGGTCTGCGAGGCCACGCTAAAGGCCAGCGGAATCAAGACGACGACGCCCGCCTCGAAGAAGAGCGTGGTGCCAATGACTAGGCCCGTGATGCCCAAGGCCCAGCTCGAGTGGCCCTGGCCAAACTTCTGGATAAAGGTCGAGGCGATTTTCTTAGCGCCGCCACTCTCTTCCAGAATCTGGCCAAACATCGAGCCCAGGCCAATGAACAGGGCGATGTTTTGCAAGGTGGTGCCCATGCTCTTGGTCACCGTGGTGGCCGCGAGGTCCAGTGGCATCCCCGCACCGATGCCAATGAACAGGGCCGATACCATCATCGACAGGACCGGGTGAAGCTTGAGCTTGATGATGAGCGCAAGCAGCAGGGCGGTTCCTACTATCGCCGAGATGACCAGCCGCGTTGGGTCGGCCAGGTAAGTTTGGTCTGCCATTTCCTCTCCAATTCATCAGATGGATTGAGAGCGAAATTGAGCCAAATTTATCTGATAAATCCTGTGAGCGGTAGCAGATTTCGAGGTAAACGGCATATGGCGGCGCGTCGCGAAGGCAAAATTTCTTTTCGCTACCTTACAATGCATCTGATGACTTTTACGCTACAAGGAGAGATTATGCCTAAAGACCAGGGCCTTCCCGAGCAGCTAGCCAACAAGATCATCCAGCTCATCCTTGACGAGGGGCTGGGACAAGGCGACCGCCTTCCCAACGAGACGGTGCTGATCGAACGCCTGGGCGCGGGCCGCAGCTCGGTGCGCGAGGCCGTAAAGCTGCTGCAGTCCAGAAACATCGTGCGCGTGCGACAAGGCTCGGGCACCTACGTCGCATCGAACCCCGGCATGGTCGAGGATCCGTTGGGCTTCACCTTCATCGACGACAAGCGACGCCTGGCCCGCGACCTTCTTGAGGTGCGCTTCATGATTGAGCCCGAGGTGGCGAGAATGACCGCCGAGCACGCGACGGACGAGCAGATAACGCGCATCCGCGAGCTGTGCGACGAGTCCGAGCGCCTGGCCGAGGCGGGCGAGGATTACGCGCAGGCCGACACCGAGTTCCACAACGCCGTGGCCCAGGCCAGCGGAAACCTTGTGGTGCCGCGCTTGATGCCCGTGCTCAAAGCGTCGGTGCCCCTCTTTATCGACGTGACCGGCCGCAAGCTGATTGCCGAGACGATCCGCACCCACCGCGGCGTGGCAAATGCGATCGCCGCCCACGACGGCACGGCCGCCCACGACGCGATGTACCTGCACCTGGTCTACAACCGCAACGCCATCGCGCAATTGGCCAAGGACGAAGGGCAGCAGTAGCGGGTTGCGCGATTGGCAGATGCGGCGAGAAAAACGCGGGCCGGAGGTGTTGACCTTCGGCCCGCGCGCTAGTCTCAGCAAAGTGCCCGTATAACATAAAAGCAGGTAGGAAATTTGCTTTCCTACCTGCTTAAAATTCCTGGTGGCGGGGAAGGGAATCGAACCCCTGACACGGGGATTTTCAGTCCCCTGCTCTACCAACTGAGCTACCCAGCCGTTTGGTGCGGGAACTAATATAACAAACTTCTCCCGCGACTCCAAGCACTTTTTTATATTTTTTCGTGACAAGGCGTGAATGCCCGGGTCGTGCGCCAAATATGGGGGTTGTCAGTACCCGGCAAGCGTTTCGTGCGCGCGATTTGGGAGTTGTCAGTGCATTTCTCGCCATATTGCCTTATTCAAGACTGTGAGAAATTACAAAAACCGCAGGTAGACTGCTTGTCTGAATTTCGTATAGCCGAGAAGCGCGCTTAAAAAAATACTGACGTGTCGAGATTCGCGCGCAAATTTCTCTCCAACATACTGACGTGCCCGATATTTGGCGCACGGGAGCATCGCAAGGGAGCGCCACAAATATGGGGCTCACATTGCCGTAAGCCCCATGCTGGTAACTAGTTGTCCCGCGGGTGCGGCGCTAGAACGCTCCGCCGCCGCCTCCGCCGCCAAAGCCGCCGCCTCCGCCGCCGGAGAAACCGCCGCCGCCTCCGCCTCCGCTACTGTTCGACGAAGAGGCCAGGTTGGCAACAGAGACCTCGTGCGCAGACTTCACGCAGTCGCTAAACGCATGGACGGGGGTATGCGGTCCCCAGCCCCAGTAGTACCAGCCGTACGTAGGCGCCAGATACGGGTCTTCCAAAAGCTCAGGCGCCACGACCTTGAGCTGCTTCACAACCTCGTCGGCCACGTCCAAAACAACGGCCATGACCAGCAGGCGGTTCCACAAGACGACGTCGGTAGGCACGGCCTCGTCAAGGTGCGTGAAGTCAAGCAGCCACGCCCGCAGGGCCTTAAGCTGGGCGTTAGTCTCGACGCCAAGCTTGTTGACGTCCTTACAGCCAATGCCCGTGGCAATGGCCGCAACGCCCACCATGACCAGCGCCACCGGAACAAGCAACGTGATGAGGCTGGCCTCAATAGCACCAGAGAAAATCAGCAAAACAATCTCGGCAATGGCAAGAAAGATATCCAAACAGCCCACGGCCACGAGCTTGCCCTTGCCAGTTGAGTTGCCCGTACCGTAGAAGCGCATAAGGCACGCAGACTGGACGGACTCGCACCAGCGCTTGTAGGCACCGTCGTACTCGTCGGGATTCTTCTTAGCATAGGTTTCAAGACGAGAGAAGGCCACGACGGGGTGACCGTCCTCGTCCTTGCGCTTGGACGCGTAACTGTAGAGCAGGGTATTCACCTTGCTGTCGATAGTGCGCTGCTCCTTAGGCAGGGCCTGGACAGCGCGGGAATCCTGCAGCGAGCTGACCTTGGCAAGCTCGAAGTCCTCTTTCTCCTTCTCTTTACCAAAGACGCCTTTCTTGCGGATGGTCGCCTTGCGCAGGCTAATAACGCCTACGTCGGTCAAATGCATAAGGGTTGCGGTGAACTCTTTTGGCTGGGCCTCGCCGCCGTTATAGAGAGCGCCCAAAACGGCCGGGTGGTCGTTGGTGGGAATATCGCGGAAGTACTTGTCCTTAAATACGGGCTCATGCTCACGGTCGTAGCGGCGCTTGGTTTTGACAACAAAAACAACGCTCGCAACAGCAACGGCCACGCCGCCGCCAATGAGGGCCGTCATCGCCATGCGGGCCGCACTGCGCTTGGCATTGGCCTCGTCGGCCCACCGTTGCTCCTCGGACAAAATGCTGTCCATCTTCGAGCCCGAAGTCTCCTCAAGGCTCGCCAGCCACGACGTGGGGAAGGTCACGCGCATCTCGGCGTACTCCTCTGTGCCCACGCCCGACGCCCTGAAGACGATCTTGCCCAAAGAGTCAAAGTCGACGCTGCCGTCCAGCGGGCCGTGGCCCCAGGCACGCACGTTGTCGCCGGCGCTAACCGTCTGGCCGTCGGCCACCGGCAGGGTCAAGGTGCAGGTGACGTTTTGTGACTCGACGTCCCAGCCATCCGAGACAAACTTCCAGTAGAGCTCGGAGGTGTCAGACCAACGCGTGACGATGCCCGCAGCTGTGTAGTTGATGGTAAACGAGGCCTTCTCGTCCTCATGGCTCGAGTAGATCTTTAGACGGATTACCGTGCCGCTTTGGCTCACCGAGTAGGTGTTGTTGGTGCCGGAATCCGACTGCGTGAGCAGCGTGCCATCGGCCGAGACGTCACTGACGGCAATCTGGACATCCTTGCCATTTGAGCTGTTGTAGCCACACGGGATATCCCAATAAACGCCGTTGTAGTGCCCATCGAAGTCGAAGGTGCGCGTCTCGGTAACGTTTAGCTGACCGTCGCTTGAGACCGAGGCAACGATGTTGACGGCCGAGATCTCGTAGCTCTTGGCAAGCGCGATTGCCGGGGCCAGGGCAAAGACCCCGGTCATCACGGTCACCAGCGCGGCGAGCAGCACGAGCAGATGCCGCCGCCGTGCGCAAGGCGGCGTCTGATAAGTAGCGGTATTGGCCATTTCTAGACCTTTCGTCCGTAGCGAGAAGAGCCACTAGCTTTACTTGGAAGTGTAGCCCAATCGCCTGCGCCCCGGAGCACGCCCTTATTAGGGCGCACGCTCAACCTCAAGAATCGTGCCACACAGCTCAACCACGCCGCCGCAACCAACGAGCACGACGTCGCAAATTGGCTCTCCCCCATAAATCGCCGGGTTGGTCGAGCCCAGGTCCTGAAACTCCACGCCATCGGGTGCCGGGGTGAGCCGCAGGTGCTTTTCCGAGACGCTACGCTGATACAGGACCACGTCGCAGTCGGCCGCGCGACCTACGAGAAGACCCGAGGACGATACCGACAGAAGCGTGTCCGAGAGGGCGGTCTTTACCCGCACAGCCCATGCCGAGGCGGGAGACGCCGACTCGGGCGGCATACACTCAGACGACTCCTCCTCATAGAGATAGTCCGGCTCCTCGACGTCATAGATTCCTGGCTCGGCCTCTAGCTCTGGCTCCGGCTCGGGTTCCGATGCCGCCTCAGGCGTCGGCGGTTCCTTAAACAGATACAAGCACCCGTAGCACGTCTCCATGTCGTCAAAGAGCTTCTCGCCGCAACGTGGGCAAGTTTTGTAGCCAAACGTGGCCTCCATGCTTGTCTCCCCCATCAAAACCCTGCGCTTATCGCGCTAATCCAAAGATGTTGGCCGGGCTTTACCCAATTCTCTGCTGATTGAGGCCTCTCTAACACACAGGCCGCATGCGCCTCGACAAGGCACCGACCAGGCCCAACCGAGCGGTGGACACTCAAGACCTCGCCCCTCTCGCCAATAAAGGCCACGTCGATGGGGTAGTTCATGCCAAACGTATGAATCGACGAGCAGCGCGTGAGGGCCACGGGATCGGCGTCGGGCCCAGTACCTAAAAGGCCCCGCAGCCGCCCCAGCCAGCTAGAAAGCACCGTGAACTCAAAGACAGCGGCGGGCGCCTCGTCCGCCTTGAGTCTTGCGAGCGTCATGTCATACCACCACCCCGGGTCTAAATCGATCGACAACCAAAGTACGTTCGTGCACCAAGCAAAGCGGCGCTTCGAGGGTTATCCCCGGCATCCTCATAAGCCTGGGCCACGGTCTGAAACGCAGCGTGCAAGTGAAACGCGTGAGGAACGGCGAGATGACAAAAGCAGAGTTTGACGCCGGCTCGTCCAATTTCTGGGCCGTGACCTCCACCTCACAGTTGGCCTCGCGCCCCAGCGAAGAGGCTATAGCTTCCTCAACCGCCCGGACAGAAGCGGCGATGCCCTGCTCGCCCGAGGGCGCAACCCCCTGCGTCACCACGGCATTGAGGCTAATGCGGTCAAAAGCGGCGCAGACGTCAATGAAGAGCATGAGGTTGTAAACGATCAAGGCGCACACCAGGACAACCGGCAAGACAATCGCCGCCTCGACACACATCTGGCCGGACGCGCCCGCCAAGCACGCGCGAGCCCGCAACCTCATAACGAACCTCCAAGCAGCTTTGCCAAATCAACCTTGAGCGGAATCGTGATGCTCGTGCCCGGAATCCTAATCTCTGCCACGGTCACTTCTTTTAGCTCCAGCTCGTCTGCCAGCCAAATGCCAAAGGCATGGGCATAGTCTGTGGCTGTTCCGTTATCTGGCAAGCTATTGATGAGCTGCCGCAGCGTCTGATCTTTCTCGTATCCCGCCTTGGCCAAAATCTTGGATGTGTTGACCAGCACAGGCTTTCGCAAGCGCATATCACAGGGCTCAAGGCCCAGCTGCCCCATAACAGCTTTGATCTTTTCCTTAAGCCACGAGCCGGCAGAACCACCCAAGACCCCGTCCACCTTGTCGAGAAAATCCGAGCCCACAGACCCCACTTTGTCGTAGGTAGCCCCGTAGCTTAAGAGCAGGTTGGCCCACAGGGTAGCCACGCCATCGGCCATGCCCACAAACAGCGAATCCTGCGCGTCCAGGCCATCGAGGAAACTTGCCAAGACGTTGTTGTCCCGAGCCGTTGCGTCTGGTGCCAGCGCAGCCCCGGATATTGCGATGCCGCTTGGCAGCTGGGTCGCCGTCAAGAAGGCACCGGTAAGCCTATCGGGCACGGCCGTTCCTGCGTCGCGCGTGACAAACGAGATACAGCCCCAGGCCCCGGGTGGACAAATCTTGGGACGCAGGGTACCGAGGCTGTCCAGGGCATCCTTAAAGGCTTGACTGCCCTCTTGCGCCACGTTCTTAAGATCGTCTTGGGTCTTACCGTAGTCCTCCATTGCCTGGGCGTACTCCCTTGAGGCATCGACGATAATCTGCCAATAGTGCTCGAAACCCGATGAAGTCGAGGTTGTGGCAGCAGCGACCGAGCCCATATCCACGGCATCCATCTGGCACGTCTCGCATATCCGCGCGGCTCCAGTCTCGAACTCGGCCAAGGAGATATTCCCCGTTGCCACAGAGGTCGCCACCGGACAGAGCAGAGAGCAGTGCATAACAGCCCCACCCTCCCCCGCCGTGCAGGGCCAAACCTTGCGCGCGTACAGCGCAGACTCGCGCATCTCCTGCGTGTTACGCGGAAACTCGGGGAAATCCGCGGTTATTGTCCCGTCGGCGTTTTCTTTGTACGAGGCCGCTCTTACTTGCTCCAACGCAAAGTCATAGAACACCTTTCTGCAAGCGGCGTCGGTAAGCTCCTCGGGGTCTGACCCTGCAACAACGCAGGATGCCAAACGAGCTGCATAGTAGTTGCGCGCCCGCGAGAGCGGCGCACCAAAGGTCCAATTGTCTACAGAGGCATACTGCGGGTTAAGAGTACCTTCCAAACCCGCAAGGCGCTGTGCGCGCTCGCGCAGGCAGTACGGGTCGGCCACGCAATCGGCCCTCCAGGCACGCAGCTTGGCGTCAGACGCGCGCTTTTTGGCCTCGGCCGACCTGCTGGACAAATCCTGTAGTTTCTTGGATAAATCTTTGATGTTCGAGTCATCGGCGTCCGTCATGAGCGACGAGTAATCTGACTGCGACTCTAAAGGAAACGGCACCGCGCAGCCCGAGTACGTAAGCTCCTCCCTCGAGTTGGCCGACGCGCACGAAACCGAGTTGGCAATAACCACGCCCGGCAGAACCGTCTCGAGCCGCTCGAGCCCCTGGGCCGCGCTCTTGGCAAAGTTCCGCCTGGTTTCCAGCAACTTTGAGCCCGAGTCGACCAGTGCCGTGGCACCGCCCGCCATCCCCGGAACGCACGAAGCCACAAGCCCCGCGCCCAGGCTCACCATGCCCGCAAGGCCTATGCTCAGTACGCAGGCATCAAGCACCTGCGCCACGGTCGAGAAGGCCGCCACCGAGTTGCTCCCCGCAAGGGCACAGGCGTCGGCCACCTCTTGGACCTCGGCCGCACGCGAGGTTATCCACTGCGTCGAGGCAGCCGCAAAGACCAGCGACAGACTCACGAGCAAGGCCACCGCCATAGAAACCGTCGTGTTGCCGCCCTCGTCTTTAAGAAAGACAGACAAGGGGCTCCACGACGCACCCACGGCATCGCGCGCCCTAGTCCCAAAGATCGGCCCAGTCATCGTAGGACCCCTCCACCCAGACTTGTTGGCTCTTTCCCTTAGCTGTAACACTCAGCACCAGGCCCGAAGAATCGGAGGCGCCCAACATGGCCGAGATGAACCCCATCAACGGCAGCGGCTTTACGTGCCCCGCGACGGCAACGCGCGCCTCGTCGCCCTGCTCGACCTCGACCACCCAATCGTCCGCACCGCCGCTGTGGAACACCAATACCTCGGGCACAGCCGCCAGGCGCCGCTTGATAAAGGCTGTGACCTCGTCTTTGTTGGTCGTGGTAGCCAACATGCGCACCGCCTCGTTGGCGGCCGAACTCATGATGCAGCGCGTGTATAAAAGGCATGCCGGCTGGATCAGCAAAGCGACCGCCATCATGAGGGACGGCAAGAGCAGCGCCGCCTCGACGCTTGACTGACCGTCCCGCTGCGAGATAAGCCAGCCCATCTCAATACCCCAACACGTCTTTGAGAGCGGCAACCGCACCTTCTGCGGCTGAGTGCGAGCTGGCCGTGATAGCGATTTCTTGCAGCTTGCCCGCCTGGGCCGTGCGCCAAAGCAAGGCAATGCCCGCCACAAGAGCCGCGAAGGCACTCATAACAAGCAGGTACTCAAGAGTCGACTGCCCGCGCGTCCCGCGCATAGCCTGTATCAAATTTTGAACCGCCTTGCCCATGGTTGCCTCCCCGCCCTAACCGCCAAGTTCCTGCGCCACGCTCTCTTGATCGATGCGCCAACACAAGACCCGTGCCGTCTTATTCGAGTCCCCTTGCTTGACGACGCAAATATCCGCCCAGCTCTCGCCCATAACCACGCAGCCCCACACGCGCCCCTGCAAATCGAGGTAGCCCGACTGCACAAGCACGCACGCGCTATCCTGCGCGTATTTGTCCAACAGCTGAGAAGCGCCCTCCTCAACAGACGCGGCCTCCCATGACCTGGTTGGGCCCTCACCATCGAGTCCCACCAGGTCAAAGGCCGAGTCCAGAAGGCCCTCACCGTCAGAGCCGGATGCCAAGAACTTCTCGTCGCCTTGTTCTTGGGCCGAGACGCCGTTTGCCCCGGCGCCCAAAGAGGCGTCGTCCCCAACAGATTTCAGCTCGACAACCGTCGCCGTGATCACCAGCGCTACGCACAAGACCGCCGCAAGCACTACAGCGAGTTGATGCCCTCGGTGATCGCGGCCCACAGATCCGTGACCTTCTGGCGAAACGCCACGATGGCCACAATCGCGATGACCACCAAAACGCCTACCAAAATGGCGTACTCGGTTGTACCCTGGCCGCTTTGATCCTGCAGGATTTCCCGCGCCCTGGCCTGCGCAGCCATTGCCTTTTGCGTCATTACCTTTGCCGCCTCGTCCATGTTCTTCTCCTCTCATATCAACCAACCACAAGCGCCGAGCCCAAAAGCGGGCCCAGGATCGCCAACAACATCGCGGGAACGATCAACGTTCCCAAAGGAACAAGCATCTTCACCGGAACCTTCTCGATCTCTTCCTCTACCTGCGCGCGTTGCTCGTCGCGAATAGTCTGCGCCTGATGCTCAAGGGCCTCGGCCAACGGCGTGCCAAAGGTCAAGGACTCGCCCACCACATGGGCAAACCGGCCCATAGCAGCGATTCCCAACCCTTCTTCCAGGCCGCGAAGCGCCTCTTCCCTGGTACAAGCCCCTATCTGCCACGACAGCATCGCGCCCAAAAGCGCCCGCGCAAGCTCGTTATCGTAGCGTGCACAGTAAAGCCCCAGCGACGAGTCAAAGGACAGCCCCGCCGACAGGCCCAGGGTCACGACGTCCAGCATGACGGGCAGCTCGGCCAGGCACTCGCTGCGCTTTCTTGATTCGTTTGCCGCCGCCCAGAAGCGCCCGGCAAGCGCAGCCTTCTGCAATGCTGCTCTCAGGCCGTCAAGCCCCGTGACGCCGGGCAACCCCGCCAAGGCCGGTGGGTCGTCATCACCCGCCTGGATGAGCAGCCCTGCTGGAAGAGCCGCGCAAACCCCGATGGCCCCCAGCAGGCAAACCGCCGCACCGTCCATCACAAGACCCCCTTGATCAGATGCCGCACAATCGCGACCGCCAGCAGGTCAAGCAGCGCCGCCACCGCAACGCAGCCAAAGCCCGAAGGGGTAAGAAGCCCGCGTTGAAAGTCCGGCGAGATAAACGTGAGACAGACCACCAAAAGCACCGGCAGCAAGCACACGATCCGTACCGAGAGGCGTGCCTGGGCGGTCTTTACGGCCAGCATGCGCTCGTAATCACTTTGCCGCTCGACCAAAAGCGCCGACTTTCGAAAGAGATGCCGCAACGGGCTGCCCGTGCGGTGCGCCACAACCAGAGCCGTCGACAGCAGGCCGATGCCGGGCGCGTCAAGCTCATCGTGTAGGCAGCCCAGGGCCTCCTCGGTAGTCTGGCCACATTTAAGGCGCAGTCCCAACCGAGAAAAGCACTCGCTTACCTGGCCCGTTGAGTGGGCGCCCACGTACTCGACGGCTTGGGTCAGCGTTTGCCCCGACCCCATAGCAACCGAGAGGGTGCGAAAAACTTGTGGCATCTGAGCCATGGTCTTTTTGCGCTCAAGGTCAAGGATCCGCGCGTCGACAGCGGGCACCACAGCAAGAGCCACGCAGAACGCCACGGGCACGCACACGGCAGAGCCCATAAGGACCCCTGCCAGGACAGCCCCCGCAACCTGCGCCGCAAGCACACTCGCACAGCACACTTGCTGCGAGACACGCAGCTGCGCCACCTGCGGCAACTCAGCCAACCTGCGAGCTGTTCGCGCCCAGCAGCCATGCGACATCAAATACTCAACCACCGCCGTCTGCGACAGACGCCCCAACCAAAGCAAGGCAAACCGCTGCACAGACAACCGCGCCCGCTCAAGCACCAGCGGTAAGGGCACCCGCGCCTGAGAAGACACAGGCATGAGAAGCGCCGCACAAGCGGCCACGCACGCCGCTATACCCAGCAACATGACTGCTTCCATGCCTCAACCTCCTCCAAATCCAAGATGCCTTCTTCGACAGAGCGGCCCAAAAACGCCGGCTCGCCCTCCAGTGCCCAATCGCGCCGCGCAAGGTCAAACCCCACAATGCGCCGCAGCTCAACTTGGCCCTTCTCGCCGCGCCTCACTTCGGTAAGATCGGCAATCACACGCGAACCGTCCGCCAGCCTGCGCGCCATCACCACTAGGTCGATTGCCGTAGCAATCTGCTCCTCAATGACGTCTGCCGGCAGGTCCATGCCAAAGCGCGCCATCAAGACCAGGCGCAGGATCGATTCCTGGGCGCTGCCCGCGTGCAGCGTTGTAAGCGACCCCGGATGGCCCGAGTTCATGGCCTGCAGCATGTCAATAGCCTCCTCGCCGCGGCACTCGCCCACCACGATGCGGTCGGGCCTCATGCGCAGCGCGTTTTTCACCAGCTCGCGGATGGTCGTCTTGCCGCGACCCTCGATAGAGGCCTCCTGTGCTTCGAGCCTTACCACATTGGGGTGCGAGTCAAAGCGCAGCTCGGCCGAGTCCTCGACCGTGACCAGGCGTTCCTTGTGGCTTATCTCACAGGACAAGGCGTTAAGCAGCGTTGTCTTACCAGACCCCGTGCCCCCGCACACCGCGATCGACGCCCGTGCTTTGACTGCCCAGCTCAAGAGCTGCGCGTACCACCCCGGCAGGGCCGCAAGGCCCACTAGCGACTCCAACGTGCGGATCTGCGCCGAGAACTTCCTGATGGTGACCGAGGTGCCATCTACCGCCACCGGCGAGGCCACGGCGTTCACGCGATCGCCGTTAGGCAGACGGGCACTCACGATGGGGTTCGACCGGTCCAGGCGCCGCCCCAGAGGAGCCAAGATCTTGTCCATGACAATGAGGATCTGCTCCTCGGAGTCAAAGGCGATATCTGCCTGGAACAGCTCACCCTCGCGCTCGTAGAACAGCGCTTGCGTGCCGTTGATCATGACCTCGGTGATCGAAGGATCGTCCAGCAGCGGCTGGATGGGCCCCAGACCACAGACCTCGTCGATCACCTGCGAAATGAGCAGACTTTTCTCGGCGAGAAGAACGTCAGCATAGTCGCCCGAGTTGCACAGGGCGTCCAGCGTGACCCCCAGCTCGGTGCGGGCACGGTCCTCATCCTCGGCAAGCATCTTGGCCACCGTCGACAAGCCCAAGGCGCCGATAAGGTCGCGCTTAAGACGCTCGCGCGCCTCGCGAAGCGCAATGCCTCGGGCTGCATCCCGCTCTTCTGCGCCGCTGGCCAGTATCACGCGCTCAAGGACGCTCATCAGCCGGCCTCCCTTTGCCAGGCGAAGAGAGACCTTCTTCTCCATGGCTCCTTTTGCGCAAAGCACTCCTGCGCCTGCTCGCAATCGGGAAGCCGGCCCAGCTCAGAGAGCTGTTGCGCCATCATCCACGCCACCGCAGAAGAAAACGGGGTATTCATCTGGCAAACGTCCAACGCCCGGCCCGCGCCCATAAGCTCGCAGACCTCGTCGCCGCCGTCGGCCACACGAAAGAGCCGCGCGCCCTCAAGACCTGCCTCCATCCGGGGAAGCACCATGTCAAACTGTGCGCGCGGGTTGACCTTATTCTCTACCTGCGCGATTCGCGTACGCGCCACGCCCAGACGCACGGCAAGCCCGCTCGTCCGCGCCACCGAGGCAATGGCCCCCGGCGCTTCATCGCCCACCAGCAGCAGGCGGTCGGCCATCTGCGCGATTTGCGCCGTAGCATCGGTCAGCGTCGTCGACGTGTCAACCAGCACCAGGTCATAGCGCGTGGCAAGGCTCGCCACCAAAGGCCCCGTCAAAGGCATGACCGTCTCGGCATGTTCCGGAGACTCGCAAGGACCAAAGAGACGCAGGCACTCGGTGACGGCAACGCCCGCCTCGGCCGCGTCCGGCACGCCCTCGTGTGCATAGGCTGCCAGGTCAAAGCCGCGCGGCAGGCCAAACTGGCTGTACAGGTTGCCGCACGAGAGGTCCATGTCGAGAAGGGCCACCTTCATACCCCAAAGCTCGGCCGTAGCGGCGGCCACAGCAGCAAGCGCGGTCTTGCCCACTCCGCCGCGGCCCGAGAAGAAGGCGATCACGGGAGCCCGGTCGTCGGGCGGCAGGGGCCGTGGCATGACCGGTGAGGATTTTCTCACCGCAGACACCACCGCGCCAGGAACCCGTGAATCGCGCGTCGAGAAGGTCCAGGGAACAGGCGCGCCGCCAGGCCAAAGATCCCCATCTATATCTGGCGGCGCGCCGTCCAAGCCAAGCTCGCACGGGTCGATAACCTCGTCGATCCCCGCCCGAGACGCGCGAGAGCGCAACGAGCCAGAGGCGTGGTGACGGGCCAGGACGACCCTGCGGGCATAGCCGTCGTGAGCCAGGGCCGCAGCAAGGTTGATGTCAGAGACCTGGGCATCCTTGCAGCAGACCAAGACGTTAAGGGTGCCGGGCACCGATCCCTCGAGCCATTGCCGCAGCTCGTCGGGGTCCTGCGCAAACCGTGCGTCGGCATCCGGCGAGACGGAACACAAAACCACCTGTACGTCTTTGAAGTACTTCTCGCTTGCGTAGCATATCCACATCTCGCTCATTGCGCCTCCCCAGGCTGCTCGGATTGTCCCGCCTGCCCCGTCGCCGTGTCCGTCGTCGCTGCACCGGTCGTTGTACCAACCGTCGCATCTGCCGCCACACCACCCGTCCCGCCCGTCTCGGGCAAGACCTCCGTGGGCGCCACTCTATTCGCAGTACCGGTCAAGTCCTCAATGTCGTCCGCGGGAATAACCAACCGCAGCGAGCCCTCGCTACTGGCGCTCAACAACCCCGCGACGTCGGCCGGGCGCACCGCAACGCACAGTGTCCCCTTAGACAGCACGCTCGACCCGTCGCTGCTGGGCACCAAAAGTACCTGGACATCGGCCGTGAGCAGCGATGTCTTGCTGTCAGCTACCCTATAGGCCGCAAGCGAGGTTCCTACCTCCACGGCCGAGGTCAGCCCCAACTTGTCCGTCAGCGGCACAGACAGAGCCACGTAACCAGAGGGCACCTCCGCCATAGCCGAGTTCTCGCGAAAGTTAAGCTCGCACAGCGGCGCACCCTGCGTTACAGGTACGCTCACCTGCTTACCTGCCACGTCGCTAAAGCTCGTGAACGCGCCTTTGGGTGCAAGGTCACTTAGCCATTCCTTCTCGGTTACGTTTGCCGAGCTCACAACGTCGCCAGCCTCAAGGGTCTTTGTGGCCACCAAAAGGCGCGTAACCTCGCCGCCGTAGCGAGCCACGACCTCGGCGCGAATCGACTCGGCCTGGCTCTCGACGTGGTTGCCGTACAACAGGCACAAAACCACCGCACCCGCCGCACATATGCCAGAGACTATGAGTCTCATACGTCTTTTCATGGCTTCTCCTTGGCAAAATCTTTGATGTGCCCTAACTTGCATATCTAGGATTTTGACCCCGATAATAGCCTATCTACCTGGGTTTTTAAGAAAGGCTTTCAGCAACCTATCACGTATCTATCAGAAACCTATCACGCCCGCGCGTTGCCCGCGCTCACACGCAAAATCTAAATTGCGTACAAAATGCGTCCAAAATGCAGGCGGCAACCAACCATGGTTGCCGCCTGCACATTTCCTTCATATTTAGCTTGCACTAGAGAACCACATCGGGGTCCAAACTAGCCGCACTCTCTCGCATTTCTGCAGCTAAAGCCAGGTATGCATCCAACCTTACCGACGAGAAACCCGCCGCCTGAACGCTACAGCCCGGCTCGTGCGTATGGGTGCAGTCCCTAAACCGGCATTCCTGTGCGGCTTTGGCGATGTCCCCAAAGACCTTGGCCAGTCCCCGCTCGTGCCCCACGATGGGCAGGCTGCGCAGCCCCGGCTCGTCCACGATCACGCCGGCGCCCGGGATAGAAACCATGCGCCGGGCCACCGTAGTGTGGCGCCCCATGTCGTCGGCCTCGCGAACAGCCCCGGTTTCCAGGGCTTCCT
>CAVEMP010000005.1:0-4718 GCA_963616835.1 uncultured Oscillospiraceae bacterium | reverse complement strand
GGGCTTTTGCCTGCCCGTGGCTTGAGTGTCCAGCATACGAAAACTACGCCTTCTAATCTTTGAAACGAGTTATCCAACAAACCGACTAAATTTGTCGTTTAACGCGTCTACCTTGCATTTCTTGTTTTAAGGGTACCATTTGAGAACCAAAATATTGGCCGCGATGCCCTATTGACTCAGATTTTAATATGTCAAGGGGGGTGGTGACAAACCAACTTTATAGCCGACATAGTCTCCCGTCACAGGCTCTTCACGTTTGCGCAGATACAACCCGCCGGCAAAAATCTTTGCTATTTTGAGTCATTGTCATGCGCAATTGAGAAGGGAAGCCATGTCACTTACTAGGCGAGAAGTTCTTGGCGCCGCTGGTGCCGCTTTGGGCTCGGCGTTGCTCTCGGGTTGTCTGGCGGGCGGCAAGGACCCAGACGGGGTAGATATCGACACAAACAGCGGGGGCAATTCCACTAACCTTAACGAGGACCAGTCGTACACAAGAAACGGCATGTCCCTTCTCAGCAGCCTGAATGCTAAGGACGAGATCTGTCAAACCCGCAAGAAGCAGGGCCGCATCGAGACTCTTGAGTACCAGACGCACTCCTATGTCTATGAAGAGGCCAACCCCGGCACCGAGGTCATTGTCACCAAGAAGCTTAACGTCTGGTTGCCGCCCGAGTACAACCCCAAGCTTGCCCACAATGTTGTTTACCTGCTGCACGGCACTGGGCAGATGCAAGATTACTGGTTGGGCGACCAGTCGGCCTTTGGCGAGGCCTGCCATGGCGCCGAGACCCGCGGCATCCTTGACGGCTTGGTCGAGGAGGGTCTTCTCACCAACACCATCGTGGTCACTCCCACCTACTACTCGATGCCCGAGGAGGACATTCCCGCCACTGTCGACGACTTCTTTAGCGAGCCGTACGCCGACCGCTGGCCCATGCTTTTCTACAAGGAGCTGCGCGAGACGATCATCCCGCTGGTCGAGTCGACTTACCTTTGCGGCTCGCAGGGCGACATGAGCGATGAGGCGCTGGCCAAAAGTCACACCCGCCGCGGCTTTGTGGGTGCGTCGCGCGGCTCTATGGCGACGGTCAACAGCGTGATGATGCGCTGCAAGGACCTCTTTGCCTACTTTGGGTGTTTCTCGGGCGTTTGGGCCGAATTTGACGAGTTTAAGGCCGTTTACGAGAATGAAGGCGCGGGCGACTCGGTGGTCTTTTGGTACAACGGAAACGGCACGCGCGACTTCTCGCTGGAAAATCACCAGGAGTTTTGCCAGAAGGCCATCGATCAGATGCCCGTTGCCTTTGTGAACGGTGTGAACTTCGCCTGGGTGAACTTCAACGGCGGCGACCACAACTACCAAAGCTGGGCCTGCCACCTGTATAACGCGCTGCTCTGCTTCTTTTAGGCCCGGGCACAAAGGTGAACCAGTTCCAAGCCAAAAATCCCCTGCATTCCGTGCCGTTTTTGACGTCAAATATAGCACGGAATGCAGGGGATTTTGCTGTGCCGGCGAGAAGGCCCCCCACCGACGCCGTTACTGGTACCGCAGGGCCTCGACGGGGTCCAGGCGGGCGGCGCGGCGGGCCGGGTAGTACCCAAACAGCACGCCGATCCCGCAGCAGATGGCCGCGGCCGTAAGCGCCGTCTGCAAGGTGATGACCGGCGTGAAGTTGTCGTACCCCAGGCTGCTGCCAACGGCTCCCGCCAGCACCCATGCGCCGCCAAAACCCAAAGCCATGCCAAACACTCCGCCTACCAGGCAAATCGCGATGCTCTCTAGCAAAAACTGCGCAGTGATGTCGCCGCGCTTGGCGCCCAGGGCCTTGCGCAGGCCAATCTCGCGGATGCGCTCGGTCACGTTGGTGAGCATCATGTTCATGATGCCGATGCCACCCACCAACAGCGAGATGCTGGCCACCGCCAGGGCCATGAGCCTAAACGACGACATCGTGCTCTCAAGCGAGTCGATCATCGACTGCGCCGTGCTCACGTTGCAGTAACCCTCGAGCGAGCTGCTGCTGCCGTCCTCGGCGGGTTGGGGGATGTTGTACTTGGCACGCAGGTACGAGTCGGTGCGGCTGGCCACCTGGTAGATGTCGGCGTCCTCGCGCGCAAAGCCAAAGATTTGCACGCTCTCACCCGCGCCCTGGCCAATGATGCGCTGCTCAGCGGTGTTGTAGGGGAGATACGCCATGCACATCTCGCCGTTGCCAAAGTTGATGTTTGAGTTTAGCGTGCCCACAATGGTGTAGTTGTCGCTGCCGATCCGCAGGGTCTGCCCCACGACGTTGGCCTTCTCGCCGCCAAACAGGTTCTTGACGGCCGAGACGTCCAGCACAGCCACCATGGCCGAGTCGTCGTTCTCGGTCGCGGAGAAGAAACGGCCGGTCGCGGCCTTGTAGCCCTTGGCATCAAAGTACTTCTCGTCACAGGCGACGATCTGCAGCTGGTCGGTCGAGGCGCTGGAGCTGGTGGCGCTTGAAAAGGCGTAGGTGTAGCCTGTGATGAACTCGTAGTCGCTGGCCAGGTCGCGGGCTATGTCCTCGACGTCGGTGGTCGTGAGCTGGCGGTTGTTGGGCGGCCAGCACGTGATGTCGACGGCTCGGGCCGAGTCCAGCCCCAGCTGGCCCACGATCGAGGCGCGGATCCCGTCGATCAGCGACGTCATGGCGATGACCGCCGCGATGCCAATGACGATGCCCAGGATGGTAAGCAAGCTGCGTACCCGGTTGGCGAGAATGGCCAAGGCGGTCTCGTAGGCCAAGTCGGTAGCTCTCATTGCTCGCTCCCGTCTGTAAGCTGTGCTGAGAAAAGCCTGGCCTGGATGTCCTTCTCCTGTGCGTCGCTAAGTAGGTGGCCGTCGCGAATGTGGACGGTGCGGTCGGCCCAGGCGGCGACCTCGGCGTCGTGGGTGATCAAGACCACGGTGCGCCCGCGCTCTTTGAGTTGGCGGAAGGTCTCCATCACGAGGTTGCCCGTGGCGGTGTCGAGGTTGCCCGTGGGCTCGTCGGCCAAGATGATGGCCGGGTCGTTGACCAGGGCGCGGGCGATGGCCACGCGCTGCATCTGGCCGCCCGAAAGCTCGTTGGCGCGGTGGAAGAAGTGTTCCTGGGGAAGGCCCGTGGCGCTAAGGGCACGCCAGGCGCGGGCTTCGCGCTCGCGGGCGGGGACGTTTGAGTAGACCAGCGGCAGCATGACGTTGCGCAGCACGGTGGCTCGCGGCATGAGGTTGAACGACTGGAAGACAAAGCCCAGGCGGCTCGAGCGCACGTAGGCCAAATCGTCGTCAGATAGCTCGCTTACCTCGGTGCCCTCAAGCCGATAGGTGCCCGCGGTGGGCCGGTCAAGGCAGCCCAGGATGTTCATGAGCGTCGACTTGCCCGAGCCCGAAGGCCCCATGACGGCCAAAAACTCACCGCGTTCTACCTGCAGCGTTATGCCGCGCAGGACCGTGGTCATCCCGGCCGCCGAGTCGTAGACGCGCCACAGGTCGCGGATGTCGATGACGGGGGTCGCCATGGCTACTCCGCCGTTGCCGCGGCGTAGGGGTCGAGAAGAACCTCGTCGCCGGCCGTCAGGCTGCCGGTCACGGCCGCGGTGGTCTGGTCGGTGGCCGTGACTTCGACGGCGCGCTTCTCGCATGCCTGCGTCGCAGCGTCGGTCATCACCGTGACGAAGCTCTTACCGTTCTCGTCGGTGCCAACGCAGGAGGCCGGGACCATTAAGGTGTCGGGCACGCTCTGCAGCGTGATGTCGACGTTGGCCGTCATGCCGGGCTTGAGCTCGGCCGCGGGCGCGGGGATAAGCAGGCTCACGTCGTAGGTCACCACGCCGCCCGAGCCGTACAGGTAGCCGTTTGAGCTGTCGCTTGAGCTGGACACGGTGGCGATGCGGGTCACCTGGGCGTCAAGCTCCACGCCGGGAAGCGCAGAGAAGGTCGCCTTGGCGGCCTGGCCCACGCAGATCTTAGAGATGTCGACCTCGTTTACCTGGACCTTCACGGTCATCTGCGAGAGATCAGCGATCTGGACAAGGCTTCCCTTGCTGGCGGCGTCTGACACCGAGGCGCCTACCTGCGCGTTCATGACCACCACCGAGCCCGCGGCGGGCGCGCAGACAGTGCGCTTCTGGGCGTTGGCCACGGCCTGGTTGTAGACCTCCTGCTGGTCAGAAACGGCGTTTTTGGCCGTCTCGATGGCAAAGGAGGCCTTGTCAAACTCGCTGTCGCTAATCTCGGCGCCCGCGTTGTAGGCGTCTACCAGCGTGTTGTAGTCATTGACGGCCGACTCTAGGTTGAGCTTGGCGTCGCGCACGGCCAGCTCGGCGTCGCGCACGGCCTTGTCAAGGTCGTCGTTTTTGATGGTGAGAAGAACGGCGCCGGCCTCGACAGTGTCGCCCTCGGCCACGTTGACGCTCTCGATGGTACCCGTGACCTCGGGCGTTACAACGACAGAGCTCACGGGTTGGGCGGTGCCGGTAGCGCTCACGGCCTCCGAGAAATTGCCGTAATCGACATAGGTGGTGGTAAGGCCCGTGTCGATCTCTATGGGCTTGCTGGCGTTATAGGCTTGGACGCCCCAGACGATGGCGCCAACAAGGGCGATGCCGCCGACGATGGAGCCGGCGACGATCTTCTTGCGGCGGCGCTCGCGACGGTGGCGCATGAGGCCCTCCATGGCAAGACGGGCCTCCAGGTCTTCTTGTGTCTCGGCGAT
>CAVEMP010000004.1:0-4269 GCA_963616835.1 uncultured Oscillospiraceae bacterium | reverse complement strand
TGTTGACGGGTCAATATTAGCCCCGTTATTGTTGAGCTGTCAACATCTATTCGCGGTTTCTGCGCATCTCATAACGGCGGGTCGATACTCGAGAATCAAAAAATACGAAAGTTAGGAGCAGTCTGGCAATTCTCTGAGTAGGCTCCCGTTTTACACATCTGCCAACTGGCCTTTTTTCGGCAAAACTCTTTAGCTACTCGGCGAAACCCGATACTGGTCCTAACTTTCGTGTTTTTTGAAATCGGCGCAACCCAAAGGCGCCCGATGCCCCCCTACTCCGACACGCGGGCGGCAAAATCGGCGAGCATCGCGGGGATGTCGATGCTCTGCGGGCACACCTTGGCGCACCGACCGCAGGCCACGCATGCCTGTGGGCGCTTATCCGCAGGTAGGCTATCCAGATACATATTCGAGATGAAGTCCTTGGGCCCGGTGGACAAATTTTGGTTGTACATCTCGAGCAGCTTGGGAATGTCCAGGCCGCGCGGGCAGTACTCGGTGCAGTAACGGCAGGCCGTGCAGGGCACCGTCCCGCGGCTGCCCATCTGGCGCGCGATGTCTTGCAGAGCATCGAACTCGGCGGGCAACAAAGGCTTATCCTCGCTAAACGTCGCGATATTTTGCTCCACCTGCTCCATGTTAGACATGCCAGAAAGCGCCACCACCACGCCGGGCACGCTCTGGACAAACCGGAAGCACCACTCGACGTTGGACGCACAGGGCCGCAGGTCGCGCAGGGTTTTCTCGTGTGTGGGGTCAAGGTTGACCAGCTTGCCGCCGCGCACCGGCTCCATCACCCACACGGGAATGCCGTAGCTGGCAAGAAGGTCCACCTTGGCCCGGGCGTTTTGGAACTCCCAGTCAAAGTAGTTAAGCTGGATCTGACAGAACTCCATGTGCTGGCCGTAAGCGTCCAAAAAGCGACGCATGCACTCCAGGCTTCCGTGGGTCGAGAAGCCCAAATGGCGTATTCTACCTGCGCATTTTTGCTCCAGCAAAAAGTCCAGGATGCCATAGGCCGGATCCAGGTAGATGTCAATGTCCTTCTCGGCAACGTTGTGAAAGAGATAGAAGTCAAAGTAGTCCAACCTCGTGCGGGCAAGCTGCTGCTCGAAGATCTGAGCCACCTTGCCGGCGTTGGCCGCGTCATAGCCCGGGAACTTAGTTGCAACGTTGTACGTGTCGCGCGGGTGACGGCGCAGGGCCGCGCCCGTGGCCGCCTCGGAGCAGCCACCGTGGTAGGCCCACGCGGTATCAAAGTAGTTGACGCCCTGCTCAAGGGCATAGTCAACCATCTTATTGACGGCCGCCTGGTCAATCTGCGCGTTATTGCCGTCCACCACAGGCAGTCGCATAAGACCAAAGCCCAGCGCCGAGAGCTTTTCTCCCTGGAAGTCCTTGTAAAGCACAGGCCCCTCACCCCTCATGTACTAGTGAGCCGCTGCGACGGCTGTAACAGTTGCCGGGCCGGCGGCCACGCCACCCGTCGCCAGGTCCACGATCCGCGTGCCGTGAACCTCGGCGACACCCAGCGCTGCAGCCACTACCTGAGCGTTCGCATACGTAATGCCCCCACCCGGCAAAATCGCGATACGCCCGGCCGCGCGCTCGACGTAGCCGCGCAGTACCTCGAGATTGTCCTCGATGGGCGTGCCCGCCGCACCGCCATGGGTCAAGATGCGCTCGACGCCAATGCGGGCCAGGTAATCGATGGCATCCAGGCGCTCTGCGGCCGGTAGCGCATCGAAGGCCATGTGAAACGTAACGGCGAGTCCCTCGTCCTTGGCCAGCCCCACCAAGCGAGAAGTAAGCTCGCGGCCCAAGCGTCCCTCGCGCAGACAGCCAAAGACCACGCCGTCGACGCCCAGCTTGGCCGCGTGAAGCAGGTCGTCCTCCATAATGCGCGCCTCCCAGGGCGCGTAATCAAAATCGCCGCCGCGGGGCCGCACCATGCACATAACAGTTGCGCCGCGCGCGTGACACAGCTCAACCGCCGCGCGAATCACCCCATGCGAGGGCGTCGTGCCGCCCACGGCCAGGTTGTCGCACAGCTCAATGCGCTCCGCCCCAGCCGCGATGGCCGCCTCGACGTGCTCGAGGTTCTCGGCACAAAACTCACAAAGCAGCCCATCCACGCGCATCTAACGCCTCCACTTTCTCCGCCTACTCGCAGATCAGGGCAACCAGCTGGTCGACCTCGGCATCGGTCATGCCGGCAGAAAGCAGGTAGCTACGAGCCGCGGCAGAATAATCGGCGGTCTTATCGGCCTGACCATCCTCGGCACCCGTCAGATACTCGATGAACGTATCGAAATACAGCGAGACGATCGCGTCGTAGCTGTCGGCGCTGCCCGCTTTGGTAATGCCGTAGTAGTTGTCGTAGGTCTGCATGTAGTCGGCGCACATCTCGTCGTACGACGCGCCGGCCAGAGCTTCCACCAGCATGCACACAAAGCCGGTGCGGTCCTTGCCCTCCATGCAGTGGATGTAGGCCGGGCCGCCGCACTGCAGCAGGTGGCGCATGCCGCCAGCGACGCCCTGCTTGTACGCATCGGTCGTATAGCTCGAGCTCATAGCCAGCATGGCCACGCGGCCCTGCTCGAAGAGACCCTTGACGTACGGCGAGTCAAAGCCCGTCGCGGCAAAGTAGCCCTGCATTTCATCCGCAGAATCGGCCAGGTCGATGACACAGGTAATGCCGTTGGCCTCTAACAGGTCATCGGTATAGGCCGCGCGGCCGTGGCTGTTGTCGACCGGGGAGGCGCCGCGGTACAGGTAGTTGGCCTTAAGGCGGCCGCCCGCAAGCGCGCGGAAGTTAACAAACTGCTCGTTGGAGTCATACTTTTCGCGCTCGCTGGGATAGCTCTGGCTAAGGGCCTCCTGCGTGGCCAGGTACTTGCCCTTCTCGCAAAGGGTGATGGTAACGGTGTCGCTCTGGGAAAGCCCCGCCTTGTCCCACATGCCCAAGTTGTTGTAGGTGATGGCCACGTAGTCAAAGCCAGGGTAGGCCGTAACCACGGGCTTGCCGGTCTTAACGTAGAAACCGTTGTAGTACGGCACGTCGGTCAGCGCAAAGCCGTTGCTAAAAGTTACGTTAACGCTGTCGCCAAAAGCATAGCCGCAGGCGTCAAACGAGTTTGCGTCCGCACTCATCTTCACCGAGTCGTACTTCTCGTCCTTAGAGATGGATGAGGTCAACTCAACGACCTTAGATTCTGCGGTCTGATCGGTGGCGGCCGTCGAAGTGGACGCCGTACCTGCATTGCCACCGTTGCCGTTAATGGTCACAGTACAGCCAGCCTGGGTGAGCAGGACAGCAGAAAGGCCAATCGCAGCGACAAACGCGCAGGACAGGTTCAAAGGTCTTTTTGTCATGGGATACCTCGCTCGCCTTGGACAGCGCAGCAAAATCAACCTGGACGCTGCACCACGGATAATCCATATTTGCTACTATAGTTCTTCTTGCTTTTGTCGCTCCACACAATTACGGGCAAAAGCGCAGCGCATCCAGAGAAAGGAATGCCATGCCTACCTACGTCAAAACCTTCGACCTTAACATGTACATCGATCAAGCAGTAAACGACGGCACCATCACCTACCAGGGCATTGCCATTGCCACCGGCCTTGTTCTCACGCTTGTGTGCATCGTGGCCGTCCTGCAGCTGTTTGTCATCATCGGCCGCTGGAAGACCATCAAGAAGCTGGGCGGCAACGGCTGGTCCCAGATTATCCCCATCTACAGCGAGTGGTGCCTTTCCAACGCCGCCGGCTGCGCAAGCAAGCTGTGCATCGCAATTACCGCGCTTGACGCGATCTCGATTTTCTCCGGCGCATTTGATGCCAGCTGGTGGAGGACGCTGGTGAGCATCTGCGGCATCGCACTGATCGTCGTGCGCTGCCTTGTGATCGACAAGGTGTGCAAGCGCTTTGGCAAGAAGGGCGTGGGCTTCCAGATTGGCCTGTTCTTCCTGCCCAGCATCTTCTACATGATTCTTGGCTGCGGCTCTGCCCAGCCCGTCGACGAGGCCTAGTCCTTCTCGACACGCACGTCCACGTGCACACGCGCCCGAATCCAGGCCCGGAGCCACCACGGCTCCGGGCCTTTTCGATGATGGGACCTAAATCGCAGATTCTCTCGTAATTGAAAGCGCTTTATCTGCGATTTAGGTCCCGCAATCGAAAAGCCCCGGTACAATCGGTGTCTAACACACGTCAAAAAAGGCTGGAAACTTCTATGGATATGTGCACGCTTGGCATTGGCAGCTGCGT
>CAVEMP010000003.1:0-17480 GCA_963616835.1 uncultured Oscillospiraceae bacterium | reverse complement strand
CACCCAGGTCGTTCTTGACCGTGGCGCGGCCCCAAACGTCCATGCCGGCCAGCGTCGCGCGCATGGCCACGCGGCCGTTGGGATAGACGACCTCCACAGGCTTGCCCATAAGCGGCATGCGGTCAAACAGCTCGTTCAACACCGGCCCCAGCGGAGTAGCCGCCTTACCCGCAGCCAAAATAGAGGCCTCCCAGGCCGCAACCTGCGCAGACGCGGCCTCGACCACGGCCTGGCCCAGGTGCTCGGCCGCATCCGGCGCGACCCCGGGAACAACAGCTCGGCATACCACGAACATCCCCTCGCCGTACCCGGCCGAGGTAGACACGCGCACGACCAGGCCATTCTCGCCGCAAACGTCATGCGGCCACGCAATGCCGACTCCGGCATAGCCCACGGCCTCAAGCGCGTCGGCCACGCCCAACGCCGCCGCGTACGGCACGCCAGTGAGATAGGCCATGCCCACCGCCGGACGACACACAAACTCGACCGTCAAGGCGCCGTCGTCTGCCAGCCAGACGTTCTTCTCGCCAGCCGCAGCTCCGGCGCGCGCGAGCTCTACCAGGTCTTTCTCTACACCCATGCCACTTCTCCCAAATCTGCCGTCACGTGGCCAACGCGCTGCTCGCGCTCCAGAACCGTCACGCCGCCGTGCTCCAGGAAGCGCACGGGGTCGTGCATGAGGTCCTCCATGGGCACGATCACGTAGTCGCGCTCGCCCAGGCGGCGGTGCGGCAGGGTAAGGCGCGGGCCCTGGTGCGTCTCGCCCTCGACCCACATCAGGTCGCAGTCGATGGTACGAGCCGTGTTGCCAGGCTTTTTGGGATCGCGATCAACGGGGCGAACGCGGCCCAGCTCGGCCTCGATGTCCATAAGCTTGCCGAGAAGAACCAGCGGGTGCAGCTCGGTGCGCAGCTCGACCACGCAGTTGGCAACCGGCGTCGCAATGCCGTAGGCCGGCTCGGTCTCGTAGGCGTGGCTCACGCCGGCAACGCAGGTCAGCGGGATCTCGTCGATCAGCTGCACGGCGCGCGACAGGTAACCCACGCGGTCGCCCTCGTTGGAGCCCAGGCTCACAAAGGCCTGGCGCGGGTCCTTGCGGGTGACCGACCAGTAGGCGTTCACGGCCTGCGCGCAGCCAGCGACGTCGTGAACGCGCAGGATACGGGCGCCGTTCTCGATGGCGGCGATGCAAATGCCCTGCGTAGCGGCATCGCGGTCGGCCGCGTCAACAACGCCAGACACCGCGCCCACAAAACGCTTGCGGCTCACGGCCGTGAGCAGCGGGTAACCCATCGAGACCATGGAGCGCGTGGCTCGCTGAATAACCACGTCCTCGTCGGCAAACTTGTCAAAGCCGGGGCCGGGGTCGAGGCAAATGCGGTCGTGATCGATGCCCGCGCGCATAAGGGTGCGGGCCTGGTCGCCCAAAAAGCCCATGACCTGGCGCATGATGGGCGCCTCGTCGGGCAGGGTGAAGCGGTGCTGAGAAGTGGCGCTACGCTGGACGGCGGCGGTGCTTCGCGTGGGGCGGTTTTCGTCGAGAAGAACCTGCTTGCGCGGGGCGCGACTACCCAAGCCGCCCTGGTCCCAGTGCATGACCACGCAGCCGCAGTCGCTCTCGGCGGCGGCCTGGACCATGGCCGGATCGGTGAAGCCGGTCACGTCGTTGATGATAGAAGCGCCCAGGTTAACGCACATTTTTGCGACCGCCGCATGACGCGTGTCCACCGAGACGAGCGCGCCCTCGGCCACCAGCTCGCGCACCACGGGCACAATGCGAGTGGCCTCTTCCTTCTCGGAAACCGGGCGGTGACCCGGGCGGGTCGACTCTCCGCCCACGTCGATGATGTCGGCGCCCTCATCCAGCATGGCCAGGCCGCGCTCGACGGCGACCTTGTGGTCGAGGTTAGCCCCGCCGTCCGAGAACGAATCGGGCGTGACGTTAAGGACACCCATGATGCGGGGGCGCGCGAGCGACAGCTCGAAGTCTCCGCAGCGCCATGACGTGCGTTTATCTCTAAGCATGTGATGTCCTTTCTGGGTGGGCATAGGTTGAACCATTGTACCCGCTTGCAAATTGCGGCCCGCCTGCCGCCAAGAAAAGCCCGCTAGAAATCAAAGGCTTGGGCAATATCGCAGGCACACAGAAGATCGGCATGAGCGTCTTGCGGCGTGGGTTGCCTGTTGACAATGACCAGCTTAGAACCGCCAAAGTAGTTGACCAGGCCCGCCGCCGGGTAGACAACAAGCGACGTGCCGCCAATGATGAGCACGTCAGCGGCCTGAATGGCCTCAACAGAGGCAACCAGGGTCTTCTCGTCAAGGCTTTCTCCGTACAAGACGACGTCGGGCTTGATGGGGCCGCCGCATTTGGGGCAGCGCGGCTCGCCCTGGGTGTCCACGACCCAGCGGGCGTCGTAGGTGGCCCCGCAGCGCTGGCAGATGTTGCGGTGGACCGAGCCGTGCAGCTCAAGGACGTTCTTGGAGCCGGCCGCCTGGTGCAGGCCGTCGATGTTTTGCGTGATGACGGCGCGAAGCTTGCCCTCGCGCTCTAGCTGGGCAAGCTTGATGTGCGCCTGGTTGGGGCGGGCATCCAGCGCGATCATGCGAGTGCGGTAGAAGTCGTAGAACTCGGCGGTGTGGGTGACGTAGAAGTCGTGGCCCAGCATGGTCTCGGGCGAGTACTTGAAGTGCTGGCGATACAGGCCGTCCTCGCTGCGAAAATCGGGGATGCCAGAGGCCGTTGACACGCCGGCACCGCCAAAGAAGACCAGGTTATTGGTGTTGTCGACGATTTCTTTGAGGGCCGCTGCGGCCTCTTTGGGGTCTGTGATGGATGCCATGTCTTCTTGCCTTTCTCGCCGTGCCGCGCGGGGCCGCGCGGATTCGTGCGCCGGGCGCCGCGCCCGGCCTTCTCGCCGCCAAAAGGGACGATACATTGCGGTTTTTGTCGCCTACAGTCTAACGCCGCCGCGCGCGGGCGCACTAAAATCCCGGGTTGGGTAAACCCCTTGTCACAATTGTTTGGAGCCATAAAACACCATGTCCAACCTGCACGAACTTCGCGTTACAGTTCCCAATTGCGCCCTTGCCTTCGAGGGAGGCGGTTACCGCGAGGCCTTCTCGGCGGGCGTGGCCAACGTGCTTTTGGCCGCGGACCTTCACTTTGGGTACGTGTGCGGAGTCTCGGCCGGGGCAAGCAACACGGTGGATTACACCAGCCGTGACCAGCGGCGCGTTCGCGAGGCCTTTATGACCGATAACGCGGCGAGAAGCGCCGTTGGTCTGCGGTCGCTGGCCCGCGGCACCGGCTGGTTCAACGCTGACGCGCTGTACGAGGGCGCTGTCCAAACCGGGGCGTTGCCGTTTGATTGGGACACGTTTTGCGCCAATCCTGCCAATACATGTATCCAGGCCTTTAGGGTCTCTGACGGCGCGAGCGTGCGGTTTCACAAGGCCGATATGACCGACCCGATCCGCCTGATGGACATGGTGCGCGCAAGCTCGACCCTGCCTGGCGCAATGGTGCCCCGGCCGCATGACGGCCAGACCTACTTTGACGGTGGCCTGGGCGTAGGAGCGGGCCTGCCGGTTTGCTTGGCGCAAGACGACGGCTATCAGCGGGTTTTCTTTATTTCCACACGCGAGAAGGGCTACCGCAAGTCCGCTCCCGGCCCCGCCCAGCTGCACGTTTACCGGCGCCTGGCGGGCGACTGCGACCACCTGTACGAAGCGCTGTCCACCCGTTGGGAGCGCTACAACGCAGAGCTTGACCGGATTGAGGCGGCAGCCGAGAAGGGCGACGTGTTTGTTGTGTACCCCAAGGCGATGACGGTTTCTAGCGGGACGACCAATGCCGCCCAGCTGCGCGCGCTTTACGGGGCCGGTCGCCAACAGGCGGTTCGCGAGATGCCCGGCTGGTTGGAGTGGCTCTTTGGCAGCGCCGATGCAGCCCCCGAGTTGCCCGCCGGCTGGGACGGCTACGTCACCATCGGGTAATGGCGGGGCGGCCCGAACGTTTCGTCAGCCACATTCTGCGAAATCTCCTGCAAGCAAAGCACCAGCCGAAGGGAATACGTCATGCCCGAGGTCTTTGGCTCGTTTCCACTAATACTTTGCCTGGGTATCGCAGCTGTTGGTTTTAGCTTTGTCACGGCAGTTGCGACCTATCTTTCGAGCTTCTCGGTAGGCTCCAGAATCAAACTATTAATCATGGGTAATTCTTTGTGCCTACTTTGCCTCTTGTGCGAGATTTACCATACCTGGGGCGATGCGGTGAACTTCAATAGCTCGTGCATCTATGACACGGCACACCTTCTCTTGATTTGCTCTGTAATTCTCGTCGTCATCGTCGCTCTTCTTTCCTCGTACTCCCTCTCGCGAATCCTCAGAGAAGTTAGGGAGCTTTAAAAGCAACGCAGCTCTCCAGGCTGGGCCCCGGCGGGCTTCGCAGCTGGCGGCCCGGCGATCTTCTCGCTACACTTTGCTTGGAAATCCACTTCAAAGAAGGGCGACCATGACCAAAACCACCCGTGAGCTGCGGCTCGTTTCTTGGAACGTCAACGGGCTGCGCGCCGTGACCAAGAAGGACCCCAGCTTTCAAGAGATCTTCTCGACCCTTGATGCAGACGTCTTTGCGCTGCAAGAGACCAAGCTGCAAGAGGGTCAGCTGGCCCTTGACCTGCCCGGATACCATCAAACTTGGAACTACGCCGAGCGAAAGGGCTACTCGGGTACGGCAGTCTTTAGCAAAGACGAGCCGCTGCAGGTCATCCGCCAAATCGGCTGCCCGGTGGCTGACGACGAGGGCCGCGTCTGCGCGCTGGAGTTTCCCACCTACTGGTTTGTGAACGTCTACACGCCCAACGCCAAGGACGGCCTGGCCCGCATCGGCGACCGCATGGTGTGGGACGCACGCTACCGCGAGTTTTTGTGCGAGCTGGCGGCCAACAAACCCGTTGTGACCTGCGGCGACTTTAACGTTGCCCACAACGAAATCGATCTTAAGAACCCCAAATCGAACCGCGGCAACGCCGGCTTCTCGGACGAGGAGCGCGACGACTTCACGCAGCTTCTGGACGCCGGCTTCACCGACACCTTCCGCACGCGCTTCCCCGATCTTGAGGGCGCCTATAGCTGGTGGAGCTACCGCTTTAAGGCACGCGAGAAGAACGCCGGTTGGCGCATCGACTACTTTTTGGTGAGCAATTCCATCGCCGACCGCGTGACCGGCGCCTCGATCCTCAACGAGGTCTACGGCAGCGACCACTGCCCGGTCGAACTGACCATCGAGCTGTAGCACGGCCGCGCGGGCGCCCCATTAACTTATACTGTCAAAAGCAATAAAGCGCAGATGGTATTAGGTGAGAGGACCACGCATGAAGATTGGCAAGCCGTTTGGACGCACCATTAAGCCAAAGAGCTCCAAGCTCTACGAAGAGCGCATCGCCAACGCCGGGAAACTGCCCGTCGAGGAGCCCAGCCTCTCCCCCTTTGGGTCACTCGCGGGCTTTATCATCTGCCTTGTCTTGGCCGGCGTCTTTTGCATCTCGACTAACCACGTAGCGGTGGGCATCGGCCTCATCGTCTTTGGTCTTCTGCCCGCCATTATCGCCGTCGTTCAGGCAAACAGCCTGGTAAACGCCGTGTTGGACGGCAAGACGCAGTTTTTCAACGTGCCTGCCCAGGCCGACTCTTTTGGGCCCCAGGCGGCCGAGCTCTTTCGCCAAGCCAACAAGGCCCTCTCGAAGGCCGAGCTTGCCGAAGCCGAGAAGAACCGTGAGGTCGAAGTCGAGGCGACCAAGGCCTGGTTCGAAGCCACCCAGCCCCAGTTCGATGTCGTAGATATCACCGCATCTGACGGCATTCGCTTGGTGGGCCACTGTCTGGATGCCAACCCCGAGTCAAACAACTGGCTGGTCATGGCCCACGGTCTGGGCGGCGGCTGGAAGAGCTGCTTGGGCGTTGCTCGCCACTTTGCCGAGAAGGGCTTTAACCTGCTGCTGGTCGAGATGCGCGCACAGGGCGAGAGCGGCGGCAAGGTCATGGGCGCCGGTCACCTTGAGCGCCGCGACCTTGTTGAATGGTGCCAGTGGCTTGTTGCCCAGAAGACCCCTGCGCCTGTGGGCGTAGCGGCCGAGAAGGCGCCGCAGCTCTCTATCGTTTTAATGGGCCAGTCCCTGGGTGCCGCCGCAGCCATCGAAGCTTGCGGCGAGAAAGACCTTCCCGACCAGGTTAAGTGCGTTGTGAGTGACTCGGCCTTTGCCGACTTCTGGAACCAGGCCATCTTTGTCATGGGCTCGATGGGCCTAAACGGCAAGGCCGTGGCGCCCCACCCCATCCTCGACCTCGTGCGCGTGATGTTCCGCTCCCGCAAGGGCGGCTACGACTTTGCCGACGCCAGCGCCGTCAAGGCCATCGCCCACGCCCAGGCCCCGGTCCTTCTCCTGCACGGCGAGGACGACCAGCTGGTCCCGCCCTTCAACGTCGAGCGCTTGGAAGAGGCCGCGGGCGGAGCGGCGGCCGGCGAGAACCACCAGAAGGTCCGCATCCCCTCCGCGGGCCACTGCTGCGCGGCCGGCGCGGCACCCGAGGCCTACTACGGAGCGGTCTTCTCCTTTATCGAGAAGCACCTGTAGGGCCCGGCAGGCGCACGCCTCGCATCTAACGAATAATCCCCTGCATTCCGAGCCGTTTTTGAAGGCAAAAATAGCTAGGAATGCAGGGGATTTTAATACGGATGCGAGAAGACCCGCGAAAGGCCGCTACTCGACCTTGGCGCCCGCCATGTACGTGGCCTCAAGGTTAAGATCGGCGTCCAGAACCACGAAATCAGCCGCGCGACCCGGCTTGATAAAGCCGCAGCACCCGTCGATCCTCGCAGAGCGCGCCGGAACCTCGGTGGCCATGCGCAACGCCTGCTCGGCCGTGACGATATTCCAGTCGTAAACGTTCTTGACGACCTGCGCCAAAGTCGCGATCGAGCCGGCCAGCGAGCTGCCGTCGGCCAGGTAGCACGCGCCGTCGCGCATAACGACAGGCAGTCCGCCGCTCATGTACTCGCCCTCGGGCATGCCGCCGCAGCCCAGGCAGTCGGTGATCAACACCACGTGGTCCCAACCCTTGGCGCGTACCAGCGCCTTGATGGCGCCAGGCACCACATGATGCCCGTCGCAGATAAGCTCGGCATAGGTGTCCTGCGTGTCCATGGCACAACCAACGATGCCCGGCTCGCGGTGATGCAGGCCGCGCATGCCGTTGTAGGTGTGAACAAAGCAGGTAAGACCCGCATCGACAGCGGCCATGGCCTGGTCATACGTGGCGTCGGAGTGACCCACACAGGTCACGACGCCCTGACGGGCGAGCTCTGCCACGTACTCGACCGAGCCGTCGCGCTCGGCGGCCAAAGCGCTCTTCACAATGCGTCCGCCGGCCTTCTCCTGCCAGCCGTTGAAAACCTCGACCGAAGGGTCGATAAGGTAAGCCGGGTTCTGCGCGCCCACGTGCTTGGCGGTAAAGAACGGGCCCTCAAGGTAGATGCCCTGGATATGCGCGCCCACAAACTCCGGGCCGCGCTCCTCGTCGGCCGCCGCGATGGCCGCGCAGGCCGCTCCGATATTCTCGATGCTCTCGGTAAACGTCGTGGGCAGCCAGCTCGTGGTGCCGCGGCGGGCCAGCTCGGCGCTCGAGATGTTGATGCCCTCGGGGTCGCAGTCGGTCGTGGCGTGGTTAAAGAAGCCGTGGATGTGGGTGTCGACAAAGCCGGGGGCCACCCACTTGCCGGGCAGGTCAACGACCTCGACGCCCTCCGGGGCCTGGGCCGTCCAAGCACCAAAGACGCCGTCGATAACCGGCAGGTAACCGCCTTGCTTCACCGCGCCGGGAAGCAGGAACTTCTCTGCATGCAGTACGTAGCTACTCATGCCAAAGCACTTCCCTTAAGCCTTGAAGGGGTGGATGGTCACGCCCTTGACCACACGGTTGACGGTGCCGGTGGGGCTGGGGGTATCGGGGGTGTTGCCCACGCGCACCGAGTTAAGCAGCGAGATGACCTGCGCAAACATGACAAACGGCAGGGCGAGATAACCCTCGGGCAGCTGGTCAAAGCCAGCGAAGTCAAAGGACTCACCCTCGTAGACCGTCTGGGCAACCTGCTGGACAGCAACGGTGTGCTCGGCGATCTTGTCGCCACCGATCTCGTTAAGGATGTCGATGTCGTACTGGCGAGTGTAGGGGTCGTTGTTGACAAAGACAAAGACAAGGGTCTTGTCGTCAACAAAGGACTTAGGCCCGTGGCGGTAGCCCATCGAGGTGTCGTAAGAAGTCGCGACCAGGCCGTGGGCCAGCTCCAAAATCTTGAGCTGCGCTTCCTGCGCCAGACCGCCAAACGAGCCAGAACCCAGGTAGGTCACGCGGTTGAAGTCGCCGGCGAGAAGAGCCGCGATCTCGTCCTCGCGCTCGATAACGGCCTCGCCCATCTTGGCGGCCGTCTCGACCCAGGCAGCCTTCTGGTCCTCGGGAGCCTCATCAAAAATCAGGGTCGAGATGAGAGTCATGCAGCTGTAGCTGCCGGTCATCGCGAAGCCCTTGTCGTTGGCGCGCGGGATGAGGATGGTGTAGGCGTTGGGGTCATCGGCAGACTCGACGGCAAGCTTGCCCTCGGGCGCGCAGGTGATGTTGAGGAACTTGACGTTCTTCACAAACTGCTTGCAGACCTGCACAGCGGCCAGGGACTCGGGGCTGTTGCCCGAGCGAGCAAACGAGACGACCAGCGTGGGGTCGTCGGCGCGCAGGAAGTCGCGCGGGGCGCTCACGATGTCGGTCGTGGCGATGGGCTTAAAGTCGTAAAGGTCGGTGTTGCCGGCGTGGCGCAGGTAGGGAGCCGCGGTGTCACCCACGTAATCAGAGGTGCCAGCGCCGGTGAAGACGACGGACAAACGCCCCTCGCCCATGGCGCGGGCCTCGGCGAGAAACGCGTCGACGCCCTCCTTGTTGGCCAGGTAGATTTGGTAGGCATCGCGCCAGATCTCGGGCTGCTGCTTGATTTCTGCGGTGGTGATCTGCGCACCCATAGAAGTAAGCGTCTCTACATCGGTCTGAAACATGCTTCTCCTTCCTTTGCCGGTCTTCTTACCGGCGCTCAAAGACGGCCCGGGCGGGCCATCCCTTCATTAACTAGCTGCGGATATGGCTAATCTTGTACTCAAACATGTCGGCGCGGGCCACGCTTCGCGTGTACTCGACGACGATGTTCTTGTCGTTGGTGGTGGTCCTTACTAGGTGAAGGACCGGCGATCCCTCGGGCACGCCCAGGAGCTCGGCCTCGTCGCCGCGGGCAATGCGCGCGCTCAGGGATTCCTCGGCCAGGTGAATCTTCTGGCCGTATTCCTTCTCGAGCGTGTCGTAAAGCGGGTTGTCAACCAGAATCTGCTTGGTGAGACCGACGAACTCGGCCGCGGGCAGATAAGTGCGCTCGACCATCATCGGGATACCGTCGGCCAATCGAATGCGGCGCATGCGGTAGATCTTCTCGCCAAGACGAATGCCCATATTGGCTGCCACGGGCTTGGTTGCTTCGCGGATGTCGAACTCAAGCACGCGGCTCGAAGGCACACGGCCCAGGCTCTTCATCTGCTCGGTAAAGCTATAGGTACCCATGAGGTCGGTGCGCTGCGGGGTCAAACGAGTCACAAAGGTGCCCTTGCCGTGGCGGCGCGCGATCATGCCACGCTCCTCAAGCTCACTCATTGCCAGACGCACGGTGGTGCGGGAAAGGCCGTACAGGTCACAGAGGTCGCGCTCGGAAGGCAGGGCGTCGCCAGGTTCCATCTCGTTTTCGATCTTCTCGCTAAGAAGGTCGACCAGCTGATCGTAGAGCGGCTGTTTGCGAGAAACGCTTGCCATGACCTCACCCCCTGAGCTGTGATATATGCGGAGCGCGCCTTGGACAAACAGTGCCTTTATCGAGGGCACGCAGTCCGAATATACCATGTGGTACGTACCAGTGAACCGGGTAAAAAAGGGGACGCGCGGAAATCCCACGCGCCCCCTAAGAAGACGCAACTACTCGCTAGGCCCAGATACCAAAGTAACCGCCAACAATACCCAGGACGAGCAAGAGAACGATGCCCTTGATCGGGGTGAAGTTGTGCTTAGCGAACAGGTAGTAAAGCAGCATGACCAGCGCGAGCGGGATCAGCTTGGGGCAGATGGAGTCCAGGATGGACGCGAAGTCAACCACAACCGGGGTGGTGGTGAGCTCCATGTAGGTGACCTGGCTCATGCCGTTGCCCAGCTCCACGGCGCCGCCCACGGCAGCGTTGCCCTCGGCGTCGGTGCCGGAGAGGGGCTCGCCAGCAGCGTCGTACATACCAAGGGTGGTGACACCCTCGTCGTTGCTGCTGATGACCTCGAAGTCAGAGACCTCGCTGTCGGCGACGACGGCGGTGTGGGCCACATAGGCCTCGGTGGTGCCGTTGGGGATGGTCAGAGCAATCTGGGTGCCGCCCATGGTAACGGTCAGGCAGCCGACGACAAAGACGCCAAGGATGGAAGCGGCGCGGGTGAAGGCCTGCATGCTGTCCATGAGGGTGTCGATCGCCTGGGTACCCATCTTGTAGGACCAGTTCATCAAGCCAAAGCGGATGGCGAACTGAATCACGTTGAAGACAACCAGGAAGATGATCGGGCCAGCGGCGTTGCCAGAGATGGCCATCTGAGAAGTGATGCCGGCCAGGATGGGCACAAGGGTCATCCAGAACAGAGCGTCACCAATACCGCCAAGCGGGCCCATGAGGGAGACGCGGACGGCGCGGATGGTCGGAATGTCGGCCTTCTTCTGCTCGAGGGACAGGCAGATGCCCATGGCGAAGGTGACCAGGAACGGGTGGATGTTGAAGAACTCCATGTTGTGGGTCATGGAAGTCGCAAGGTCATCCTTGTCCGTGTGGATCTTCTCGAGGCCGGGGAGGATGGAGTAAAGCCAGCCAGCGGCCTGCATGCGCTCGTAGTTGAAGGAGCCCTGCAGGAAGCAGGAGCGCCAAGCCATCTTGTTAAGGGTAGCCTGATCAAGATCGGCTGCGGGCGTGAGGTTCTTATAGGTAGTGGCGTTAGATGCCATCCTCCTCACCTCCGTCCTGGATAGCGACAGCACCCTTCAGCTCGGTCTGCTGCTGGAAGTCCCAGAAAGCGATGCCGAAGCCGATGAAGGCCAGGATAAGCAGGGCCGGGGTAGCAAGGGTGGAAATGTTAGAGACGATAAGGGCAAGGCCAAAGCCCATGAAGTAGAAGCCCCACATATCGCGAGACATCATGACCTTGAGCAGGATGGCGAAGCCGACGAAGCGCATCATGCCACCAGCGGCGGAGAGGCCGGAGGAGAGCCAAGCGGGGATCGCGTCGACGACAGCCTGACCCATGGTGGCGCCACCGATGAAGAAGAGGGTGACGACGATACCAAAGACGAGGCCGAGCAGAGCCATAGCAAGGTAGTTGATGCGCTCGATGCCCTTGGGGTTAGCCTCGGCTGCGTACTGGTCGCACTTGGACATAAGCGGAGACATGATGGTGAAGATCAAGGTAACGCCGTACTGGCCCAGGAGCGAGAACGGGATAGCCATCGCAACGGCTGCGTTCGGGTCGAGGTCCAAAGAGATAGCCAGCGTGGCCGCCATGATGCCGCCTACGACGGCGTTGGGGGGCTGGGCACCTCCAATAGGCATGTTACCGATGGTCATCAGCTGGTAGGTGCCGCCGACGATAAGGCCGGTCTGGACATCACCCAGGATGAGGCCGACCACCATGCCGGTGACGATCGGCTGATACAGAGACTCGAGGAAGCTGAACTGGTCGATAGCCGCGATAAACGTGACGATAAAGACCAATGCCACCTGAATGACTGAATACTCCATCTTTGCTCCTCCTTTCCTTTTTGTCCTTCCCCCTCCTTGGGGGACCAATTGACTATGTTCCGCCGCGGTTAGCGCGGGTAGAACCAAATGAGATGGGTGCGCCGCGCTATGCGGCTAAGCGGAGAACTACGTGCTTACGAGAAGAGCTTGTCGGTAGGCTCGACGGGGGTGGAGGGAACGCGCTGGATGGACAGCTCGACGCCCTTCTCCTGCAGAGCCTTGAAGGCGGCGACATCGGCGTCGTCGACGGCGACGGAGGTCGCAACCTGGCGCTTGCCGTCGGCCATGTGCATGTTGCCAATGTTGAGCTTCTTGATGGGCACGCCGCCCTCGACCAGGCGCAGGGCGTCCTGGGGGTTCTCAAGAACGATGAAGATGTGCTGGCGCGGGGCCGCCTTGAAGATAACGTCGATGGTCTTCTGAACCGAGAAGTAACGGGTAGCGACGCCCTGGGGAGCGGCCATATTCATGAGGTTCTGGCGCATCTTGTTCTCGGCGACCTCGTCATTGGCCACCAAGATGAGGTTAGCGCCAACGGTGGAGCACCACTGGGTGGCGACCTGGCCGTGGATCAGGCGGTTGTCGATGCGAACGTGAACGATGTTGGGCTCTGCCATTTTGGCTTCCTCTCTACGTGCCCCGTTGGGGGCTTCTAGTACCAATGTGCGATACCGCTACTTGTCCAAAATCTCCTGGATCGCGTAGCGGGAAACCTCGATAACGGCGCCGGATTTGACCTCGATGTCGCAGGTCTCTTTACCAACGCGAACGAGCTTGCCAATCAAGCCGCTAGAAAAGGCCACCTTCTTGCCGGGCGCAAGCTCGACGTGGATGTCCTTGTAGTAGTCCTTCTGCTTGCGCATGCGCAGGTAGTTGACGATGGTCAAAATCACGCCAACAACGGCGAGAAAAATCAGCAGAACCAGCGAGGAGGCAAGGATGTTGTCCCAGCTGGGCATTACAGACCATCCTCCTCGTCACCAAACAGGTCGTCGTCTGCATCGTCGCCGGCAACCTCGAGCTTCTTGTGGTCGACGCCAAAGCGGCCGGCCTCAAGGGCGCACTCGACCAACTCGTCAACGGTGCTTGTCTGGGTGCGACAAGAGGTGACCTCAAGAAGCATCGGCAGGTTGGCGCCGGTAACGACCTCGACGTTGGGAGTGGTCGCGGCGTTCATCATTGCCTGGTTGAACGGGGTGCCGCCCATAAGGTCGCAGAAGACAACGACGCCCGTGGCCTTCTCGGCCATGCTTGCGATGGCATCAGCGACGTTTTGGGAGAAGTCGGCGGCCTCGTTCTCGTAGAACGTGACGGGAACAAAGAGTTCCTGCGGGCCGCCTACCATCTCAAGAGCGCCAGCGAGTCCATCTGCGAAACTTCCGTGCCCCGTGAGAATGAAACCGACCATGCAGTACTCCTTTGCTTGTGCGAATTTGCTTAAAGAAACCCTAGTGGTGCTGTTTTTCAGGTGTGTACGCGCTTTGTTACCAACTGATGCCAAGTGATTAAGTGGTTGTAACCATGTGGTCAGTGCAACTACTTTAGTCGATTTGATACCCATCTTCTTCACGATTCCTGCAAATTGCCCCTAATGTACCGTTTGCGGCTAAAAATATACCGTTCAACGGTTTGGACGTTCTTTAACTGGGGTTTTCTGTTGTTGATAGGCGCCAATTGCTTCGATGTTTTATGTTTAACCCTAAGCAATCGCCTTTGCTTTACTTCTTTATTTGTGAAGAACTGGACAATCGAATTGGTATCTGCTTTAGAGACCACCTGGAAGCAGCACGCCCCCAGCCTGCGCTTTATCGAAAGAAAATGACAGGTGACGCTTATCTGTTTGACAGTGTTTACTTTTCGTTCTTCTCGGTGCCTTGCCTAAAAGAAAAGAAAGAAAAAGACAGGTTAGACCCAGCGAGACAGGCCCGGGGCCTGGGCAAATTACTCTGGAAATAGGGTTATAGTCGGCCTTAACAGCCGTGTTCTTCTCGCACACACAGGAGGCATCATGATTTCGACCGTCACGCTTAACTCTTCCATCGACAAGGCCTACCAGCTGGCGTGCCCGCTGGTTGACGGCACCGTGATGCGCGTCGCCACCTGCATCGACAACGCTGGCGGTAAGGGCTTGAACGCCGCCCGCGCCATCGCGACCTGCGGCGAGAAGATCCTGGCAACTGGTTTTGTGGGCGGCAACAACGGCCGCCTGCTGTGCGACCTACTTGACGCCGACGGTATCGAGCACGACTTTGTTGAGGTGGCAAGCGAGACCCGCTGCTGCATCAACGTCCTTGACCAAGAGGGCGTCTCGACTGAGTTTTTGGAGCCGGGCCGCGAGGTCACGGCCGACGACGTGACGGCTATTAGCGAGAAGGTCAGCCAGATTGCGCAGGTGGCAGACGTTGTTACCTTTAACGGTAGCGTGCCTGCGGGCATGGCAAAGGACGCCTATGTCGACCTGATTGGCCGTGTGAAGGCGGCGGGCAAGCCTTGCATCCTGGACACCTCGGGCGAGCTTTTGATGCGCGGCATCGAGGCGCTTCCCACCATGGTCAAGCCCAACACCGACGAGATTGGCCAGATTCTGGGCCGTACCGTCGAGTCAATCGACGAGGTCTACGCCGCCGCGCAGGAGCTGCACGAGCGCGGGATTTCCCAGGTAGTCGTCTCGCTGGGCGGTGATGGCGCCGTTATGGCCTGCGACGAGGGGCTCTTCCGCGGGCGCGCGCCAAAGATCGAGGTCGTGAACCCCGTGGGCGCGGGCGACACGATGGTCGGCGCCTTTGCCGTGGGCATGGCGCGCGGGATGAGCGCCCCCGACCAGCTGGCGTATGCGATGAGCTGCGCCTCGGCCAACTGCCTTTCGGCCTCGACCGGGCACTTTGCCATGGAGGACGCACAGAGGCTGCTTGCCGGGACCGTTGTCGAGAAGGTTGCGTAGCGATATTCTCGCCAGCGAACTTCTCGCCTAAGACAACTAGATAATCAGCTGGGTATCCAGTTCTTCGACCTCGGCGGCCACAAGGCCGTCGGGGTCTTTGTCCATGATGACGGCGTCGGCGTCGGCCAGCCCGCCAAACCACATGAGGCCGCTAGCGCCCACCTTGCTGGCGTCCATGACCACGTAGGTCTTGGTTGCGCAGGTGAGAAAAGCGTGCTTGAGCTCGGCCATGGCCTGGTTGTTGGTCATAAGGCCGCGGCCGGGGGCGTAGGCCGTGGGCGTAACAATCGCTTTATCGGGATGGAGCATCTCCAAGGAGTGCAGGGCAAGCGGGCCGTTGGTGTAGCGGTGGCCCTTGCGCAGGTGGCCGCCCAGCATGATGACGTCGATCGAGGGCATCGAGCGATCGACGAAGTCTGCGATGGTGAGGTCGTCGGTCACGATGGTGAGTCCGCTAAAGCTAGAAAGCGAGCGCACGATCTCGAGCGACGTCGTGCCCGAGTCCAGCAGAATCGCGTCACCGTCGCTTATCAAGGGAATTACCTTCTTGGCGATATCGCGCTTGCCCTCGACGTTGAGGTTTACGCGCCGGTCCTGGACCGAGACGGTAAGGGTGCGGGAAAGCGAGGTGGCCCCGCCGTGAGTGCGACGCAGCTTTCCGTCGCGGGCAAGGGCGTCAAGATCGGCGCGGGCGGTCACGCGCGAGATGCCAAAGGCCTCGGCCAACTGCGTTACCTGCACAGACGCGTCGCTTTCCAGCATGTTGAGAATGGCAACGCGACGCTCTTCCGAAGACGGGGTTCCCACGGCGACCTCCAGTTGTGCGCAAATTGTGTTTCCTTTACTTTCACTATCAGCAAATTAGCACATTGCCTTTTCTTTCCCTTGGAAAGGTCGGGGCAGCGGCAGGGTTCTTCTCGCCAAAGGACGGCGGGCGGGCACTGCCTTTGCTTTTTCTTCTTTGGCAAATTGGGGCGCCGGCTTTTTCTTTATGGGGCGGCGGCTCGGCAGGCAATTCATATAATGAGCCTAGGGTCTTGCGCGGACATGGCGCGAGATGTTGGTCCTTATGCCGGGAGAAGCCCGGCGGACGAAGGGAGAAGCAATGCTCGTTACCACCAAGGAGATGCTGCTTGACGCTCAGGCCGGCCACTATGCCGTGGGCGCGTTCAACGTCGAGAACCTCGAGTTTGTCATGGCCGTCATCAAGGCCGCCGAGGAGCGCCGCTCCCCCGTCATCATGCAGACCACCCCGGGTACCGTTAAGTACGCCAACCTCGAGTACTTTGCCGCCATGGCCAAGGTTGCCGCCGACGCCGCCAGCGTGCCCGTGGCCATCCACCTGGATCACGGCGACGGTTTTGACCGCTGCATGCAGGCTATGCACGCCGGCTACACCTCGGTCATGATCGACGGCTCGCACGACACCTTTGAGGACAACATCGCGCTGACCGCGTCTGTCACCAAGGTCGCCGGCCCCATTGGCATCCCCGTCGAGGCCGAGCTGGGCAAGGTTGGCGGCAAAGAGGACGACGGCCCGGCGGTCGAGGGCGAGAACCCCTACACCGACCCGGACGAGGCCGAGGAGTTCGTGGCGCGCACCGGCTGCACCTCGCTGGCTGTTGGCGTGGGCACCGCGCACGGCGTCTACAAGGGTACCCCCCACATTGAGCAGGGCGTTTTGAAGGCCATTCGCGAGCGCCTGGAGATTCCGCTGGTTCTGCACGGCACCTCGGGCGTGCCCGACGACCAGGTTGCCGAGGCCATTGCCAACGGCATCTGCAAGGTCAACTACGCCACCGAGCTGCGCCAGGCCTACACCCGCGGCTACATGGGCTACATGGCCGCCAACCCCGAGTGCTTTGACCCCAAGAAGCCCGCTCGCCCCGGCATGGACGAGATCGTGGCCGTGGTTGCCAGCCACATGGACAACCTGGGCTCGAGCCACAAGGCGTAGGTGCGGGCGCGGCACAGCGTTTTGCAGGTAGATGAGGCCCCCGGAGCCGTGCGGCTCCGGGGGCCTTTTGCGTTGCGCAAGGGCCGGCGACGGCATGCGCGGCTTTTCGTGGTTTAAATCGGGGCAGGTCAAGTAGCCGACGGCATTCCGGGCGCGTTTGCCCAGTTGGCGATGAGCTAAAACCGGCCGGCTACTTGGCGGAACGGATTTTAAACCCCGAAAAGTCGCGCGCGCACTCGCCGGGGCCGCATGCCGCGACGATTTAGAGCTCGAAGGTGGGGATGGCGGCGCGGGCAGCGGCGAGAAAAGCCTCTTTAGAGCGGCACGACACCAGCTCGGCCGGGAAATCAAGCTCGTTGAGAAGTTCGCAGACCTTCTTGGTACGTGCAACGTTGTAACTCACGTGTGCGTCGCCGCCAAAAGAGACCATGGCGCCCAACTCAGCGCAACGCTGGGCAATCGCGCGGCAGCGGTCGATGGAGCGCCCAGCCTTGAGCGGCTCTTCGAGGCTCGAACCGTTAAGCTCGATTAGTTTACCCATATCGCGCGCGGCCTCGAGCACTGGGTCAAGCTCAAAGTCCACACCCGAGCGGCCAAGGTGCCCCAGGATCAAAACCTTGGGGTCCTGCAGTGCGTTGATATACATCTGGGCATTCTGAGCTGGGGTTTGTTC
>CAVEMP010000002.1:0-12541 GCA_963616835.1 uncultured Oscillospiraceae bacterium | reverse complement strand
ACTGGGAGAAGGCCGCCTACGAGGAGGCCGAGCACGCCGCCAAGTTCGCCGAGCTGCTGGGCACCGAGCTTGAGCCCAACATGAAGGCCACCACCAAGGACAACCTGGCCTGGCGCGTTGACTGCGAGTTTGGCGCCACCGCCGGCAAGGTCGAGCTTGCCACCTGCGCCAAGAAGAACGGCCTGGACGCTATCCACGACACCGTCCACGAGATGGCTCGCGACGAGGCTCGCCACGGCAAGGCCTTGAAGGGTCTTCTCGACCGCTACTTTGGCTAAGGCCAATGGCATCCAAGCAGCACAAAAAGGCTGGTAAGAAGGTCAAGCCCTCGGCGCCCGCGGCAGTTGCGGTGCTCTGGGGGCTTGACCCTGCGGGCGAGAAGGGCACGGCGGTTCGCGTCGTCTTGAAAGAGGCGGGCATCGCGCCTCGCACCCTTACCGCCGAGCACCTGGGCGACGCGGCCGGAGCCTGCGCAGGGCTCATCGGCTTTCGTCCGTCGCCCGTGCCGTACGCCGGTCCCGCGCCCGAGGGCGAGTTCGTCCTTCTCTGCAACGTGACAAACGCGCAGGTAAACGAGTTTCTCGCCAAAAGCCGAGAGGCCGGGTGTGTAGTGGGGCCCAAGGCACTTTTGACCGCGCAGAACAAGGCATGGCCCATGGCCAAGCTGATCGCCGCCGTGGCCGCCGAGCATGCGCAAATGTCGCAGAGCTAAGGCGAGGGGTTATACTTTAGGGCGCTCAAACTCACATGTTAGGAACGCCCATGCTTGTTCTTGCTCTTGATACCTCAACCGATATGCTGGCCTGCGCCGTTGCCCGCGTGGACAACGGCGCTGTTGACGTTTTGGCCGCCGGCGACCACCTGTGCCGCCGCCGCGCCAACGTCGAGCTGGTGGGGACCTGCCAGGATACTCTAGCTGCGGCTGGTTTGAAGATGGCCGACGTCGACGCCGTGTTGGTGGGCCGCGGCCCCGGCTCGTTTACCGGCGTGCGCATTGGCATTGCCACGGCAAAGGGCCTGGCGTGCGGCGCGGGCGTGGGCCTGTACGGCACCTCGGCGCTGGATGCGATGGCACAGGCGGCCTGGTTGGCGGGTACGCGCGGCCGCCTGGCCGTGGTGGCCGACGCCATGCGCGGTGAGGTCTACCCCGGCATCTACGAGCTGGACGAGAAGGGCGCGCACCGCACTTTCACAGCCGAGAGCGTGGTCAAGGCCGATGCCTGCGTGGCCGAGTTGGCCGCCCGCCCCGACGCCGGCGAGCTGACCCTTTCTGGAAACGGCCTGCTCAAATATGCCGAGAAGTTCTCGGCGGCTGGCTTTGGCGCCGAGCACTGCACCGCCCAGGACGCCTGGTGGCCCACCGGCGAGGGCCTGGTGTGCGCCGCCGTGGAGGCCGGCGTCTTTGCCGAGCAAAACGGCGACCCGGCCCTGGTCCTGCCCATCTACACGCGCCTCTCGGACGCCGAGGAAAACGAGCGCACGCGCCTGGGCCTCAAAGAGCCCGCGACGGTCGAGCTCACCGGCGTCGACGACGCCCTGGCCGGCATCCACTGTCAGCTTCGCCCCATGACCTTGAACGACGTCGCGCCCGTAGCCGCGCTTGAGGCGCAGGTCTTTAGCGACGAGAACCACGAGCCGTGGTCCGAGAAGGTCTTCTACGAGGACGTCTCGACCCACAACCATGTGTGGTGGGTGGCGCACGACCGCGGGACGATCATCGGCTATGCCGGCGGCGCCGTAGTGGCCGACGAGCTGCAGGTGGCAAACGTGGCCGTGGCGGCCGATAGGCGACGCGAGAAGATCGCGGCGCGCCTGCTGGGACGCGTGGCTTACGACGCTCAGATGCTGGGCGCTACCTGGGCTTCATTGGAAGTCGAGGTGGGCAACGATGGCGCCGAGGCGCTCTATCGCGGCCTGGGCTTCGAGGAAGCCGGCGTGCGCCCCAACTACTACGGCCCGGGCATCGACGCACGCATCATGCGCGCTGACCTGCCTCTGGCAGACCTGGTTGCCGACGCAGATCACGACCCGGCCCCGCGCGCCTCGATTCGCCCCTGGCCTATCGCGGCCGCCCCGCGCAGCGACGCGGCTCGCGAGGCCCTGGCCGCCGCCGGCCCGCTGATTCTTTCCATCGAGTCGTCCTGCGACGAGACGGCCATGGCGGTCACGGACTCCCACGGTACCGTGTGCGCCAGCGTGGTGGCGACCCAGATTGACTTCCATGCTCGTTTTGGCGGCGTGGTGCCCGAGATAGCCAGCCGCAAGCACACCGAGGCCATTGTCGGCGTCTTTGAAGAGACCCTGGCCCAGGCTGGCGCCCACTTTGGCGTGGACACCCTGGTGCCCGCCGACCTGGCGGCCGTTGGCGTGACCACGGGTCCCGGCCTGGTGGGCGCCCTTGTTGTGGGTGTAGCCTTTGCCAAGGGCCTGTGCACCGCCACTGACCTGCCTCTTATTGCCGTGCACCACCTGGAAGGCCACCTGATGGCCAACCTGTTTGAGACTCCCGACCTGCAGCCGCCCTTTGTGGCCAGCCTGGTATCGGGCGGCAACACGATGCTGGTCCACGTGCGCGCTTGGGGCGACTACGAGGTCTTGGGCACCACGATCGACGACGCGGTGGGCGAGGCCTTCGACAAGGTGGCAAAGGCCCTGGGTCTGGGCTACCCCGGCGGCCCCGTAATCAGCAAACTCGCAGCTACGGGCAACAAAAAGGCCATCCACTTCCCGCGCGCCATGATGCACAGCGGCGACTACAGCTTTAGCCTGAGCGGCCTTAAGACCGCCGTCATCACCTACATCGAGGGCGAGAACCGCGCGGGCCGCCCCATCAACCTGCCCGATCTTGCGGCCAGCTTCCAGGCGGCCGTCGTTGACGTGCAGGTTGCCAAGGCAAAGACGGCCGTCGAGCAAACCGGCGTGGGCGACATCTGCATCGGCGGCGGCGTGGCGGCAAACCCCGCCCTGCGTGCGGCATACGAGAAGACCTTCAAGCGCATGGGCGTGCGAGTGACGGTGCCGCCCATGAGGGCCTGCGGCGACAACGCGGCTATGATCGGCATCCCGGCGCTGCGCAGCTATCTAGCGGGCAACTTTGCCAGCCTTGACCTGGACGCCGCGCCCAACGCGCCTCTGGGCACCTGGGCCACAACCGACGCGCCGGTGCCTCCCACCTGGGAGCGCTAGGGGTGGACGTCGTTCTTGACCGGCTTATAGCCAGCGTTACTTCTCCGTACAACCTGGCCTATGCGATCGCGATTGTGCTCATGTTCATGCGGCCCGCGCGGCCGCAGGGAGGGGTCGCGGGGCTGCTGGCGCGCCTGGGCATTGCGCTGGGTGCGGTTTGGGTCCTGGGCACTGTCTCTGACCTGGTGTTTCCTAACTCGATTACGTGGACGATGCTGCCGGCGCTGGCATGTTGCGCCATCTTTAGGGACTTTCACCTGCCAGCTCGCATCATGCGCGTCTCGGTGCTCATGTGCTCTTGGATTTACTCGCTGGCCGCGGCAGAGGTCGTGAACAGACTGGTAAACGGCGGTATTTGGGTCGCCGCGATGGTTTCGCTTGTCTACATGGTGGCGGTCTGCGCCATACTGTGGGCGCTTGAGTCCAATTGCCCCATCGACAGCGACGACGTTACCTTTGCGCTGGCCCTGCCTGTTGTGGTGGTGTGCGCGTCTGGCCTGATTGCGCGCTCGATTTTGTACCTGCGCAGCGACTTTGGCGTGGACCACTACACGGTAAGCACGCTCGAGAGCGTTCTTTCTTGCATAAACGGCCAGGTGGCCGAGCTGGTGGTCTACTACGCTGTCCTGCGCCTGGTGCGCGGCTTCAACGAGCGCCGCCAGCTTCAGGCCGAGCGCCACCTTATGGAGAGCCGCCTTTCTGCCCTGGACGCCTACCGCGAGAGCGGCGAGAGCCTGCGCGTTTTGCGCCACGAGGTCAAGAACCAGTACGCCTACATCAAGATGCTGCTGGAACAAAAGGACTACGAGCGCGCCGAGGAGTTCTTTGGCGAGATGTCCATGCGGGCCAACCCCACCTTCCTGCACGTCAACACGGGAAACGCCCTGGTGGACGACATCGTGAATCTCGAGCTTTCCCGCGCCACGGCAGCCGGCGTCGACGTTGACTCGCGCATCGCTGTGCCCACCGAGCTGCCCTACCAAGAGATCGACTTCGCCAGCGTTTTGATGAACCTCTTGGATAACGCGATCGAGGCCTGCGAGCATGTCTCGCCAGCCGAGAAGTGCATTCACCTGGCCTTGGTTGCCGATCAAGGCTCGCTGCTCATCAGCGTCTCGAACCCCGCGGGCGCGGCGCCTAAGGCCAGCGACCGCGGCGGTCTTCTCACCACCAAAGACGACGCCAGCATGCACGGCTACGGGACGGCCATCATCAAGAAGATCGCCGAGAAGTACGACGGCGTGGCCGATTTCTCGTTTGCCAACGGCGTATTTACCGCTAAGGTGATGCTCTCACTGCATGGGGAGTAATTGGGGAGAATTGCATGCTTCAGTTTCACGTTGCCGTCTGTGACGACGAGGCTTTTGCCGCGTCGTCGATCGCGCAGGCGGCCGAGCATAACCTGGGTCGTTTGGGTGCCGAGGCGCAAATCGAGTCGTTTAACAGCGCGGAAGCCCTGGCCAAGCGCCTGGACGATGTAAGCTTTGACCTGATCCTTTTGGACATCGAGATGCCCGGCGTCGACGGAATCACCTTTGCGCGCGCCCTTCGCGAGACAGGCGCCAAGGCCGAGATCGTCTTTGTCTCTAACTCCGAGGACCGCGTGTTTGAGTCGTTGCCCCTGCGCCCGCTGTCGTTTGTGCGCAAGAGCCACTTTGCCGAGGACATGGCCACTGCCATGGCGGCTTTTGTTAAGGCCTGGAAGACCCGCAAATCCGACCGCGTGATTACGGTCAAGATGGCCCACAGCATGGGTACCTTCTCGGTCGACGAGATTTTGTACATCGAGGCTCGCGGGCGCGACAAGATCGTCCACATGCAGGGTGGTCGCACCGAGACGGTGCTGGTGACCCTGGACGAGCTGGGCGAGAAGCTCGAGCCGCTGGGCTTTTGTCGCGTGCACAAGGGCTTTATCGTGAACTTTGCCCACGTAGACCAGCTAAGTTCAAAGGGCCTGCAGGTGGGGGAGGAGCTTATCCCCATCAGTCGCTCTAAGGTGGCCGACGTCAAGCTGGCCTACATGGACTTCCTTTCAAAGAAAAACGCCGTCATGATGTAGCGCCGCGCGGCCGGTGCCGCGCCGCCCCGCTTGAGCGCCTAGTGCCCCGCGCGCCGCCGTGCCGTTCGCCGGCGTTACGATGCCGCTCGCGGACGGTGGAGAATTGCAGGTCGTGACGTAAAACGTGCCGCTCGTGCACGCAGAGCCGCCATGCGCGACGCGTCTGGCAGTTTGTGCGGCGCCTGAAAACCGCCCAAACCTGACCCCTATTGTTTCACCTGGAGGTTTATATGTTGCCCTCCGGTCTCCCTAACGAAAGCCGGCTCCTCTTCCCGCCGGCTTTCGCCCAAAGAGGCGCCCGGGCAACAGCATCGCAATCCATGAGACCATGGGAAGGGAAGGAACCAAGCAATGAGAATCAACGCAACACGCAGGAGCTTTGTCCTGGGCACCGCCGCGGCCGCTGTCATGGCCGGCCTCGCGGGCCTCACCGGCTGCAACTCCGGCAACGGCTCCGCCAAGTCGGCGGGCGCTGCCTACTCCGGTTTCTCGAAGGACACCCAGTACTACAAGAGCGACTACGAGTACAGCAAGTCTGGCGAGGAGAAGCTCCAGCAAGACCAGCACGATCTCTACAAGCAGCTCGTGGGCGAGGGCACCGTCCTTCTCAAGAACGAGGGCGCCGCTCTGCCTCTGTCCACCAACGACGGCACCATCAACGTCTTTGGCAACGCCGGCCCCCAGTACATCAACATGTTCGACGAGGCTTTCAAAGAGGCCGGCTTCACCTTCAACGACGCCCTGTGGGAGTTCTACACCAACGGCACGACCAACGTCACCAACTGGCTAGTCAACGAGAACCCTTGGGCAGACGTCGAGGCCTCCGGTGCGCTTAAGGGCGCCTCCGGCGTGGCCGTTGTTGTCCTGGGTCGCCGCGGTCGCGAGGCTTCCGACAACCGCTCGGATAAAGACAACGACTACCTGGCGATCTCTAAGGAAGAGGACGACATGCTCACCGCCGTGGCCAAGATGCGCCGCGACGGCACCTTCTCTAAGATGATCGTCCTGTTCAACACCACCAACACCATCAGCTGGAAGGACGCCGAGTGGCAAGACGCCATTGACGCCCTGGTGTGGTGCGGCAGCTACTACGACCCCTACTTCAGCAAGCACGAGCGCGACTGGGCCATCGACCCGCTGGTCGGCGTCCTTAAGGGCGACTTCAACCCCTCTGGCCGCATGCCCGACTCCATTTACAAGAACAACCAGGACAACCCCGTCATGGTCAACTTCGGCGGCATCGACGCCGATCTCTCCCAGCTTTCTGACGGCAAGGACACCGAGGTCCAGCGCCAGATCGACGAGTGGAAGCCGAGCAACGACAAGGGTAGCCACTGGCGTCGCAACTACGTCTACGCCGAGGGCATCTACGTTGGCTACCGTTACTACGAGACCCGCTACGAGGACAAGGTCCTGGGCACCCCCAACGTGGGCGACTTTGACTACAGCTCTTACGTTGCCTACCCGTTTGGCTATGGCCTGTCCTACACCACCTTCGAGTACTCCAACTTCACCGCAGTGGAGAACGACGACACCTTTGACGTGAGCGTTAAGGTCACCAACACCGGCAAAGTCGACGGCAAGCACGCCGTGACTGTTTATGCCCAGACCCCCTACACCGCCTATGACGAGACCAACGGCGTCGAGAAGCCCGCGGTCCAGCTTGTGGCTTACGAGAAGACCGATGTCATCGCCGCAGGTTCTTCGGCCGATGTCAAGCTCACCGTCAAGAAGTCCGATCTGGCCGCCTACGATTGCAACGCCGCCAAGACCTACATCCTTGAGGCAGGCGCTTACTACCTCACCGTGGGCAACGGCTCCCACGAGGCCATCAACAATATCTTGGCTGTCAAGGGCAAGACTGTGGCCGACGGCATGACTGCCGCAGGCGACGCCTCGCTGGTCTACACCTGGGACAACCCCGCGACCGAGGATAAGGCCTTCTCGGTGTCTCCTAGCGGCAAGACCATTACCAACCTCTTTGACGACGTCGATCCCAACAAGAACGCGACCATGAAGGAGCGCAACAGCATCGTCTGGACCTCGCGCTCCAACTGGCAGGGCACCCTTCCCAAAGAGGCCATTCACCTGGTCTATACCGACGAGGTTGCCGACATGGCAAAGCCCATCGCCTACAAGGCCGGCTCGGGCGACGCCTCGAGTGTCCCCACCCACGACTTTGGCAAGACCGACGGCGGCGTGATGCTCGTCGACATGCACGGCAAGGACTACAACGATCCCGATTGGGAGAAGGTCCTCTCGGCCCTTACCTATGAAGAGATGGTCACGCTTTTGTGCGACGACGCCGAGGTCGCCCTGCCCGCCATCGCCAAGCCCACGAGCTCCAACGCCGACGGCTCCAACGGCCGCTCGACCACCTTTGCCATCTCTGGCCTCACGGGCATTCCGTATCCTATGACCGCTTGGCGTACCGCCGCCTTCAACAAGGAGCTCTCTTCCAAGGTGGGCGCCATGATCGGCGAGAACGAGCTGCACGCCTCTACCATCGAGGACAAGAAGCTTGGCCTGTACGGCTTTAGCTGCAACAACCACCGCTCGCCCTACTCCGGCCGCAACTACGAGTACTACTCCGAGGACCCCTACCTGGCCGGCACCGCGATTGCCAACGAGGTTGGCTCCTTTGTGGAGAAGGGCGGCGTCTGCTTCATGAAGCACTTTGCCGCCAACGACCAGGAGCAGTTCCGCCACGGTGTTCCTTCTTGGTCCAACGAGCAGGCCCTGCGTGAGATCTACCTCAAGCCCTTTGCCATGGCCATGGTCGACGGCCACGCCAACGGCCTCATGAGCGGCTTCAACCGTCTGGGCATGTGGTGGACCGGCTCTAACCCCGCGCTGCTCCAGCAGTTTGCCGAGGGCGAGCAGGGCTATCGCGGCATCACCCTGACCGACGCCTTTGAGGCCGACTTCATGGACACCGTGGACGGCATCCTTAACGGCACCCACTGCTGGCTGGGTGGCGCTGGCTACAAGAACACCGATGAGCTGCTGCTCCAGGATGACTACAAGAATGACCCGGTGATTCAGGACGCCGTGTACAACGTTGTGCACCGCATTCTCTACGTCCAGGCCAACTCTCTTACCATCAACGGCCTGACCCACGACTACAAGCTGGGCACCGAGGCTGGCGCAAGCGCCGGCGAGACCCGCACCGCCATGGTCACCGGTAACTGCGTGGTTGACACCACCGTTGAGTTCTTCCCCGCTAGCGTGGTCACCAGCTTCTACGAGGACGGCACCTTCAACATGGCCGTCAGCACGCTGGGCGTCGCAAACGCGGGCGGCAAGTGGACCTACGACGACAAGAGCGGCCTGGCCATGACTTTGGACGACGGGACCGCCCTTGAGGTTACCGAGAAGGACGGCATCTATCACTGGATTTACGAGACCGTCTGCATGCTTGGACCCCGTACCGCCGAGGGCGTCCTGTCTAAGTACGAGCTTGTCTCTGCCGCCAACTCTGCGATGAAGAAGAACTACGCTGTTCCCGAGCAGCCCACGTATAAGCTCACTTATGCTGCGGCAAACGATAAGGTCACTGGCTCCGACCCGGCTTCCCAGGACATCCACCCCGCCGACACCATCACTTTGCCCGAGTGTCCCTACTCCGGCAAGTTCCAGGTCTTTGAGGGCTGGAGCGTCTTTGGCACCGTCATGCAGCCCGGTGACGAAGTCGTGATCGACCGCTACGAGAACTACGCCATCGAGGCCTCTTGGGGCGACGAGTTGCTGGTCAAGGGCGAGGCCCAGGACAGCTATAAGTTCTCCTTCGTGCAGGACGACACCGTGCCCCTGGCGCTGTACTGCAACGGCGAGGCCCGTCTCAACGGCATCAACGCCACTTCGAGCCACGGTACCTGGGAGCTTGCGGGCGCAGGCTCTGCCGCCGAGCTCACCATCAAGAACGAGGCCGGTGCTGTTGTTGGCGCAACCATCGAGAACGGTGTCATCACCTACAAGCAGTCCGCGATTTACTACGACTGGGGCCAGCCCGACGTGGGCTACGGCTCGGGCCTGTTCTACACGGTCTACACGCACCGCATCCCCGTCGCCGACTTCCTGGCCGCTTACAACAAGGTCTTTGGTACCAGTTACCAGACCTTGACCGTGGCTACCGGCACCGCGACCTTTGCCGAGAACGAGGACTTGAGCATCGCCTCTAAGAAGATGCCCTGGTAATTCTCGGTCCTTCGATTCCCCTAGCCGGGTCGCCCCGCCTCCCCGGGCGACCCGGCCTTCTTCCCGCTAAAAATCCGGAAACGGAGCTTCACTTATGGCTTCTACCAGCACAAACGCGCCCACGGGCGCAAAGAAGAAGCGCGGCGCCCTGCGTATTGTGGGCATCGTGGTCTCGGTCATTCTGGCTGCGGCCATGGTGGGCGTCATCTACGCCGCCCAGACCGTGCTTCCCAAGTTCAACCAGATCATCAACTCGTACTTTGGCGTCGAGCAAAGCTGGAACAACGACAACGTCGACACCAGCGGCCTTGACCTTACCTACAACAAGGCCGACTACGACATGGGCTCTATCGCAGACGCCGAGAAGACCCTGGACGAGGACATCTCGGGCGAGGGTTACGTCCTTCTCAAAAATGACCAGTCGCTTCCTTTGGAGAAGGGCACCACGCTCTCCTTTGTGAGCGGCAACTCCCGCAGCTTTGGCGTGCGCAACAAGACCATGCTCGAGTCCACCCTGGGCATCGACGTCAACTCCACCGACGCCCTGAGCCCCGCCATGGAAGATGCGGGCTTCTCGGTCAACTCGACCCTCATGGACTTCTACTGCAACGGCAAGGGCAAAGACTACGTCATGGGCGTGGGCTCTGTGACCTACGGCGAGGACGAGGACTTCGCGATCAACGAGGTGCCCCTCTCGGTCATGCGTGAGAACAACGTCCTGGACTCCATGCAGGGCACGACCCCCGTCTTCATCATGAAGCGCGTGGCCGGCGAGGGCCGCGACATGCCGCGCTCGATGTACAACCACGCCACGAGCGACGAGGACAAGGCCAAGAGCTACCTTGAGCCCGACTCCACCGAGCTCGAGATCCTGCAGTACCTTAACGACCACTTTGACAACACCGTGTTGGTCATCAACTCCAACGCCGCCATCGAGCTGGACTGGCTTGAGCAGTTCCCCAACATCAAGTCTGTCCTGGTAGTGCCCTCGACCGGCACCTACGGCGCCGAGTCTTTGGGCCGCATCCTGAGCGGCGAGGTCAACCCCTCGGGCCGCACCGTGGATACCTACGCCGCCGACGCAAGCGCCAGCCCCGCCGCGCAGAACTTTGGCGACTACCAGTACCTGGACGAGTCGGGCAACCTGACCAAGTACAACTACGTGTCCTACGAAGAGGGCATCTACGTGGGGTATCGCTACTACGAGACCCGTTATGAGGACGTGGTCTTGGGCCAGGGCAACGCCGGCGACTTCAACTACGACGACGAGGTCTGCTATCCCTTTGGCTACGGCCTTAGCTACACCACCTTCAAGTGGAGCGACTACTCGACCAGCTGGTCGAGCAAGACCTGCACCGCGACCGTCACCGTGACCAACACCGGCGACGTGGCCGGCAAGGAAGTCGTGGAGCTCTATGCCCAGAGCCCCTACACCGATTACGACAAGGCCAATGGCGTCGAGAAGAGCGCCGTGCAGCTGGTGGGCTACACCAAGACCAAGCTGCTTGAGCCCGGCGAGTCCCAGACCGTGACCGTGACCTTTGACGAGTCGCAGCTGGCCTCTTACGACCGCAACGGCGCCAAGACCTACATCCTGGACGCGGGCACCTACTATGTGACCGCCGCCACCGATGCCCACGAGGCTACAAAGCAGGTCCTGGCTGACAAGGGCGCCTCTGTTACCGCCGAGAAGGGCTTGGTAGACACCTACGTTCCGTCCAACACTACTGTTGACACCACCACCTACGCCACCGACTCCTTGACCGGCGTCGACGTGACCAACCAGCTGGACGACGCCGCGGGCGACGTGACCTACCTCACCCGCGCCGACTGGACGGGCACCTTCCCCACGCACGACGGTACCCCCACCACTCAGGTCTCTACCTGGGGCAACGAGATCAACGGCACGGACGGCGTGAGCTACACCTGGGGCAAGGTGGCCTCGGCCGAGCTTCTGGCCAAGTTGGACTCCACCGACTCGGGCAACCCCAACGTCACCGCATGGGACGGCGAGCTGGTTTACGGCGCAGACAACGGCCTGTCCCTCATTGACCTGCGTGGCCTTGACTACGACGACCCCAAGTGGAGCGACCTTCTTGACCAGCTGACCCCCGACGACTACAACCTCATGGTTGCCCGCGCGGGCTACGGCACCGATTACGTGGCGTCTGTTGGCAAGCCGGCCGGCACCGACGCCGACTCTACCTCGGGCTGGAGCTGGGGCGGCACGGGTATGACCTTCTGCAACCCCATGACCGTGGCGCAGACCTGGAATCAGGACATCGCCTATCGCCTGGGCAACATGATTGGCAACGAGTCCCTGTTGGGAGGCGCCACCGGCTGGTACGCGCCCGCCATGAACATCCACCGCTGCCCCTACTCTGGCCGCAACGGCGAGTACTTCTCCGAGGACCCCTACCTTTCTGGCGCGATGGCTTCTCTTGAGGTCAAGGGTGCCGCCGAGAAGGGCGTCTACACGATGATGAAACACTTTGCCTTCAACGACCAAGAGAACCACCGCGGCGACCGCGGCGAGTGGTCGATGGCAACGTGGCTCAACGAGCAGGCCGCCCGCGAGCTGTACCTCGAGCCCTTTGAGATGTGCATGAAGGTGGGCGACGTCGAGCTTAACTACGTGAAGCAAAACGACGACGGCACCTATCAGAACGCGACGACAACCATCCGCGCCTGCCAGGGCCTCATGACCTCGTTCAACCGCGTGGGCGCCACCTGGGCCGGCGGCTCGTACAACCTGATCACGGGTATCGTGCGCAACGAGTGGGGCTTCGACGGCTGGATCATCACCGACAACGCCGACATGGGCAAGTTCATGGGCGCAGAGCAGATGATCGAGGCGGGTGCCGACGCCAAACTCACCACCAACGATCAGTCCGACATGTGGACATTTGACTCGACCGATGCGGTTTCGTACCGCTATGCCCGCGAGTCCTTGCACCACCTGCTTTACACGATGGCCAACAGCCACTCGATGAACGGTGCCATGCACGGCAGCACGTTTGTCTCGGGCGGAAGCAGCGGCATGCAGAAGGCTGACCTGGCCCGCGTTGGCCTGACGGCCGTGGCCGCGATCGTCTTGGC
>CAVEMP010000001.1:8568-13218 GCA_963616835.1 uncultured Oscillospiraceae bacterium | reverse complement strand
GTGTAGCCGTCCAGGCCAATCAGCAGGTTGAACAGGGTGGCGCGGTCGGTCACCACGATTTGCTTGTCCACCACCTCGACGGCGTGCAGCTCTTCCGAGAAGTAAAACGAGTTCTGCGTTCCCTGGTCGTAGGTCAGGCGCGGGAAGGGCGCGAGATCGGCCAGCGTCACGCGCTCGCGCCCGGCCAAAGGCGACGTACGGCTCACAAAAACATGGGGCGAGGCCGTGAACAGCGGCTGGAAGCGCAGCTCGGCGCGGGCGACCGCGGCGCCAATAACCTCCTGGTTAAAGTGGCTGCGGTAGATGACGCCCACTTCGCTTCTCTGCGTGCGCACATCCTCGATGATGCCTGCCGTGGTCCCTTCTCGCAAAGAGAACTCGTACTTGTCGCGGCCCAGTTCGCGCACTAGTTGGACAAAGGCGTTGACCACAAAGGCGTAGTGCTGGCTTGACACCGCAAAGACGCGCTTGGGGGCTTCGGTGTGCAGGTAGTGGCTCTCAAGAAGGTCGGCTTGCTCCACGACCTGGCGTGCGTAGGACAAGAAGCGCGTGCCTTCGTCTGTGGTGCGCACGCCCCTTGAGCTGCGGTCGAAGATCCGCACGCCCATCTCGGCCTCAAGCTCGGCGACTGCCTTCGAAAGGCTGGGCTGCGCAATAAAGAGGCGGGCGGCCGCGGCGCTCATCGAGCCGGCCTCGGCGACCTCGATCACGTACCTTAGCTGCGTAAGCGTCATTTCTCGGCCATCTTTCCCATAATCTTGAATCGGCGCTACAATCGTACAGTTATTTGCAAACTCTGCCATCCATCCGTCATGAGGAGTACAAACATGGCAAACGTCACCAAGCCCTCGTTCTACATCACGACCCCCATCTATTATGTCAACGCCGCCCCTCACCTGGGCACCGCTTACTGCACCATGATGTGCGACGTCCAGGCGCGCTACCGTCGCGCGGCCGGCTACGACGTCAAGTTCCTCACCGGCATGGACGAGCACGGCGAGAAGGTCGCCGAGGCCGCGACCGCCCACGGCTTCGACACCCCGCAGGCCTGGTGCGACTCGCAGGCGCCGCTGTTCAAGAACCTGTGGGAAGAGCTCGAGATCTCCAACGACGACTTCATCCGTACCACCGAGCCGCGCCAGCACCACGCCGTGCAGTACCTGTGGGAGCGCATGAAGGAGTCCGGCTACCTGTATAAGGGCAGCTACGACGGCTGGTACTGCGTGCCCGAAGAGACCTACTTCACCGAGAACCAGGTCAAGAAGTCCGACGAGGAGAACGAGACCCAGGGCCAGCACCTGTGCCCCGATTGCGGCCGTCCGCTGGAGCGCGTGCAGGAGGAGTCCTACTTCTTCAAGCTCTCGGCCTTCCAGGACAAGCTGCTTGCTCTCTACGACGAGCACCCCGACTTTGTCCAGCCGGCTTTTCGCATGAACGAGGTCCGTAGCTTTGTCGAGGGCGGCCTTACCGACCTTTCCGTCTCGCGCACGAGCTTTGACTGGGGCATCCCCGTGCCCTTCGACGACGGCCACGTGACCTACGTGTGGTTCGATGCCCTTCTCAACTACATGACCGCCGTGGGCTACAGCCTGGACGACGAGGCCTCCCGCGCCGAGTACGCGCACCGCTGGCCCGCCCAGTACCACGTGGTGGGCAAGGACATCATCCGCTTCCACTGCGTCATTTGGCCGGCCATGCTCATGGCCATCGGCGAGCCTTTGCCCCAGCACGTCTTTGCCCACGGCTTCTTGACCGTGCGCAACTCCGAGACGGGCAAGGCCGAGAAGATGTCCAAGTCGCGCGGCAACGCGATCGCGCCGCAGGACGTCGTTGACCTGCTGGGTGTTGAGGGCTACCGCTACTACTTCATGACCGACGTCGCCCACGGCGAGGACTCGGCCATCAGCTTCGAGCGCATGGAGCAGGTCTACAACGCAGACCTTGCCAACAGCTGGGGCAACCTGGTGTCGCGCTCGCTCAACATGAGCGCCAAGTACTTCGACGGCAAGACGCCCGAGCTGGCCGAGGGCTGGGCCGAGAAGCCCAACCCGCTTCGCGACGTGGCAACCGGCATCGTCGAGCGCTACGCCGAGCACATGGAGAAGATGGACTACGTGGGCGCCAAGGACGTGGTCATGGAGCTGGTCCACGCCGCCAACCACTACATCGAGGACACCGCCCCCTGGGCCGTGGCCAAGGACGAGGCCCGTGCGGGCGAGCTGGCAGACATCATCGTCAACCTTCTTGAGTCCATTCGCATCTGCGCGCACCTGCTGTCGCCCTTCATGCCCACGACCTCTGCCGAGGCCCTGTCCCGCATGTCGCTGTCCGATGAGGCCAACACCTGCGACCTGGCCGGCGTTTGCCAGTGGGGCGGCCTTGCGGGCGGCGTGCCCGTGACCAAGGGCGACGCCTTGTTCCCCCGCCTGGCCACCGACAAGAAGTAGGCGCGCGTGACGTACTCGAGGCTTGCCAACCCGCGCGAGACCCGCGCCGTGCTGGAAGATTTTGGCCTGGCGACCAAGCACCGCCTGGGCCAGAACTTCCTGGTAAACGATGAGGTCATTGGCCGCATCGTCACTTTGGCCGACCTTGGCGAGAAGGACGTGGTGCTTGAGGTTGGCCCCGGCATCGGCACCTTGACGGTGGCGATGCTGGCCCGCGTGGCGGCCGTGTGCTCCGTCGAGGCCGACCGCGAGCTTGAGCCCGTGCTGGGCCAGACCTGCGCCCAGGACTCCGAGAAGTTCTTTCTCACTATGGCCGACGCCCTGCGCGTGGGGCCGGGTAACCTGGTGCGCGGCGAGGGCGTGGGCGAGCCCAACAAGTTTGTCTCGAACCTGCCGTACCAGGTGGCGGCCACGCTGATCCTGCGCAACTTCGACGAGTTCCGCAGTTTGGAGTCTGCCACGGTGATGGTCCAGGCCGAGGTCGCAGACCGCATTTGCGCAGCTCCGGGGTCTAAGACCTACGGGGCATACACGGCCAAGCTTGCCTTGCGCGCCCGCCCTGCCGGTCGCTTTGAGGTGGGGCCCGGCAACTTCATGCCGCCGCCGCACGTCGACTCGGCCGTGGTGCGGCTTGACCGCGCACCTATGGTCGATCCCGCTAGCGGCGAGGCTTTAAGTGACGAGAAGATCGCGTCTGTCTCGACCGTGATCGACGCGGCCTTTGCGCAGCGTAGGAAGACCATTCGTAACTCGATGGCTGGGTCGGGCTTTGACAAAGAGCTACTTGACCAGGCCTTTGTTGCTTGCGACATCGCGCCCACGACCCGTGCCGAGCGCCTGGCCCCCGCCGATTTCGTTCGTCTTGAGGCGGCCTTGGTCGCTTGCGGCTGGGAGCCTGCGGCAGGCACGCGTTAGATACCAAGAAGGGCATTCGTTTGATGGATCTTGAAAGCCTTTACGGCCGCCTGGGCGTGACCCCAGGCGGCTGCCTATTTGCTGATAAGCGCGGGCGCGAGAAGCCAATGCCCACGCCCCTGGCCCCTTTGGCCGACAGCCACGGGCACCTGACGAGTCGCGGCGTCGAAGACCCCGCGGCAGTACTTGCGCGTGCTGCTCTAGTTGGGGTTCGTTTGATGGTGTGCCCGGTCGATACCGTCAAGGAGATTCCGGGCAAGTGGGGGAGCGTGGGCGAGTTTCTGGATTGGTTCGAGGTTCAGAAGGCCCAGGCGGCGGGCCTTCTTGACGTTGCGGCTGAGCACGGCCTGGTGCCGCCCGCGTTTGACGGCTACGACGCGCCGGGTCTTCTCGACAGCGTCTACCTTTTTGCCGGTGCGCACCCCTACGGCGCGGCGGGCTTCGACGACGCGGCCGAGGCCGTGACGCGCGAGCTATTGGCCTCACCGAGCTGCCTTGGCGTGGGCGAGATCGGCCTGGACTACGGCCCCTACAACGAGGTCGACCCGGCGGTGCAAGAGGTCGCTTTTCGCCGGCAGCTGCGCCTGGCCCACGAGCTTGGCCTGCCTGTTGAGCTGCACATTCGCGACGCCAACGACGACCCGGCGGCCCAAGCGCATGCCGATGCCGTGCGCATCTTGGAAGAAGAGGGCGTGCCCGCCGCCGGCTGCGACCTGCACTGCTTTACCTCGGGGCCAGAGGTCATGGTGCCTTTTGTCGAGCTTGGCTGCCACATTGCCTTTGGCGGGGCGGCCACCTTCAAGCGCTCGGACGATATCCGCGCCGCCGCGGTTGAGTGTCCGGCAGAAAAGCTGCTGCTAGAGACTGATTTTCCCTACATGGCGCCTGAGCCCCTTCGCGGCCGCCCCTGCGAGCCCGCGATGTGCGGCTTCACTGCCGCCCTTCTCGCCCAGGCGCACGAGGAAGCCGGCATGGCCGCCGCTGCGACCTACGAGGCCCTTTGGACTAACACCCGAGCCTTCTTTGGGGTCTGACGCGCCCCTCAAATTTAAAAACGCGACAAGTCGGCCATCAAATTCGAGTATCCTGAGTAGCCACGACCAGTGCACATTGTTTACCTGGGCATTTAGAATCCGAATAGGTTGCGCTACTCACAACATCGAGTTTTGATGGCCGACTTGTCGCGTTTTTAGTTTTGGACCCTGGTTTTCGCGCGTTCAAGACTCGCGCGTTTAAGACCGGCGCGGCTCGGGTAAGCTAAGCGTCACCAACCGACCCCCATCTACAA
>CAVEMP010000001.1:2256-8140 GCA_963616835.1 uncultured Oscillospiraceae bacterium | reverse complement strand
CTCGACGCCGTCTGCTTTGTCCCCGCCACGGCCGAGGCCTACCGCCGCCGCGGCTTTGACCACATGGAGCTTGTCTCGCAAAACTTAGCGCCTGCCTTGGGCCTGCCCCTCTACGACGTCCTGGTTCGCGCCGCGTCAAAGGACCAGCGCGAGCTCGGCCGTACCCAGCGGGAAGAGAACCTTGCAGGCACGATGCGCGCCATTCAGGACGTCAGCGGCCTTGACCTGCTGCTTGTTGACGATGTGGTGACCACGGGGTCGAGCGTGCGCGAAGCAACCCGCACCTTGCTTGCTGCCGGCGCCGCCAGCGTCACCGCCTGCGCCCTCGCCCGCGTGTGGTAGGGGAGAAGCGCCCGGCCCGGCCGCCCGTCTCGCCGGCGCCGCGGCCAGCGCCCCACTACCGCCGCCCACCCGCCGCAGCCCCCGCGCACCGAGAAATTAACAGACCTTAACGCCCCGCCCCCGTAACCTGCGGGTATAATCGCCCCAGTCTCATTCCAGGTCTGTGGTTGCGGGTCGGCGCGCGCCGTCCTTAGTCCAAGGTAGACGAGGCCAAAGGGATCCACGTAAGCTCGGCCGTGCGCGGCCGCGCGATCATGGTTCGTCCTAGAAGTAAGTCGCACCGCCCGTCATACATAAGGAGCATCCGGCTCCGCGGGCGAGAGGGTTGCAAGTTGGGGGCGCTGCGGCGCATCTTGGCGAAGACCCCAGTGCGCGAGTGTGGGGGCAAAGACCAGGTCAGCTGGGTGAGACTACCTATAACACGCGTTTGTCGCTTAAAGATTTGATATGGAGTGAGCCATGCCCAACCGTCTTCGCCCGTGCCTGGCCGCCTGTGCCGCAGGCCTTGGAATCGTCGCTCTTGCCGGCTGCTCGGTGGGGCCCGTCACCGTGCCCACCCCGTCGTTTTTGGGTACCGACACCACCTACTCCCAGGCAGCTACTGCCCGCGCAGCCGAGCGCACGAGCTCCATCGATTCCAGCGAGCTGCTTGAGGCCGGCGTATTGACCGTGGGCATCAAGTCCTCGCAGTCGGCGCCCTTCTCCATCCCGTCTTCAAGCGGCTCCCACTCGGGCGTCGACGTCGAGGTTGCCTACGCCATAGCCGAGCAGATGGGCCTCACCGTCAAGTTCGTCGACGTCACCGATACCACGGCCGTGGGCACCACTTGCGACGTGGTCATGGGCGTTGCCGCCGCGAACGCCGGCGCCTGCTCGGTCTTGGGCGACTATGCCGAGGACTGCATCGCCGTCTTCTCTAAGGGCGGCTCGACCGTAACCAGCACTTCTCAGCTCTCGGGCAAGGCCATCGGCGTCCAAGCCGCCTCGGCTTCGCAAAAGGCCATCGGCGCCGCCGTGACAGACGCCACCTACTCCACTTTCGTCAACCTCAACGAGGCATTTGCCGCTCTTGAGGCCGGCACCATCGAGTACGTGTGCTGCGGCGCCTACCCCGGCGCCTACCTGGCCGCGAGTTACAACGGCGTGGCCCTTGCCGGCGTTCTTGACACCCCCGTTGCCCTGGGTGTGGCCGTCGACACCACCAAGGCCACGCTCACCCAGGCCGTCTCGGGCGCCATCGACTCGGTCCAGACCAACGGCCAGCTCGAGGTCATCAAGTCCCGCTGGGTCGACGGTATTGGCACCCTCACTACCGCTCAGCAGATTCAGATGGCGTCTTAATCAAAATCTGGTGACACTAACCGCGCTCTATTGGGTAAGAGTGGTGTAACGCGAAAGTCAGCGAAAGTCGGCGAGAAGATTTTCTCGCCGCCGCACGCGCCAGCTTTTGCGCGTACCCGTTTCAAAGGAGGTTGTTATGGTCGACATCAAGATTTCCGGTCGCAAGGTAAGCGTTTCTGATTCCCTGCGCGAGCATGTCCAGAACAAGGTCGGCAATGCCCTTAAGGTTTTCGATATCTCACCCATGACCTGCGACGTTGTCCTGCGTGTGGACAAGAACCCCTCCAACCCCGACCGCAAGACCTGCGAGGTCACCGTCTATGTGCGCGACAACGTCGTGCGCGTCGAGGCTTCCTCTGACGATATGTACGCCGCCATCGACGAGGCCGCCGAGAAGGCCACCCGCCAGCTGCGCAAGTACAAGACCCGCGTCGTCGACCGCCGCCAGCACGCCCACGCCCCCGCTCCCGTGCCCGTCACGCAGGAGGACCTGGCCAAGCTCATCGAGCCCCTTCCCGAGGAAGAAGAGGACGACCAGCTGGTACGCGAGAAGATCATCGACCTTGTGCCCATGACCGAGGAAGAGGCCCTGGTCCAGACCGACCTTATTGGCCACGATTTTTATGTGTTCACCAACGCCACGACCGGCCTCATCAACGTCATCTACCACCGCAAGAACGGCGGGTACGGTATCATTAAGCCCAAGATTGAAGAGAACGAAGAGTAAGGATTTTCTCTTTTGGCAAACAATGACGTCCAGTTGGACGACAACGTAGACCTTAATGCCCAGGCGTCGCAGGAAGCTGCGCGCCTGGGCCGCGCTTATCACGCGCACACAAACGTCAACATCATCGTGGACTCTTGCGCAGACTTTGCGCCCGAGGTCATCGACGCCCTGGGCGTCGAGGCCGTGAGCTTTTCGTACGTGGTCAACGGCGTCGAGTACCCCGACGACTTTTGGAAGTCCATGACGCCGCACGAGTTCTATGACCGCATGCGTGCGGGCGAGCAGGCAACCACCTCGGCGGTGACCCCCGGCCACTACCTTGAGATCTTCGAGAAAGCAGCCGAGAAGGGCGTCCCCACCATCTACCTGGCCTTTACCCGCGGCCTGTCTTCTTCGATCGACGCCGCGCGCCAGGCCCGCGAGATGGTGCTGGAGAAGTACCCCGATTTCGAGCTGTACGTGATCGACAACCTGTGTCCGTCGGCCGCGGCCGAGCTTCTGGCCATCGAGGCGGTCCACCAGGCCGGCAACGGCCTTTCGGCCAAAGAGCTGGTTGAGTGGGCCGAGGAGGCTCGTTACTTCCTGCACGGCTACTTCACGTTAGAGAACTTCGACGCCCTGGCCCGCGGCGGGCGCATCCCGCCGGCGGCAGCCACGGTGGGCGGCAAGCTCGACATCAAGCCCGAGCTTTCTTACGACACTAGCGGCGCCTTGACCCTGCGCGGCATGTGCCGCGGCCGCAAGAAGGCCCTGCGCGCGATCATCGCCGACTTTAAGGCCAACCACCTGACCGAGGAGGACTTGGGCGGCACCCCGCTGCCCATCGGTATTGTCTCGGCCGACGCCGACAAGGACGCCCACTGGCTGGGCGACCAGCTACGCCGCGAGCCGGGCTGCGCCGACGTGCCCATCATCTACAGCTCCGTCTCGCCGGTCATTGGCGCGCACGTGGGGCCTGGCATGGTGGCCTGCGTCTTTTGGGGCAAAGATCGCCGAGAGGCCCTCTCTTTCACCGACCGCATCGCCCGCAAGGTCCGCGGTCAATAACAGGTACCAGGCATTACTTGGATAGCCGCAGCACGACCGCGGCTATCTCTTTGACTAGAAAGGCAGCAAATGAGCTCTGCTAAGCAAAAGGTCGCCTTCATTGGCACCGGCATCATGGGCGCCGCCATCGCCGGTCACATCATGGACGCCGGCTACTCCCTGTGTGTCTACAACCGCACCAAGGAGAAGGCCCAGGGCCTGATCGATCGCGGCGCCGTGTGGGCAGAAAGCCCTGCTAAGGCCGCCGCGGACGCCGACGTGGTCTTTACCATGGTGGGCTACCCCAACGACGTCGAGGACGTCTACCTCTCCACCGACGGCCTGATTCGCGCCGCCAAGAAGGGCGCCTGGCTGATCGACCTCACCACCAGCTCACCGCAGCTGGCCCGCGATATCCACAACGCCGCCGAGGTCGAGGACAAGCACGCCTTCGACTGCCCCGTGACCGGTGGCGAGAAGGGCGCGATCGACGGCACCCTCACCCTTATCCTGGGCGCCGCCGAGAAAGACGTGCAGCCGGTGCTGCCCATACTCGAGACCTTCTCGTCCAAGATGTTCTTCTTTGACACTGCGGGCGCCGGCCAGACGGCCAAGCTCTGCAACCAGGCGAGCCTTGCATCTTGCATGATGGGCTACGCCGACGCGCTGGCCTTGGCCGAGCAGGGTGGCATCGATCCCGCTAAGGTCTTGGACCTCATGGCCTCGGGCACAGGCGGCTCCGGCGCCTCTGCGACGCTGGCGCCCAAGTCGCTTGCCGGCGACTACAAGCCCGGCTTTATGGCCGAGCACCTGCGCAAGGACATTGGCCTTGCCCTGCAGCGCGCCGAGGAGCTTGAGGTCACCCTGCCCGGCGCCGAGACGGCCTTCACCCTATTTGACATGCTGTGCCAGATCGGCGGCTCGAGGATGGGCACGCAGGCCCTGACCTTGCTCTATGCCGAGAGCGAGAAGGCTGCGGCCGCGGGCCTGGACTGGTCGCTTTTGGATGTCGACGAGTACGCCGAGGGCGCAGGCGAGCACGAGTGCGGCTGCGGCGGCCACGGTGAGGGCGGCTGCTGCGGCGGCCACCAACACGAGGGCGAGGCCCACGAGTGCTGCGGCGGCCACGGCCACCACGACCACGAGGGCGGCTGCTGCTGCCACGGGGAGGCTTAAAACCGTGGACTTTGCCTTTGCCGGCGCGGTCCTGGCGCTTGTCCTGTTCTTGTTTGGCATCTTCGCGGGCGTGGGCCTGGGGGACATCCTGGCCAAGAAGGTCGTCACTCGAGGCGAGTACATCCGCATGAACCTGGCGGTTTTTGGCGTGGCGGTTCTCGCCAGCGCTGTCGTGCTTGCCTTGAGCCTCACCATGCTGGTTGCCTTGATCTTTGGCGTGGTGGCCGGCGCCTTGGCCGGGCTCAAGTTTGGCTTTGGCGAGTCCATTGGCCCCTGGGGCTTTGTGGACAAGAAGGTCGGAACCAATAAAGACCAGGTCAGGCGCGTGGGCAGCAAGAACGCCGAGGCCTATCGCCGCGCGCGTCGCGACGGCACGCCCGAGCCCGAGCTCATAAGCGTCCAGATGCCCAACGCCAACGACGCCGCCAAGAAGCGCGGCTCATCCAAGTAGTTTTGAGAGGAAGTTTTTGCATGGCTGATAATTCCGAGCAGATCTCGCTGCTGGTAGAGAATCTTTCTTCTCCCAGTAGAAGGCACCGTCAAGAGGTCGCCCACCAGCTGGCCGCCTTTGCCGAGAAGGACCCGGCGTCGATGGTTCCCCACGCCGACGCCCTTGTCGCCGCCCTTGAGCGCCCCGAGGCCCAGACCCGCTGGGAGGTCCTGGGCGCGCTTGCCGCCGTGGCCAGCGTCGACCCCGATGCCGCCGCGGGCGCCGTCGAGGCCGCCGAGGACTCCCTCTTTGACGACGGCTCGTCTATGGTGCGCTTGGCCTCCTTCGTCTTCTTATGCCGCTACGGCGCCTCTGCGCCCGAGCGCTCCGACGAGGTATGGCCCCTTCTGGATGAGGCGATCCAGTGCTACCACGGCGACGCCGAGTACCGCGATATGCTGGGTGGCCTTCTGGGCCTTGCCCAGGGCAATATCTCTAAAGAGACCGGCCAGAAGCTCGCGGCGCGCGTGAAGTTCGACGCCGACAACGGCCAGGGCTACATCAAGTCCTTCTCCGCGCAGATTATCTCGGCGCTGGAGTAGGGCACAACGGGCCTGTCGCCTGCGGTGCCCGGGTTACCCGCGCGCATACATGGCGGCCTTGTGGCTTGGGTATTGTTAAGCAAACCAAGCGCCGGCCTGTGCAAGAATTTATAAGTTGACTGTTTGTCTTTACGAAAGGTTTGATTGATGTCTGACGAGAAGAACGTCTCTGCAGAGGAAGAGCAGAAGGACGTGACCGCGGCCGAGAAGACCGAGGTCGCCGCTGCTGTCGCTCCCGAG
>CAVEMP010000001.1:0-1389 GCA_963616835.1 uncultured Oscillospiraceae bacterium | reverse complement strand
CAGTGGCTGGCCTACGTCAACACCTTGCTGGCCAACGCCACCATCCAGATCGGCTCTTTGGCGGTCTAAGGATGCGCGTCGCGGTCAGCGCATGCCTTTTGGGCGAGCACGTTCGTTTTGACGGCTCGGCCAAGCCCTGCGCGGCCGTGATCGACCTGGCGAGCAAATGCGATACCTGCCCCGTGTGCCCCGAGAGGGCCGCGGGGCTTTTTGTGCCGCGACCGCCCGCCGAGCGAGTGGGCAGCCGCGTCCTTCTGGCCGATGGTACAGATGTGACCTGCGAATTTGCTGCCGGTGCCCAGAAGTGCGCGGCCGCCGTTATGGCCGCCGGTGCGCCGTTGGCCGTTCTTAAGGCAAAAAGTCCGTCGTGTGGGGTAAATCTCATCTACGATGGAACCTATACCAGCACACTGACTGCCGGCGACGGCGTGTTTGCCGCCCGGCTAAAGAAGGAGGGGATTTGCGTGGTTAGCGAAGATGTCGTTAAGTCCTGCAAACCGTCTGTCGAGAACCCCGTCGCGATTGTTTTGGGCTCTGGCCTGGGCCACCTGTCCGGCCTGGTCAAGCCCGTGCGCCGTATTGACTACCACGACATCGAGGGCTTCCCGGTGTCGGCCAGCCCCGTCGAGGGCCACAACTTCCAGGCCACGGTGGGCTCAATCGACGACGTGCCCGTTGTCGTGTACCCGGGCCGCATCCACCTGTACCAGGGCTACTCGGCCGCAGAGGTTAGCACGCTGGTGCGCCATGCTCACCGTCTGGGTTGCCGCGACATCATCTTTGCGTGCGCGACGGGCGCCGTGGCGGGCAATGCCCACACGGGCCTGGGCATCTTGACCGACCAGATCAACTTGACAGGGAGAAACCCGCTGGCCGAGTGGGACGAGCTGCGCGACGTCGAAACCCCGTTTATCGACATGAACGAGGCCTTCTCGCCGTATCTGCGCACCATTGCGCGCGGTGTGGCCGACGACCTTGGAATCGCCGTCGAGGAAGGCGTCTACGCGGGCGTGCTGGGGCCGAGCTTCGAGACCCCGGCCGAGGTCGTGGCGCTGCGGACGCTGGGTGTGTCGTATGTGGGCATGAGCACGGTATGCGAGGTCATCATGGCCAAGGCGCTTGAGATGAACGTGCTTGGTTTGACGCTGGCTGCCAACGAGGCGGGGGCGCCTGCCGTGACGCACGAGAGCGTGCTGGAGGTCGCGGGTGCCCACGCCAAAGACTTCGAGCGCCTGGTGCGCGGGGTGTTGCGCCTGCTTTAAAATCTGGGCTTGAAACCGGGCACGGGTTTCTGTAATCTAATTGGTTGTGCGCCGACATAGCTCAGTTGGTAGAGCATCGCTCTCGTAAAGCGGGGGTCATGGGTTCGAGTCCCATTGTCGGCTCCAT